>DATAPB010000133.1:0-6183 GCA_036265435.1 Solirubrobacterales bacterium | reverse complement strand
TCTGCGCATCAGCTCGGCGGAGGCTTGAAGCCGGCCTCCTTGAGCGCCGTGGCCCCGTCCCCGCTGAGCAGACCTTGGATGAACGCGCGGGCGCCGTCCGGATTCTTAGCGCCGGTGACGACCGCGGCCCCGTAGGCAACGTTGGGCTGCAGGTCCGCCGGCAGCTGGAGCGGCTTCAGCTGACCGCTGCTGGCGGTCACGTCGGTGATGTAGACGAAGCCCGCGTCGGCCCCCCCCTGGGTGAGCTTTCCCGAGATGCCGCTCACATCGGGTTCCTCGGAGCGCACGTTGTCGTAGATCGCGTTGCGCTGGTCTTCCGGAAGCTGATCGAGCACCTCACGCGTGTAGGAACCGACTGGAACCGTCGGGTCACCCATCACGATCGACGTGCCCGGTTTGGTCAGGTCGTCGAGGGAGTCGATCTGCGAGTCCTCCGGGACCGCCAGGACCAGCGTGTTTGTCGCGAACACCGTCGGCTCGCCGACGAGTCCCTCCTTGTGCAGCTCGTCGGGCAGGGACGTATTTGCCGCCGCGTAGACGTCCGGCTTCACCCCCTGGCGGATCTGGGCGGCGAGCTCGTCCGATCCGGCGAACGACATCTTGGCGTCGATGCCCGCGGCGTCCACGTAGTCGTTGAAGGCCGTATCCAGAGATGCCGCGGCCGAGACCACCAGCTGATCAGAGTCGTCGCCGTCGCCGCCGCAGCCCGTCATCCCCGTCAGGCAGGCGAGTGCAACGACCAGCAGGGCGAGGTGGCGCGTGCTTCTGCGTTCGGCTGCGCCCATTCGCGCGCCGATCATTACATATGCACTACATAGGTAAGTCTCAGCCGTCCCGGTCGATCATCACGGAGGTCGCCTTCACCGTGGCGGTCGCCCGGACGCCCTTTTCGAGCCCGAGTTCCTCGACCGAATCCCTCGTGATCGCCGCGGTGATCCGGTGGGGCCCGGATTCGATCTCGACCAGGGCCATCACCCCGGCGACCTCCACGGAGCTGATCGTTCCGGGGAAACGGTTTCGCGCCGAGAAGGTGGCCTCGGTGCGGTGCCGCGGCGGGGCATTCCGCAGGCGCTCGATCTCAGCCGCCGGCACCCGACGGCGGTTGCGCGAGTCCCGGGTGGTCTCGAGCTTGCCCCCGCGGTCCCAGCGGCGCAGAGTGTCGACGCTCACTCCGATCGCTCGCGCCGCCTCGCCGAGGCTCAGATCCTCCATCGTGACGCAGTATGGCAGCGAGCGGTTCTGCCTATGCAGGCCGTTCACCCGATCGCCCGCTGGGCCCTGAGGTGGATGATCTAGCCTCGACGCTGGAGAGGACGAGTCCGCAACAGAAGGAGAAGAACTTGCAGATCAGCGCGCGAAACAAGCTTCCGGGAACGGTCAAGAACGTCACGCAAGGGGAGGCGATCGCGAACGTCGAGCTCGAGGTCAACGGCATGAGGCTGGTGGCGTCGGTGACGGTCGAGGCGGTTCGCGAGCTCGGCATAGAGCCGGGGAAGGACGTGACCGCCGTGATCAAGGCGAGCGACGTGATGCTCGGAGTCGAGTGAGGACGTCCTGACGCAAGCGTCCTCGGATAGGCCGATCGACCTGGAGGACGCGCGCCGTCTGGTCCTGGAGCGCGTCAGCTCCCTGGACGCAGAGCCCGTGCCGTTGCGCGAGGCTCGCGGCCGGATCCTCGCGGTCGACATCGTGAGCGCGGACCCCGTTCCCGGCTTCGACAACTCCTCGATGGATGGCTTCGCGGTGCGGGCCGAGGACACTCGCGGTGCCGGGTCCGCGGCGCCGGTGACCCTCACCGTCGCTGGCGAGTCGCGGGCGGGCCGTCCCGCGCGAGCCGCCCTGCGCAGCGGGGAGGCGATCGGGATCTCGACGGGGGCGGTGATCCCGGACGGAGCCGATTCGGTCGTCCGCGTGGAGGACACGAGCGTTGCGGACGGACGCGTCGAGGTCGGGGCCGAGGTGAAGCCGGGCACCAACGTCCGGCACGCCGGAGACGACATCGAGCCGGGAACAAGGGTGCTCAGTCGTGGCGCTCGTATAGGTGCGGCCGAGCTCGGGGTGCTCGCGTCGGTCGGGGCTGCGTCGGTCAGCTGCGTCCGGCGCCCGCGCCTGGCGCTGCTGACCACCGGCGATGAGCTCCTGGAGCCGGATGACCCGGCCCAGCCGGGCGGAGTTCGCAACTCCAACGCCTACACCATCCCGGCGCTCGCCCTGAGCGCCGGAGCCAAGGTGGTGAGCACGGAGACGGTCAGGGACGATGCCGAGCTCACCCGTGCCGCGATCGAGCGAATCCTTGATGCCGATCTCGTCGTCGTCTGCGGCGGCGTCTCGGTGGGCGGCCATGATCACGTCAAGGAGGCGTTTGCCTCCCTCGGGATCCAACAGGTCTTCTGGCGGGTGGCGCTGAAGCCCGGCAAGCCGACCTGGTTCGGTGTCGCCCCGCAGGGTGCGCTGGTCTTCGGGCTTCCGGGCAATCCCGTCTCCGCCATGGTCACCTTCCTACTCTTCGTGCGCTTGGCGATCGAGAGGATGACCGGAGCGCCGGAGGCAGTCCAACGCCTCCGGGCGGTTCTGGATCAGGACCTGCCGAAGCCGCCGGGTCGCGCTCATGCCGTTCGGTGCCGCCTCGAGCTGCGCGCCGACGGCTGGCATGCGCAGCCGACCGGCAACCAGGATTCCCACGTCCTCACCTCGATGCTGGGTGCGGATGCCCTCACGATCGTGCCGGCGGGCGCCGACCAGCCCCTCGCCGGGGACACGGTCGAACTCGAGCTGCTGCCGACGGGCGGGGTCTAGGATCGGCCCGATGACGGTGACGGTGCGTCTATTCGCAGTCCTGCGCGAGCGCGCCGGCCTGGACTCGATCGAGGTGGAGCTCGATGAGGGCGCCACCGTCGCGGAGGCGCTCGAGCAGCTCTCGGCCAGGCCGGAGCTGGAAGAGGTGCTGGAGCGGATGCCGGTGCGGCTGGCGGTCAACCGCGACTACGCGGACCCGGATACCCCGCTCTCCTCGGGCGACGAGCTGGCGCTCGTGCCGCCCGTCAGCGGCGGCGAGCACGAGACGGTGCACGTCCGAATCACCGATGGGCCGCTCTCGCTCGAATCCCTCGCGGGACTCGTCTCCCGTCCCGAGGCCGGGGCGATCGTCACCTTTCAGGGCACGACGCGCGACGTCTCCCGCCTCGAGTACGAGGCTTACCGAGAGATGGCGGAGGAACGGATCGCCGAGATCCTGCGCGAGTGCGTCGAGCACCACGGTCTGGCCGCCGCGGCGGCCGAGCACCGGATCGGCTCCGTCCCGCTGGGCGAGTCGAGCGTGATCGTCTCCGTCTCGGCCCCCCACCGCGAGGAGGCCTTCTCGGGCGCCCGGGCGGCGATCGACCGGATCAAGGCAGAGGCTCCGATCTGGAAGCGGGAGGTCGAGTCGGGCGGGGACAGCGAGGTCGGCGGCTGGGTGGAGGGCGCGGTGCCGCCCACGCGCGTGGGCGACGGCGGTTCGGCGCCTTGAGCGAGCTCCCGCATCTCGACGAGGAGGGGGCCGCCCGGATGGTGGACGTGGGCAGCAAGGAGACGACGGAGAGACTTGCCCGTGCCGAGGCCGTCCTGCGCATGACGCCCGAGACGGCGCGGGCCGTGGCCCGTGGGGACTCCCGGAAAGGGGACGTAGCCGGGACGGCTCGGCTGGCGGGCATCCAGGCCGCGAAGCGCACCGATGAACTGATTCCGCTGGCGCATCCGCTCGGGCTCACCTACGTAGGGCTGGAGGTCCATGTGGACGAGGAGGCGGGGACCGTGGGGCTCACCTCGGAGACGCGGACGGTGGGCCAGACCGGCGTCGAGATGGAGGCGATGACCGCCGTCGCGGTCGCCGCCCTCACGGTCTACGACATGGTCAAGGGGCTCGAGCGCGGAGTGGCGATCGAGCGGATCGCCCTGCTCGAGAAGTCAGGTGGGCGAAGCGGTGAGTGGCACAGGGAGACGCCGCCGGGCGATCGCGGTGCCGGGGGCTGAGGTGTGCGGGCCGCCATCCTGACGATCTCCACATCGCGGGCCCCAGGGGAGGGCGGCGACGAGAGCGGTGACGGCCTCGCGCGGCTCGCGGGCTCGCTCGGGGCCGAGATCGCGGGGCGCGAGGTGATCACCGACGATCGCGAGCTGATCTCCGCGCGGATCGTCCATTGGAGCGACGCCGAGGGATGCGATCTCGTGCTCACGACCGGTGGCACGGGGTTCGGCCCGAGCGACCTGACCCCCGAGGCCACCCGCGCGGTGATCGAGCGCGAGGCGCCGGGGATCCCGGAGGCGATGCGGGCGGCATCCCGCCCGCACACCCGCCACTGGATGCTCTCGCGCGCGGTCGCCGGCATCCGCGGAACCACCCTGATCGTCAACTTCCCCGGTAGCCCGAAGAGCATCGAGGAGGCGGGCGAGGCGATCGCGGGGGCGCTGCCGCATGCGCTGGAGCTGGTCGCCGGGAAGCACAGTGAGCACTGAGAGCGGTGAGCGCGGACGGCCGGTCGGGCTGGGGGAGCCGGAGACCCCCGATCGCCGTGGCCTGGGGGCCTTTCCGCGTCTCGACGAGGACCAGAGGGCGCGGTTCCGAGCGCTCGGTCGGGTGCGAAAGGTTGAGCCCGGGGAAGTCCTTTTCGCCGAGGGGGAGGAGGGCGAGAGCTTCTTCATCGTCGAGTCCGGCGCCGTCGCCATCGTCGAGGGTTACGGCAGGGACGACCGGGTGATCGCCATCCACGGCGAGCATCGTTTTCTCGGCGAGCTCGGCCTGCTGGTCGGCCAGCGCCTGTATCTGAGCGGCGTCGTGCGGGATCGCGGCGAGGTGATCGAGGTCCCCCTCGAGAAGCTGCGCGAGATCGTCGACCAGGACAAGGCCCTCAGTGACCTGATCCTCGGCGCATTCATGGCCAGGCGCCAGATCCTGATCGGGGTCGGAACCGGCATCAGGGTGATCGGCTCCCGGTTCTCGTCGGACACGCGGCGCCTTCGCGAGTACCTGGCCCGTAACCGGATGCCCTACCACTGGATCGACCTCGAGGAGGACGAGAGCGCCGAGGCTCTGCTCCGCGAGTTCCATACCGAGCCGGACGAGACCCCGATGGTGATGTTGGGTCCGGGAAAGACGCTGCACAACCCGACGAACGCCGAGCTGGGGAGGGCGCTCGGGGTCGGCAGTCGGGGGACGACACCCACGATGTGCGATCTGGTCGTGGTCGGCGCCGGCCCGGCCGGCATCTCCGCCGCGCTCTACGGCGCGTCCGAGGGGCTCGACACACAGGGCGTCGAAGCGGTCGCGACCGGCGGTCAGGCCGGTACGTCCGCCCGGATCGAGAACTACCTGGGCTTCCCGGCCGGCGTCTCCGGGAGCGAGCTGACCCAGAGGGCGAGCGTCCAGGCGATCAAGTTCGGAGTCCGGCTGACCATGCCCGCGGAGGCCGTCGGACTGAGAACCGAGCCGGGCCGGCACGAGGTCAGCCTCTCGAGCGGTGAGGTCGCGACCGGTCGTACACTCGTCATCGCCACCGGAGCGCAGTACCGGCGGCTCGACGTGCCTCGGCTCGCGGAGTTCGAGATGGGGGGTGTCTACTACGCGGCGACAGAGGCCGAGGCCCAGCTCTGCGCCGGCGACCCAATCGTGGTCGTTGGCGGCGGCAACTCGGCGGGACAGGCCGCGGTGTTCCTCAGCAGGAGGAGCCCGGGGACCAGGCTCCTGATTCGCGGCGACGACCTGGGCAAGTCGATGTCGCGCTACCTGGTGAATCAGGTGGAGCGGACCGAGAACCTCATCGTCTGCCTCGACACGGAGGTGGTCGAGCTCGGCGGCGACCGGGAGCTCGAGTCCGTGACGGTCCTGAACAACCGAACCGGCGAGCGCACGTCGCTCCCCGCCAAGGCCCTCTTCGTCTTCATCGGGGCGTCACCGCACACCGCCTGGCTCGATGGTCAGCTCGCAACGGACGACCACGGTTTCCTGCTCACCGGCCGCGACGTCCAGGGCGACGACCTGAGCGAGTACGACGGCGATTCCCCGCTCTTCCTGGAGACGAGCCGGCCGGGGATCTTCGCCATCGGTGACGTGCACTCGGGTTCGATCAAGCGCGTCGCGTCCGCAGTGGGGGAGGGGTCGATGGCGATCCGGCTGGTCCACCAGCGCCTCGCCGCCGGCTGGCCGGG
>DATAPB010000132.1:0-4279 GCA_036265435.1 Solirubrobacterales bacterium | reverse complement strand
CGGCCCGCCCGCGATGAGTTTTCCGGCGCCGACAGGTCAAGAGGCATTCAGCAAGAACCTACGGTCACAGCGGCCGCCAACTCCGGAGGCACGATGAGCAAGCTTCGGTGTCACATCTCGATCTCGCTGGACGGCTTCGTCGCCGGCCCGAACCAGAGCGAGGAGAACCCGCTCGGCGAGGGCGGCGAGCGGCTCCACGATTGGGTGGTTCCGCTGGCCGCCTGGCGCCAAGCCCACGGCAAGCAAGGCGGCGAGGTGAACCCGAGCACGCGGGTCGTCGAGGAAGTGGTCGAGAACATCGGGGCCGGCGTGATGGGTCGAAACATGTTCGGCCCGATCGGCGGTGGGCCCTGGGGCGACGAGCAGTGGACGGGCTGGTGGGGCGACGAGCCTCCCTACCACTACCCGGTGTTCATTCTCACCCATCACCCGCGTGATCCTGTGGTGATGGAAGGAGGGACCACGTACCACTTTGTCACCGGCGGCATCGAGTCCGCGCTCGACCAGGCCAGGGAGGCCGCCGGCGGCAAGGACGTCATGCTGTGGGGCGGCGGCCAGGTCGCGCAGCAGTACCTGGCAGCGGGACTGCTGGACGAACTCGAGCTCCACGTCGTTCCGGTGCTGCTCGGCGGCGGTGCTCGCCTCTTCGACAACCTCGGGGACGCGGAGGTGCAGCTCGAGCAGGTCCGCGCCGTCGAGGCCCCCGGCGTCACCCACCTCAAGTACAGGAGCGTGAAATGAAGCGGGTCGCCGAGCTGTTCGCGGAGCGCTTCTAGATGTAGTGACCTGTCCGCTGCCGCTCAGAAGAAACCACGGGCGAGCCGCTCGGGCTGTGGTCTGACCGATGAATTTTCCGCGCCGTGTTGGTCTGTACGCCGAATACCGACTTACCGGGAGGCTGACGCCATGCGGAAACTGACCTTTGCCATGAACGTGAGCCTGGACGGCTACATCGCCGCGCCCGGCGACGACCTCGGCTGGAGCGTGCCGAGCGACGAGCTGTTCCAGTGGTGGTCCGACCGGGTGGGGGCGACGGGCCTGGCGCTGTACGGGCGCAGACTGTGGGAGACGATGAGCTCCCACTGGCCGACCGCCGACCAGCAGCCTGGCGTCACACCGGCGCAGATCGAGTTCGCCCGCCGCTGGCGAGACATGCCGAAGGTGGTGTTCTCCTCGACGGCCAGCGCGGTCGACTGGAACGCCCGTCTGGTCACCGGCGACGCAGTCACCGAGATCACCCGGCTCAAGACTGAGGACGGCGGTCCCATGGACGTCGGCGGCGCCACCCTCGGCGCGGCGGCCATGCGGGCCGGGCTGATCGACGAGTACGCGATCGTCACCCACCCGGTCCTGGTGGGCGGCGGCACGCCGTTCTTCACGGCCCTGGACAACTGGGTGAACCTGAACCTGGTGGAGACCCGGACGTTTCCCGGCGGCGTGCTCCTGACCAGGTACGAAACCAGGCGCTGAATACCCGACCTCGGATCGGCGCGGCCTCGGGCCACCCAAGGATCTCGTGGCGCTGTGTTCCGGGCGATCGTGATACCCCCGCCGGATCACAGGCCATGTATGTAAGGGATCCGCTTACGGAACGTCGCCGACGTCACGCGCGCAGCTCGACGTAGCCGCTGTAGGTGGCGCCGGCGGCGCGCGCCCATTGCGCTGCGCGGGCTTGGTGGATGCCGAGTCGTTCGGCGAGGATCGGTGCGGGGAATCGGCCACAACCCCGGTCTCGCCCGAAATTGCGGCTTCGCGCCCTCGTGACCGCCTTGGTCATCCCCCTTGTAGCTGTCGTTGTCCCGGCTTGCGGTCAATCGGAGGCCACAGGCGATCCCGAACTGACGATCTACGTAAGTGCACCGATGACCGGGCCTGCCGGAGCCGAGGGACGCGACGTGGCCGACGGTGCGCGTCTCGCGCTCGCCGATGCCGAGAGCGAGGCCGGCGGCATCGCCGTCACCGCCGAGCCTGGACGTCGCGGGCCGCAACGAGAGCCGCTCCGACCCGGTCACGGCGGGCCACAACGCTCGCACCGCAACGGAGGACTCGACCGCGATCGCATACATCGGAGAGCTCGACTCGGCGACGAGCCGGACCTCGGTTCCGATCACCAACTCGGCGGACGTCCTTCAAGTCGCACCGGGCTCGGGCGCGACCGACCTCGTCGTCACGGAGACCTTGGACGACTCGGTGCCCGAGGACGTGCAGGCGACGGGGGAGAGGACATTCGCGCGAGTCCTGCCCTCCGACGCGGTCGTACGCGAGAGCTTCGGCTCCGAAGACGTCATCTCCGGTCCCGCCGAACCGCAGGATCTTCCGGACGCGGGCCAGGAGATGCTCACACGGTTCGAGGACGAGTACGGGCGCGAGCCCGGCCCCTGGGTCGCCTACGGGTATGAGGCGATGGCTTCGGCCCTGGGGGCGATCGACAGGGCCGACGACCCGCTCTCGCGCTCCTCGGTCGTCGAGGCCTACTTCGACGGCACCGAGCGCGATTCCGTCCTCGGCACGTACTCGATCACCGAGGAGGGCGAGACGACGCTCGACGCGCCGCTGGCTGCGTACCGGGTGGAGGACGGCGAGGTACTCCCCGCGCGTTAGCTCTGATAGTCTACAACCAAATGGTTGTAGAAACGAAGAGCAAGACCGACGACGTCTTCCACGCGCTCGCCGACTCGACGCGTCGCGACATCCTGCGGCGCGCGGGGATGGACGCATCGTCGGTCTCGAGACTCGCCGACGCGTACCCGATGTCGTTCGCGGCCGTGCAGAAGCACGTCGTCGTCCTCGAGCGCGCCGGGCTCGTCACGAAGCGCCGGCGTGGCCGCGAGCAGCTCGTCGAGGCCGCACCCGAGACGCTCGCCGAGGCACGGCGAGCGCTCGACGACCTCGAAGAGGTCTGGCGTGGCCGGGTCGAGCGGATGTCCGAGCTCCTCGAATCCGACTGACAACACCCAACGAAAGGAAGCCTCCATGTCCGTCACCACCGTCGAACCCGACCTCGACAACCTGACCCTCACGGTCGTCGCCGACTTCGAGGCGTCGGTCGAAGAGGTGTGGGAGCTTTGGGCTAACTCGGAGAAGCTCGGGCGCTGGTGGGGACCGCCGGAGTATCTGACGACCTTCGAGCCCTACGACTTGAGCGCCGGCGCCGAGATGGCCCACGTGATGACGGGTCCCGACGGCGACAAGCACGAGGGCGTGTGGCGGATCGAAGCAGTTGATCCGCCGCGCTCACTCGTGCTGAGCGACGCCGACGTTGACGAAGATGGCCAACCAAACGACGGCCTCGCGCTCACGGGAATAGCGATGGAACTCTCGGAGCACGACGGCGGCACCCGGATGACAGTGCGCGCCACATTCTTCTCGCGCGAGGGGATGGAGGCCATGGCAGAGGGCTTCGCCGAAGGCCTCCGGTTGTCGCTCAGCCGGATGGAGACGCTCCTCGCGGAGTAGGGCTAGCGGCCCACGGGCGCTTCAGCACCTTGCCAAGGAGCTTCGAGAACGTCTTGTTCGTCACCGGGTTTGGCGCCGAGGCGTTGACCGGGCCCGAGATCCCCTCCGTGTCCAGCACCCACAGGATCAGCCCGAAAGCGGAACGTCAATCCTGAGATGATCGAAACTCAGGCGGATCAGCTCGCCTCGGACTTCTTGGTTCCGCCTCAGTACGACCTGGCCGGCCACACCGAAAACAGAGCGCGCCCGGAGGGCCGGAGCACACGCATCATCTCGTCGAAGCCGCACCTGGCGTCGCCGGCGAATATGCCCGAAGACCGAGCTACTGGCCCGTGGACCGAAATCTCGCCCTCCGCCCAACTCGATTTCCCGACAGACGGTCGACGAGCTCCACCGGCCGCCATCCTACGGCCGCCCGCGCGACGGCCTCGCGCGGCCGCCGAATAAGGGACGTTGCTTCTTCCGAGGAGAAGCACGCTTCTTCACCCCCGCTCCTCCGCCCACGGCGGGAGCTCACCGGTATCCGGCGGGAGGTCGAGTTCACGCGAAAGGACCAGTCGGCAGAAGGTCCGTTCCCCGCCGGGTGTGGTCTGCCGTGCCGCGCCCAGGGCGGGACCCGGAGGTTCGCCGGCCCTTGCACTCCGACGATCCTGGCGTATGCAGCTGCTCGCGGACGCCGCGGGCCCAAGGGTTGTGCGGGCCGCGCCGGAGCGAGATGATCGCCTCGCCGCCTCAACTGGAGGCCGCGTTGAGGGTCGAGGGGCGTGACTGGCGTGAACGCAGCACCGCCGAGCTGTGCTTGGCGTTCGATCCGCCCACCCTC
>DATAPB010000131.1:0-14505 GCA_036265435.1 Solirubrobacterales bacterium | reverse complement strand
CGCGGAGCGCGCCGCAGGGCGAGTGCCAGCCAGACCCCGCCGGCAACCATCATCGCCAGGCTGATCAGCTGCGCCTCGGTGAGGCCGAGGGCGACGTCGCCGTTGCGGCGGATGAACTCGACCAGGAAGCGCTCCGTCCCTGCGAGCAGTAGGTAGAGCGCAAAGAGCAGACCGTTCGTGAGGCGGTCCCGCAGCTGCCAGAGCACCAGGGTGACGAGTCCCATCGCGAGCGTCTCGTAGACCGGTGTCGGGTGGACCGGAGTGTCGATTGGCTTGGTCCCGTCGGGATAGGCCATCGCCCAGGGGCCGTCCCAGGCCTTGCCGTAGTCGCCGTCGCCTGAGACCTGGCAGCCGCAGCGGCCGATCGCGTAGCCGATGGCGAGGGCCGGGGCAGCCACGTCGAGCCGGGTGAGGGTGAGATAGTCGCGCCACCGGGCCCAGAGCAGGACGCCGATCGCGCCCCCGATCGCGCCCCCGTACCAGACCAGTCCGGAGCCGGAGAAGATGTTGCCGAGCAGGTCGCCCTTGACGTCGCTGTAGTTCTCGATGATGAAGTCCAAGCGGGCGCCGATCAGGCCCCCGACCAGGGCGGCGAAGCCGATCTCGTAGGCCCAGTCGACCGGCTTGCCGAGCTCCCCCAGCCGCCGCCAGACCACCGCCCCGGCCGCGAGGAAGGCCAGCGCGAAGCAGATCCCGAACGTCTGCAGGGTCAGCGGCCCGATGTGGATCTCCGGAAGCACCCAGGCAGGGTAGTTGAGTGCCCCTCGCGCCAGATCCAATAAGTTCGGCGTGGTATGGGGACCCTGCTGCTGATCCTGCTCGCCCTGTATGGGACCATCGCCGGGGCGCCGCACGCGCATGGGCCGAAGGAGGCGAGCCGCGGGGCCCGCGCGGCCGTGCCCGAAGCGGAGGGCGAGGCCCCGGCCGGCGCGACAGGCGGCACCTCCTCGGGACCCGTGCTCGTGGTGGGTGATTCGCTCGCGGTGGGAACCCAGGCGCCGCTCGCGCAGCTGCTTCCCGGGTGGCGGATCGTGACCTCGGCCCACACGGACCGGCATACCGCGGATGGGGTGGCCGAGATCCTCTCCAGGGGAAGCCTGCCCAGCGTGATCGTCGTCAGCCTCGGCACGAACGACAACCCGAGCGAGACGGCGAGATTCGCCGGAGAGGTGGAAGCGGTGATGGACGCGGCGGGGCCGTCGAGGTGCGTGATCTGGGCGAACATCGCCCGCCCGCCGTACGCCGGCGTGAGCTACGCGGGCTACAACCGCGTTCTCACCCGGCTCTCGCTCAGCCGGCCGAACCTGGTCGTGGCCGACTGGGCCGGGATCGCGCGATCGCAGCCCGGGGTGCTCGGCTCCGATGGCGTCCACGCCACACCGAGTGGATACGCGATACGGGCGCAGGCGATCGCCGGCGCGATCGCGAGCTGCAGCGGCGTCAGGGCCTACGGAGGAACGTCGGCAGGTGCGGTCGGTGACTAGACGGGCGGCCGCCCTGGCTGTGGCTGCCCTCGTGATCTGGCCCGTGGCGCCTGCGGCCGGGGGATCCGGACGGTACGCGCCCGGGAAGCGCCTCTTCGTGGTCGGGGACTCGCTCGCCGTGGGGACGAGGCCCTATCTCCCTCGCTACCTGCACGGCTGGAGGATCCGAAGCTCGGTTTCGATCTCCAAGCACGCTCCCGAGGGGGCGGCCGAGCTGGCGCGGAGGGGGCATGGGCTCCCGCCGGTAGTCGTGGCGAGCCTCGGGACGAACGACGATCCCCATGCGACCGGGAGCTTCGCGGCGGCTGTGCGGAAGTCGCTGCGGGCCGCCGGCAGACGGGGTTGCGTCGTGTGGCCGAACATCGTTCGGCCCGCCGTCGGCGGGGCGACCTACGCCGGGTACAACCGGGTGCTCAATCGAATCGCGAACCGCAACGACCATCTGCGAGTGGTCGACTGGGCCGCGATCGCGGCCCACAACCGCCGCTGGTTCGGCCCGGACGGCGTCCACCCCAACGCCACCGGCTACATCGTGCGCGCCCGGGCAATCGCGAAGCAGGTGCGTCGCTGCCGTCGGTCGCTGGCGCAGTAGCCCCGGCGGGAGTCGAACCCGCGCTACGAGGTTGAAAACCTCGCGTGCTAACCGTTACACCACGGGGCCCAGAGCCAGTCTAGGCTGCGCTCGTGGGACGGGTCCCAGACTTCGATCCGGCGACGCCGCGCAATCCGGTCCAGAGGGCGACCCGCTGGCTGGCGAAGACCAGGTTCGGCAGCTGGATGGCCCTGAACGTCGCGAACAAGGTCGACCCGTACCTGATGCGCGCCAGCCGCGGTCTGCTGAAGATGCCGAGCGGTGCACCCACCGTCCTTCTCACCCACACGGGCGCGAAGAGCGGCAAGAGGCGAAGCACCCCGCTCCTGTACTTCACCGAGGGCGGCAACGTCATCGTGATCGCCTCCCAGACCGGAAAGGCGAAGCATCCGGCGTGGTTCCACAACATCACGGCGAACCCGGAGGTCGAGCTCTGGTCCGGTGGACGCGGCGGCGTCTACCGCGCGCGAGAGGCAGAGGGAGAGCAGCGCAGCGAGCTGTGGAGGCTGGCGACGCAGCTCTATCCCGGCTACGACGATTACCAGCGCAGGGCCGATGTGGCCAGCAGGCGCATCCCTGTGGTCGTCTGCGAGCCGCTCGACGACTGACGCGGGTCAGCCGCTGAGCAGCCGCTCGAGCAGCGCCTTCTGCGCGTGCAGGCGGTTCTCGGCCTCATCCCAGACCGCGGAGCGCTCCCCGTAGAGGACCTCGGCGGTGATCTCCTCACCGGGGTGGGCGGGCAGGCAGTGCAGGGCGATGGCTCGGTCCGAAGCGACGGCCAGCAGCTCCTCGTTCACCTGGAACGGGGCGAGGTCCCGCCGCCGCCTCTCGGCCTCCTCCTCGTCCCCCATGCTCACCCAGACATCGGTGTAGATCGCATCGGCTCCCGCCACGGCCGTCCGTGGGTCATCCGTCATCTCGGCGAGACCCTCATCGATCCGATACCCGTCCGGGCTGGCGATCACCACGTTCACGCCGGCCTTCCGCCCCAGGATCGCCAGGGACCGGGCCACGTTGTTCCCGTCGCCGACGTAAGCGAGGCGAAGGCCCTCGAGCTCCCCGAAGCGCTCCTTCAGGGTGAGCAGATCGGCGAGCGCCTGGCAGGGGTGGTGCTCCGGCGTCAGCCCGTTGACCACCGGCACGCTCGCGCCCTCCGCCAGCTCGCGCACCCGCTCGTCCGAACCCGAGCGGATCACGATGCCGTGCAGGTAGCCGGAGAGGATCCGCCCGGTGTCGGCGATCGACTCGCCGCGGCTCAGCTGCAGCTCGTCGGCGCGCAGCACGATCGGGGTCGCGCCGAGCTCAGACACGCCCACTTCGAATGAGACGCGCGTGCGCGTGGACGGCTTCTCGAAGACCAGCGCCACGGAGCGGCCGGCGAGCGAGTCGCCCCCCTCCCCCTGTCCACGGCCGCGCTTCAACTCCTCGGCGCGGTCGAGCAGGGCCAGAAGCTCATCGCGGTCGAGCTCCTCCCCGGTGAGGAAGTTGCTGGCCGGGAGCTGGGCAGTTGGCGGAACCACGAAGCGACCGATACTAGGGCCGTGCAGCTCAACGCGATGACATGGAACGTGTTCCACGGCCGCGACTGGCCCCCGGAGCCCGAGCTCCAGGTTCGTGCACACAAGGGCAGCTGGCGGCGTGGGCCTCGCCTCGGCAAGCGCTACGAGCAGACGAACTGGGACCTCTTCGACCTCTTCGCCGACTTCGTCCGCGGCATCGACTGGGACGTCGCGATCTTCCAGGAGTTCCCGCCGGCGTGGAAGAGCCGCATGGCGATGGCCTGCGGCGCCGAGGCCCACCGGGCGTTCAGCGGGCGGAACTGGTTGCAGCCGATCACCTCCCGTATCGGACGCTGGCGCCCCGATCTCCTCGGCGCCTGGGAGGGGGGTTCGAACACGACGTTGGTCCGCCCTGGTGCCGGCCCGATCGCAGAGCGGCGGCGCGAGGTGCTGACCCGGCGTCCCGAGACCCGCGTCATGGCGCTAACCCGGATGGAGTCCGGCCTCTGCGTCGCGAACATGCACGTCAGCACCAGCCCGCCCTCTGCCGAGCACGAGCTCCTGGACGCCGCCGGCCGCGCCACGGCCTTCGCCGGATCAGGCCCCCTGATCTTCGGCGGCGACTTCAACGTCCGGCCGAAGGCGAGCGCCGCCTTCGACCAGCTCGAGGAGCGCTTCAGCCTCGCACCCCGCACCGCCCCGGACCGCCTCAGCCACCTGCTCGTCCGAGGCCTCGAGGTCGTCGAGCGCCCGGCCGCGCTGCCACCCGAGGCGCGCGACGTCACCGACTGGGAAACCGGGCTGCAAATCCGCCTCTCCGACCACAACCCCGTGATTGGAAAGTTCGCTGGTATGGGATAGTCACGGCCATGGCAACGGCAGCGAAGGGCCAGGGGAAGCAGCAGAGCAACCGCTCCGCGGAGAGCTCACGCGCCGACCAGAGCGTCCAGGCGTTCCGCGACGCGCTCGAGAAGACCGTCACGATCTCCCGTGACCGCCTCCAGGACGTGATCGACGATGCCGTCCGGCGCGGCCGCATGACCCGCAGCGACGCCGACGAGATCGTCGGCCGCCTGGTCACACGCGGACGCGACCAGGCCGACGACCTGATCAGCCAGCTCGAGCGCCTCCTGGCGCAGCTCCGCCAGGCGCCCGACCGGGCAAGGCAGGAGGTCGGTGGGCGTGCCCAGAAGGCGCGTCAACACGTGGAAACCTCCGCCGAGCGCGCTCGCAAGCGAGCGGTCAAGGCCGCCGACAAGCCGCTCGCCGGCGCCGACCGCGTCCGCCGCGCGGCCCGCGTCCCCGGCTTTCCCATCACCGCCTACGACGACCTGTCGGTTCGGCAGATCGACCGGCGGCTACAGGAGCTCAGCCGCGCGGAGCTGCGCAGGGTCCGCGACTACGAGCGTAAGAACAAGTCCCGCAAGGGCGTCCTGCGGGCCGTCGACCGCAAACTCGACCGGGACTAAACGGGTTGCTCCTCCGGCACGAACCGGGTGGCGCCTAACGGCGCCCCCTCGCACCTGCGGAGCACCCTCGCATAACTAGAGCGCCTTCCGGCGGTCCTCGATCTCCTGGCCGAGCTCGTCGAGCGCCTCAGTGGACGTCTGGGCGCGAACGGCCAGCTTCGCCAGCTCCTTGCGCACGTCCTGGGTCGCATTGTCGAGGGTCTCGCGCCAGTTCGAGACCTGATCGGACGCACGGGAGCTCGCCTCGCCGGACACATCGCGCAGCCGCGATATGGCGTCGTCGATGCGCGAGCGTGCGTCGCCCGTCGCCTTCTCGCCGGCCGCCCGCAGGTCGTCGATCGCCTTCTGGACCTGGTCTCGGACGCCGTTGCCACCGCTTTCGCCGCCGCCGCCGCTTCCGCTCGCTTCCACCGTGACCTCCTGGTCGGGATTTCCGCAAAGTGCGGGGCAAGCCTATACCCGGTCGCGACCTAGGTCAGATCAGCGGCGAGACGGCCGAAATCGAGCTCGCCGCCGGCGACCTCGTCGAGAAGCCGGGGCGCGTCGAGCCGCTGCCCGCGGGCCCAGAGCCCCCTCAACCACTCACCCGCCTCCCTGTTCGAGAACCACTCGGCGCCGAACCGCTCGGCGAGCTCCCGGCGCCAATCGACCTCGAGCGCCCAGGCGCGCAGGTAGCAGGCGACGTAGAAGCCGCCGTCCACGTCCGAGAGCCAGGTCTCGCGCGGCCACTCCACTCCCACGCGCTCGCCCAGCAACTCCGCGTAGCGTCCCGGCATGGCGTCCAGGTCAGCGCCTGGCCCGTGCAGCTCGACCTCGTACGCGATCTTCGCCGAGTATCGCCGCAGGAACGTCAGCCTGACGGCGCGCGCACTCGCCACGGCGACCTGGCCATCCTCCTCCCCGAGGATCCGCTCCATCCAGGCGGGCGTGGCCGTCAGCCCCTCGAGCAGGAACGCGTAGGACTCGGTGACCGAGTTGTCTCCGAGGTGGCGGAACTCGAAGGCCAGACCGGCGTCTGTGCAGCCGTAGTGCTCCGCGTGGCCGCCCTCGTGGAAGAGCGCCGCGTAGTCCTCCCGTCCGCCGATCGGGGGCATCACGAGATAGACCTCCGCCGGCACGCGCGGCGTGGAGCAGAACGCGCGCGGGCTCTTCGTCGGCCGCCGCTCGGTGTCGAGCGTGACGTTCGACTGGGCTTCCAGATCGATGCCGAGCCCCGCCAGCGTCTCCCGGAGCGCCGGGACCATTCGGTCGGCGGGGTAAAGCCCGTCGAGATGTGCGGCCCGGAAGAAGCGGGCGAGGTCGGAGCGGCGCAGCTCATCGAGTCGCACCCCGACCGTCCGCTCCAGCTCGGGATCGACGGTCGGCGCGTAGGCGGCCTCTGTGGCCTCGGCGAACCGCCCGAGCTCTCCCGCCAGGGCCCTCAGGTCGAGCGCGCGCACGTCCTCATAGGCATCGCGATACGAGGGCCAGCCGAGCTCGATGCAAGCGACATGGACGGCCTCGAGAGCCTCCCGATGCAACGGGTTGAGGCGCTCGGCGAGAGTCGCATTGCGAGCCGATTCGATCTCCGCACGGCGCTCGCGGTCCTCCTCGTTCGCCTGCACCACCGGCGCCATGCGGTACGGAACGGCCTCGCCGGCGACCTCGATCTCGAGGGACGCCTCCAACTCGGCGAGCCGGGCCTCGGGACCGCGGGTGATCGAGCCCAGATGGCCGTCCAGCGCGAACTGGTGGAGGTAGCGCAGGCGGACCTCCTCCTCACCCTGCTCCGCCCGCCGGGCCTCGCCGACGCGCTCGACCGCCTCGCGCTCGAACAGCGGCTCATGACGCTCGTAGATCGGCTCGATCTCCAGATCGGGCTTGAGGCCGGCGAGATGCCGGTAGTACTCCCGGTCGATCTCCTCGAGGAAGAGCTCCGCGTCCCGCCGGTATTCGTCGAGCTCCCAGGTCATGAGCGGCTGCAACGATAGGCCGACGATGGGCCACGAACACGCCCCACAACTGCGGCCGCCTCGGGGTGAACTGCTCACGCTCGACATCGAATCCCTGGCCTACGGGGGAAAGGGTGTCGCGCATGAGAACGGGTACGTCGTCTTCGTCGCTGGAGCCTTGCCAGGCGATCGGGTGATCGCGGAAGTGACGCGAGCCAAGAGGAGCTACGCGGAGGCCTTGACTCGAGAGATCGTCCGTGAGTCGCCTGATCGCGTTCCGTCCCGATGCGACCACGGCGGCCAACCCTGTCCGGGCGCGCCGTGGCAGGAGCTCCCATACGAGCACCAGCTCATGCACAAGGAAGGCCAGGTCAAAGACGCCCTGTTGCGGATCGGGCACCTCGATGACTTCGATCTCGAGCCGATCGAGCCGGCGATCGAGCAGTGGCGCTACCGCAACAAGCTCGAGTACTCGTTCGGAGAGCGCGACGGGGAGCTCGTCCTCGGCTTCCATGCCCGCGGGCGCTGGGACCTGATCGTCGACGCGGAGGACTGCCGACTCGCCTCCCAGCGCAACAACGCCCGCCGCAACGAGCTGCGTGATTGGGCGCGGTCGGCCGGGCTGCCCGCATACGACCGCCGCTCCCGGGAAGGGGTTCTGCGCAACCTCGTCATCCGCGAGGGCAGGCGGACGCGCCGGCTACAGAGCCGCCTGGTCACCTCCCCCGCCGAGATCCCGAGGCCGCCGGTCGATCTGCACACGATCGTCGAGGGGAGCGGCGGCGGCACCGACGGGCCGACCGGCGCTCTCGGCGAGGAGCACCTCGAGGAGGAGCTCTGCGGCCTGCGCTTCCGCATCTCCCACAACGCCTTCTTCCAGACAAATACCGAGATGGCGGAGCGCCTCTATGGGATCGCCGCCGAGATGGCCGGCCTGACCGGCAGCGAGCGGGTCTTCGACCTGTTCTGCGGCATCGGCACCCTGGGGCTCAGCCTCGCCTCGCGAGCCGGTGAGATCTGGGGCGTCGAGATCGTCCCGGAGGCGATCGTCGACGCGGAGGAGAACGCTCGGCTCAACGGAATCGAGAACAGCAGGTTTCGAGTCGGCGATGCACGCAAGGAGATCCGGCCCCTGCTCGACGAGGCTGGGCGCCCCGATGTCGTGGTCATCGACCCGCCCCGCGCCGGACTCTCGAAGAAGGTGGTACGCCGCGTGGTCGAGTGCGACGCGCCGCGAATCGTCTACGTCTCCTGCAACCCCACCACCCTCGCCCCGAACGCCGCGCAGCTCTCGGAGGCCGGCTATAGGGTCCGGCGGGTGAAGCCGGTCGACATGTTCCCCCAGACCCCGCACATCGAGTGCGTGGCGCTCCTGGAAAGGACCGCGTGAGCCGAGGCTTCGGAGTCACCGCCGGCATCGACGAGGAGATCGCCAGCCCCCTGGCCGCCCGCTGCCAGGAGCTCGGCTACGGCTCGATGTGGTCCAACGACCACCCGGGGTCGAAGGGGCTCGAGACGCTCGCCGAGTACGCGAAGGGCGCGGACCGGATCGATCTCGGAGTCGCCGTCATTGCCCTGGACCGGCAATCGCCCGAGGAGATCGGCTCCGACATCGACCGCCTCGGCCTCGACCGCGAGAGGCTCTGGCTCGGCCTCGGAGCGGGCTTCACGGAGAAGCCGCTGACCACGATGCGCGAGGCGCTGCCGGGGATCCGGGAGGCGCTTCCAGGGATCCGGCTCGTGCTCGCCGCCATGGGTCCGAAGATGTCCGCTTTCGGAGGAGCCGAATTCGATGGCGTCTTCTTCAACTGGATGACGCCGGAGTTCGCCGCCCAGGCCCGCGAATGGGTCGAGGGAGGAGCGAGCGAGGCCGGCCGAGAGCCGCCGCCGATCTTCGGCTATGTCCGGACGGCACTGGGCATCGATGCCGAGCAGAGGCTCGCCAAGGACGAGTCCTTCTACCGCGACATGCATCAGGGCTACCGCAGCCACTTCGACCGCCAGAGCGCGCCCGAGGGAACGGTGGGGGTGGCAGCCGAGAACGCCGGCGAGGCTCAGGAGGAGCTCTCCCGTTACCGCGCGCTCGACACCGTCGTGGTCAGGGCCCTCGCCAGCGCCACCTTCGAGGACATGTCGGCACTTGCGGAAGCGACCGCCCCGGGCGTCTAGGCCCCAGCCGCCGCCTCGCGGCATACTCCGCCGCGTGCTCGGGCTGAGGAGAGCGGGCTTGGTGGCCGCGGCGCTGCTCGCGACGACGCTTCTCTGCACGGAGGCCTGGGCCGGCCCCACCACCCCCCTGGGGCACACCGGCCGATGGATCACTGACGCCAAGGGCCGGGTCGTGATCCTGCACGGCGTCAATATGGTCTACAAGCGCCCGCCGTACTACCCGGCCGCCGCAGGGTTCGGCACCGACGACGCCGCCTTCCTCCAGCGCAACGGGTTCAACGTCGTTCGTCTTGGTGTGATCTATGCGGGTGTCGAGCCGAATCCGGGCGCCTACGACAACGGCTACCTGAAGCGGATCGCCGGAACCGAGTCGACCCTCGCGAAGCACGGAATCTTCAGCCAGCTTGACTTTCACCAGGACATGTACAACGAGCGCTTCCAGGGCGAGGGGTGGCCGGACTGGGCGGTGCAGGACGACGGCCTTCCGAACCAGCCCCAGCTCGGCTTCCCCGGGAACTACTTCGGGATGCCCGCCGTGATCCGGGCCTTCGACCACTTCTGGGCGAACTCACCCGGCCCCGGGGGCATCGGCCTCCAGGACCGCTACGCGGCCGCCTGGGCCCACGTCGCGTCCCGCTTCGCTTCGGCGCAGCACACCCTTGGCTTCGACCTGCTCAACGAGCCCTGGCCCGGGACCCCCTGGGCTACCTGCCTGACCCTGAACGGCTGCCCCGCCTTCGACCAGGGCGCGATGGGGCCGTTCTACCGGCGGGTGTTCGAGCGAATCCGCGCGGTGGAACGCCAGAAGCTGATCTGGTACGAGCCCAACGTGCTCTTCAACTTCGGGGCCGATACGGGGATCCCGTCGATCCGCGACCGTTCCGCCGGCTTCAGCTTCCACTTCTACTGCGCCCCCGGAATCGCGGCGCCCCCGTACAACGTGGCGCCCTGCGATCAGCAGGCCGACCACGTTCTCTCCAACGCTGACAAGCGGGCCGCTGCCACTGGCGACGCGCTGATGCTGAGCGAGTTCGGCGCCACCGACGACCTGGCGACGATCTCGATGAACGTCGCCCAGGCGGACCGCCACATGGTCTCCTGGGAGTACTGGCACTACTGCGAGTGCCAGGACCCGACCACGTCCGGGTCCGGCGTCCAGGCGGTGGTGGTCGACCCGAGCCGGCCACCGAGCGGCTCGAACGTGAAGCAGGCGAAGCTCGACGTGCTCTCCCAGCCCTATCCGCAGCTCGTCGCCGGAACTCCCAAGGGGTGGCAGTTCGATCCGGCGACGCGCGTCCTCCGGCTCACCTACTCGACCAAGGGGCCCGGTGGGAAGGGGTTCGCTCGCCGGACCGGGAAGCGCTCGAAGCGCGCCCTCGAGTCACGTCGGAGCGAGATCTTCCTGGGCCGGGCCCGCTATCCGAAGGGCTATCGCGCCTCCGTGCGGGGCGGCGGGATCGCCTCGAAGCCAAAGGCCGGGGTGCTCAAGGTGATCGCCTGTCCGGGCCGGCGCAACGTCAGCGTCACGGTCGGCCCGCCCGGTTCGGGCGTCCACAAGCACTCGAGCTGCAGGGTCCGGCCGAAGCGCCGGCGCTAGCCCTCGAGCTCCTCCTCGACCTCCGCGAGAGGAACGACCTCGGCGGCGCAGGTCGTGCAGAGGACGCGACCGCCCGGCGACCCCTCGGTCAGGGCCGTCTGCTTCTCGGCATCCGTCAGCTGCGCGCCGCAGTTGTCGCAGCGGTCGGGAAGCTGCTCGATGGTGCGTTCTTCCAGCTCCACTGTGCCCAGTCTATTCGCGACCGAGAGCGAAATCGGGCTAGCTGCCGAGGATCACAACCCCACGGGGGCAGCCTAGTACGGGGGAAGCCGGTCGTACCAGTCGCCGAGGACCCGGAAGGACGACCAGAAGCGCTGCTTCGCGTCGTCGGTGTCGAGCGAGTCGTCGATGTCCGGCACATAGAGCGCGTCGATCGTCGGCGTCAGGCGCTGGACCTCGCCCTCCCGGGCCTCGATCGGCTCGGCGAGGGGCAGCTCGAGGTTGTTCAGGGTGTGCAGCGCCTCCTCTCCCATGACGACGATCATGCGCGGCTGCACGATGGCGACCTCCTCGGCGACCCTCGCGACGCAGGTCTCCGACGCCTGCGTGGGGTCGGTGAGTGGGCACTTGGCGCAGAGCGTGCCGAAGACCACGATCGGGTCGATCGCCAGGCGCTTGAAGCTCTTCATCAGCGCGTTCCCGGCGCGGCCGTAGAAAGCGACCCCCTCCTCGATCTCCGAGGCGGTGGCCGACCCCTTGAGCATGAGGATGTCGGCCTGTGGATGGCCGGAGCCCTGCACGGGCATCACATTGCCCCGCGGGCAGTCCGCGCACTCGGACAGCTCCCGACCGAGGTCGTTCAGCTCCCGGATCGCGCGCTCGAGGTACTTCTCACGGATCTCGTCGTCGGTTATGGATGACACGGCACCCTGCCTCTTCTTCGGACCCGCGCCGGCCCCTTGCGGGTGCATCAACTCTTGCTCGCCGAGCGCCGTCGATTGCGCGCCCCCCGGCCGCCATCCCGGGCGGCGAGGGACCGCCCTCCCCGGCCGCCGCTCGTCTGCAGGAACTTGAGCGCCTGGACGTAGACCAGGTTCTTGTGCTTGCGGACGATGTCCGCCTCCCGCATCGATTCGAGGAACTCCTGGGCGCCCTCGAAGTCCCGCAGCCGGATCTTGACGCTGCCGAGGCCCTGGGCGACATGGCTGTCGGACCCCGCCCCCGGGACGATCCGGTACTTGCGGGCGAACTTGACGGCCTCCTCGTTGAAGGCGGAGAGCGTCACCCGCGGATTGAACACCTCGAGGATGTCGATGTCCTCGACGATCTCGAGCAGGTTCTCGTAGTCCGGAACCGAGTGCAGACGGTCGAATGGATGCGGGACGTAGACGAGGCCTCCCTGCCGCCTGATCTCGGCGATCGTCTCCGCCATCGACATCCCGCGCTCGATTCGCTCGCTCAGGAAGAGCCCGATCACCTCGCCCTCGTGGGCGGTCTTCACCTCCTCGGCGAGGATCACCTTGATGCCCCCGATCCGCGCGGCGATCTCCCGGGCCTCCAGCGCTCCCGAGATCTCGTTGTGGTCGGTGATCGCGATAGCGCCCAGCCCCTGCTCCTTGGCCGTCTCCAGGAGGACCTCAGCGGGGGTGGCGCAGTCCGGCGAGTGATCGGTGTGCATGTGCAGGTCGCAGTCGATGAAGGAACGGTCCCGCAGCCGCCTCCGGATCACCTCGTTGCCCTCCTCGTCGTGTCGCTGCGCGACCAGCCGGCGGTAGACCGCCTCGACGTCATCGCTCACTACGGTCCAGCGCCGCGCCTCGTCGCTCGAGCGCGCCGCCGTCCGCAGCTCCTCGCGCAGCGCTGGATCGCGGCAGAGCCGCTCCAGCTGCGCCGTCAGGGTGAGAACGTCTCCCAGGGGAAAGAGCAGGCCCCGCTCCCCCTCGCCAACGAGCTCCCGGTAGAGCTCGAGGTCGGAGGTGACCGGCACGGCTCCCGCCGCGAACGCCTTCCGCAGCAGGCCGGGAGCGGCCCGCACACCCCCGGAGGTGAGGCAGGCGATGTCGGCCCCGGCGAGGAACTCCGCCGGCTCTCCGTCTCGCGGCCGGACGACCCGCAGGTGCTCCCTCAGCCTGCGGCTGACACGAGCGAGGGGGTCGGTCGGGCCGTCGAACCAGATCACGCCCTCCCAGTCGAGATCCTTGGGCAGCTTCCGCAGGGCCCGCAGCAGCAGCCGCAGCGCGCCGCGCTCCTCCTCCGCGCAATAGGCGATGCGCACGCGACCCGCCGGCGGCGGCTCCAGGGCGGGCCGGGCGACGTCAGCGCCGGGCCTGATCAGCTCGTATCGACCCGGGAAGAAGCGCTGCAGCAGCTCGCCGGTCGCCTCGTTGCTCGCCGTGCGCGCGTCGATCCGGCCGAAGAAGACCTCGACCACCATCCGCGCGACCTGCGTCGAGAGCACACGCTCCACCGGCTCGTGGAAGGTGGCCACGTTGAGTGACATCGAGTGGCGCAGGGCGGCGGAGCCGGTGCTCGGGGCGAACGGCTCATGGACATGGACGACGTCGAGTGAGACGCTCCCAAGGAGGCGCTCGAGGGCGCCGCTCACGTCGACCGGCAGCGGAGCCGGCCGGCGGCGCGGGCCGCTGGGCAGGGGGATGCTCTGGCCGATCGCGATCACCCGCGGGTTGTCGCCCTTCCAGACCGCACGTGGATCGTCCTGGGCTTCGCGGATCAGCCGCCGGCTCTCGCGGATCGCCTGCCGGGAATCCGACGGGGCGATGATCAGGACCCGGTGCCCGCGCTCAGCCAGCTCGGCGGAGGTCCGGGCGACGAACTCATTGATCTCGTGCCGCTTGCCCCAGGGATGGGGCGAGACCTGAGCGATGGATAGAGAACCGGCGCCCACGGGCTCAGCATAAGAAACGGGGGCCGAAGCCCCCGTTTCCACGCCTGCACTCGCCTCGGGCTACTTGGCCTTGGCCTTCGCCTTGCCCGCGCCCTTGCCGGCGGGGACACCACGCTCGCGCGCGTACTTGGCGATGAACTCCTCGGTCTGCTCACGTGCCGCCGAATCGGGCCGCTGGTTGTGCGGCGACTTCATCAGGTAGCTGGAGGGCCCGTCGAGCTGGCCGGCGATGCCGTGGTTGAGCGCCAGCTTCACGATCCGCACCGCGTCGATGACGATGCCCGCGGAGTTCGGGGAGTCCCAGACCTCGAGCTTCAGCTCGAGGTTGAGCGGCACGTCCCCGAAGGCCCTGCCCTCGACGCGGATGTGCGCCCACTTGCGGTCCGTCAGCCACGGCACGTAGTCCGAGGGGCCGATGTAGACGTCCTCGGGCGGCAGCTCGTGGTCCATGATCGAGGTGACCGCATTGGTCTTGGAGATCTTCTTGGACTCCAGTCGCTCGCGCTCGAGCATGTTGTAGAAGTCCATGTTCCCGCCGACGTTGAGCTGGCTCGTCCGCTCCAGGCGCACGCCGCGGTCGGCGAACAGCCTCGCCAGCTGGCGGTGGACGATCGTGGCGCCGACCTGCGACTTGATGTCGTCGCCGATGATCGGCAGCCCGGCCTCCTCGAAGCGCCGGTCCCAGTAGTCCTCGCGGGCGATGAAAACGGGCAGGCAGTTGACGAAGCCCACGCCGGCGGCGAGCGCCTGCTCGACGTACCACTTGGTGGCCTGCTCGGAACCGACCGGCAGGTAGCAGACCAGCACGTCGGTCTGGGTGTCCTGCAGGATCCCGACGATGTCAGCGGTCTCGCCGGGGGCCTTGGTGATCTTCTCCTTCAGGTACTTGCCGAGGCCGTCGTGGGTCATGCCGCGGTGG
>DATAPB010000130.1:0-16495 GCA_036265435.1 Solirubrobacterales bacterium | reverse complement strand
GCCGTTCGACCGCTCGATCCCGGTGACCTCGGTATACGGATGGATCTCGGCTCCGGCCGCGTCGGCGGCGCGGGCGAAGCCCCAGACCACGGCGTCGTGGCGGATGATCCCGCCGGGCGGGTGATAGAGAGCTCCCATGACCGGATGGATGGCGTCGGAGGCGAGGGACATCGCCGGCGCCAGGCGCCCGACCTCGTCCGGGCCGATGACGCGGGAGTCGATTCCGCAGAGCCGGTTGACCTCCGCGCGCTCGTTCATCACGAACATGGCGCGGTCGGTGTGGGCCAGCGTGAGGTGGCCCTGCTGCGAGAAGAGGAGGTTGAAGTTCAGCTCCGCTGAGAGCCCCTCGTAGAGGTGCACGGAGGCGTCGTAGAAGCGGGCGCCCTCGGGCGTCTTGTAGTTGGAGCGCAGGATGGTCGTGTTGCGCCCCGCGGCGCCCGACCCGATGTACCCCTGCTCGAGCACGCAGACGTCGGTGATCCCGTGGTCGCGGGCCAGGTAGTAGGCGAGGGACAGGCCGTGCGAGCCGCCCCCGATGATGACGACGTCGTAGCGGTCCTTCAGGCCCGGCGTCCGGCGCCACATGCGGCGCTTGCGGAACAGGTCACGCATGGACGCCCTCCTCGGTGCTCGCCATGGCGCCGAGGGCGGCGGTGCCGACGGCGCGCCCGTGCAGGTGCTCCGCGGCATCGACGAAGACCGTCCAGACGTAGTCGGCGAACCCCGCCCCGAAGAGATGCAGGTAGAGATCGGGCTCCTGCCGCAGCACCATCCCAGGCGTTCGGGCCACCGACACCGGCGCGAAGTCGCCGACCTCGAATTGGCCCGGCCGCAGGTCGAGTGCCATGGTCCTGGCGAACGTCTCCCGGGACAAGGGGCCGGCCAGGGCGTTGGATCCGTACGCCGACGTCATCTCGACGACGGACGCGAAGGGAGCGGCAGAGGCAGCGGCCTCGAGGAGGTCGCGGACCTCTGCCGTCCTCTCAGGCGGGCTCAGGGCCAGGACGCGGCCCATTGTGATCGGACACCACCAGACCCCCTCATGAAGCCTTGCCTTCCCCGGTGCGACCGCGCCGCCGCCGGTGAGCTCCCCGACGATCGAGGCGACGATCCCGGGCTCGGCCTGGAGCTCGAGCTTGCCCAGATAGGAGACGTCCGCCACGCCGACGGACTCGCGGCACGCGGCCAGCTCGGCCGCGGGTTTCCCGTAGTCGGTCACCACTCGCCAACCGGCGCGGTCGGTGAAGTTCGCACCCCGGTCGCGCAGCGTCCACTCGATTGGGCTGCGAAGCGCGGGTCCCGTCCCGTTGACGGGCCGGGCAGCATCGGGGGCGAGGAACTCGAAGCTCATCCGCGCAGCCGCTCCTGGTCGGGGTCGTAGAAGGGAGTCGTCTGCACCTGTGCGGTCAGCCGCCGGCCGTTGTCGGCGAGCGTGATCTCCGTGCCGTCTTCGGCCAGCGCCGCGGGGACCCACGCCATCCCGATCGTCTTCTCGAGCTTGGGTGAGAAGCGCGATGAGGTCACGCGGCCGACCGGCTCGTTCCCGCTCCCCACCACCGCGGCGCCCTCGGTCGGCACCGCGCCGTTGGCCATCGTGAAGCCGACCAGCCTGTTCTCATCCCCGCGCTCCTGGACGTGTTCCAGCGCCCAGCGGCCGATGAAGTCCTCCTCCTTGTCGAGCTTGACGATCCAAGGCATCGCCGCCTCGAGCGGATTGGACTCGGCGTCCGTGTCCTGGCCGACCAGGATGTGCATCTTCTGGAGCCGGAGCACCCGCTGCGGCTCGAGGCCGAAGGGCCTGATCCCGTGGGGCTCCCCCGCCTCCATCAGGGCATCCCAGAGGTCCTCCGCGAGGGAGCCCGGGCAGTGGAGCTCGTATCCCAGCTCCCCGACGAAACCGATCCGCAGGAGCAGGCAGGGAACGCCCGCCACGTGGGCGCGCTTGCCGTCGAGGTAGGTGAACTCCTCGTTCGAGCAGTCCAGGTCGGTGAGCCCGGAGAGGATCTCCCGCGAGCGCGGCCCGGCAAGGTTGAACGCCGAGAGGCCCTGGCTGACGTCCGTGAGGTGAACGTCGAGGTCCCACTCGGCGAGCCACCATGCGAACCAGGCCTCGACCGCGTCGGCCCCGCTCGACGTCGTCGTGACGTAATACGACTCGTCGTCGAGGCGGCAGATGGTCCCGTCGTCGGCGATCCGACCGGCGTCGTCACCGAGCACCCCGTAGCGGATCCGACCCGGCTTCAAGTTGTCGAACCGGTTCGGGTAGAGCAGGTTCAGGAACCGGCCCGCGTCCGGCCCGCGGACGATCAGCTTGCCGAGGGTCGAGACGTCGATCAGCCCGGCGCCGTCGTGCACCGCCATGGTCTCCCCCCTTGGATCACCGTAGTCGTAGGGGCGCCGCCAGTCGCCCGCCCAGAGCACGTCGCCGCCGAGCTCCCGGTGGCGGCCGTGGACGGCGGAGCGCTTGGCCGGCTCGAACGGCCTGCCGGCCATCACGCCCATCGGGATGCTCGACCAAGGTGGGCGGGCGGTGGTCAGACCGACCTCGTCGAGGGGCTCGTCGGTGTGCTCGGCCATCTTGCGGATCGAGGCGAGCTGGCACATCCGCCCCTGGCAGGGGCCCATGGTCACCGTCGTGTATCGCTTCAGGAGCTCCAGCGAGTCGAATCCCTCGTCGATCGAAAAGTCGATGTCGTCGGTCGTGACGTCCTCGCAGAGGCAGGCGAAGCACTTGCCGTGGCCCCGGCCGGTGTGCGCCGCCGCCGGCGGCTCCGCCCTGACCCAGCCATCGCCGCGTCCGAGGTTCTCACGCGCCTCGGCCAGCCCGGCGCGGGTCTGGTCGTCCCCGTAGCCCAGCGAGAGCGCGGCCTCCGCCCCCGCCAGCCGCCCGGAGGCGTCGGCGTCGCCCGGCGAGGCGTGCCCGGCGACGGCCCCCGCTGCAAACACGTCCGGCGGGGTCTCGCCCGGCACGTACGCGCCCGCGTCCTCGTCCCACCGCGCCTTGGCGCCGGCCTGGAGGAGCAGCGAGCCCGACGGGACGCTCCCGCCGGAGACCGCCACCAGGTCGCAGTCGATGCCGCGGTCGGTCCCCGCGTCCGGCTGGCCGTCCCCGCCCAGGGTGGCGACCACCGCTCCCTTCACCTTCTTGCGGCCGAAGGCCCTGACGACGACGGTGCCGCGCAGCAGCGGGATGGCCTCCCGCTCGAGCCGCGCCGCGAGCTCCTCGCCGGCCCCCGCGGGGCGGGCGTCGGCGACCGCCGCGACGGCGACCCCCGCGTCATGCAGGGCGATCGCGGACTCGAGCCCGCGATCGGTGGTGGTCGCGATCACCGCACGTTTCCCTGGCCGAACCCCGTAGAGCGACGCGAGCCGCTCGGCGCCGGAGCACAGCATCACCCCGGGGAGGTCGTTGCCCTCGAACATCAGGGGCTGCTCGATCGAGCCGGTCGCGGTGATGTGGGCGCCGGCCCGGATCTGATGCAGCGTGCTGCCGCACCAGACCGGCACGAGCCCGTCGAACCAGCCGATCGCGGCCGCGGGCGCGAGGATCTCCACCCCGGCCTCCGCGACCCTCGCGGCCAGTTCCCTGGCCTCGCCGGCCATATCGCCGGCGAGAACCGATCCGCCCAGCTCGGGGCCGTCGTCGACGAGAACGACATCGGCGCCCAGCTCGGCGGCCTGCAGCGCGGCCGCCATTCCGGCGATGCCGCCTCCGATCACCAGCACGTCGGCGTGGCGGCGGCGGTACTCGGTGTGCCACTCCCGCTCGGCCTGCTTCTTCGGCAGCTTGCCGAGTCCCGCAGCGTGCCGCAGGACCCTCTCGTAGAGCGGCCAGAGACGCCGGGGCCGGATGAAGGTCTTGTAGTAGAAGCCGGGCGGCGTGAGCCGGCTCCCGACCAGGTCGGTGGCCCTCATCGCGTCGAACTCCAGCGAGGGGCTCGCGTTCATGTGCCTGACGTCCATCCCCTGCCGCACGGGCTCGGTGCAGGCCCGAACCCCCGGCCAGCCGTCCACCTCGACCAGGCAGTTCGGGCACTGGCCGGCGCAGCAGAGCAGCCCGCGGGGACGGTGGTACTTGAAGCTGCGCGAGATCACGCGGCGCCCGGTGGCATGGAGCGCCGAGCCGATCGTGTCGCCTTCATACGCCTCGATGCGCTTGCCGTCGAACTCGAAGGTGACCCGCCGGCCGCGGTCGATTCGCTGGTTGGGGCCGGGAGGAAGCCGGTCGCTCATTCGGGCAACCCGACCCAGCTCACCTCGTTGGTGGTGGTGTCCCGGTCGGCCACGAACCAGCTCCGGCACCCGGACCGGTGGTACCACCACTCACGCTGGATGCCCGCGAGGTTGCGGCGGAAGTAGTTGTAGGCATTCAGCTCCCTCTGGGACGGCTTGCTCTGTGGCCGCGGGACTACCTCGCCGCCGAAGACGAAATCAGTGACCTCCCGCGGGCCACAGTTCGGACAGGTGAGCAGGAACGACATGGCGCTATTGCTGCTGTTGGCCCGTCAAAGTAACCTTCTTGCGGCATACTAGACAAATTGGTTCAAAGACGCAAAAGAGGGTCGGCCATCTGATGAATGCCTCCACGATCGCCAAGTCCGCGGGACAGTGGATCCGCGTGGGCTATGTCGTTGGTGCACATAGAGTCTCAGCCAATCCTGGCGGCGCCAACCATTGCCGGGGCGCCGCGTGTGTGGCATACATACAGCTATGAGCGCGAGCGCTGGCCCAACCGCCGACGACGTACGCAAGACAGTCAAGGACGACGGGATCGAGTTCCTGTTCGCGAACTTCGTGGACATGCACGCGAGACCGAGCGCCAAGCTGATCCCCGCCGAGGAGCTGGAGTCCCTGTTCACCGACGGCGCCGGCTTCGCCGGCTTCGCCGCCGGTGACATCGGCCAGCAGCCCAACGACCCCGACATGATCGCCATGCCCGACGTCGGCTCGTTCACGAAGCTGCCGTGGAGGCCGAACGTGGGCTGGTTCGCCTCGAACGTCACGGTCGAGGGCGAGGAATGGCCGTACTGCCCCCGCACGATCCTGCGCCACCAGATGGAGCGCTGCGAGGAGATGGGCTACCAGTTCAAGATCGGCTACGAGCTGGAGTACTTCCTTCTCCGTCAGACCGAGGACGGCGGCATTGAGGTCGCCGACAAGCTCGACACCCTCGAGCTCCCCTGTTACGACATCCGCGCGCTGACCCGGAGCTTCGACTTCGTCTCCGAGGTGATCAAGAACGTCAATTCGCTGGGATGGGAGCTGTACGCCACCGACCACGAGGACGCCAACGGCCAGTTCGAGCAGAACTTCGGCCCGTCCGACCCGCTGACCAGCAGCGATCGCGCCATCTTCTACCGCTACATGGTGGAGGCGATGGCGCAGGAGCGTGGACTGATCGCGACGTTCATGCCGAAGCCGTTCGGCAGCCTGACCGGCAACGGCTGCCACATGCACATGAGCCTCTGGGACGGCGACACCAACGTGTTCCTGGCCGACCGCGACAAGGACGAGCGCGGGATGGGGTTGAGCGAGAAGGGCTACAACTTCGTCGGCGGCCTGAAGAAGCACGCCAAGGCCTACATCGCCCTGACCGCCCCGGCGGTGAACTCGTACAAGCGCCTCGTCATCGGCGCTCCGACCAGTGGCGCGACCTGGGCTCCCGCCTACGTCACGTATGGATGGAACAACCGCACGATGATGCTGCGGATCCCCGAAGAGGGCCGGATCGAGGACCGGACGGTGGACGGCGCCTGCAACCCGTATCTCGCGGCCACCGCGGTGCTCGCCGCCGGCCTCGACGGGATCGAGAACGGTATCGATCCGGGTGACCCGAGCAGCGGCAGCATGTACGAGACCAGCGTCGAGGACCGGAAGGAGATGGGGGTCGAGACGCTGCCGGAGAACCTCCTCGACGCGACGCGTGCGCTGGAGGAGGACGAGGTCCTTCGCAAGGCTCTCGGCCGAGCGCGGGACGAGGACTACGTCGACTACTTCATCCGCTGCAAGCGGCGCGAGTGGCAGCAGGCACACGAACAGATCACGCAGTGGGAGATCGACCGGTACCTGCAGCTCGCCTGAGAGCGAGGTTCAGAGATGTGCGGCATAGCCGGGCTGTTCAGCAAGTCGAGCGACGTTGAGGAGAACCTCGGCGCGCACCTGAGCGCGATGCTCGGGCAGCTCGCCGACCGCGGGCCGGACAGCGCCGGCGTCGCCTTCTACCGCGACCCGGCACCCGTCGGGTCGTGCAAGGTGTCGCTCTTCTCTCCCGACGAGGACTACCCATGGCACGAGCTCCACACCGAGCTGTCGGAGAGCTTCGGAGAGGTCAGCGAGCCGGAAGTTCGCGCAACTCACGCCCTGTTCGTGGTCGGCGACGACGGCGAGCAGCTCCAGCGCTGGCTCCCGGCGCAGCACCCCGAGCTGCGCGTGATGAGCGTCGGCCAGCGCATCGAGATCTACAAGGAGGCCGGGGACCCGCGGGACTTCGTCATGCGCTTCGGTCTGGATCAAATATCCGCCACCCACGCCCTCGGGCACACCCGGATGGCGACGGAGAGCCGCGTCACCACCGAGCACTCGCATCCCTTCTCGACGGGCCTCGACCTCTGCCTCGTCCACAACGGCTCCCTCTCCAACCACAACCGGCTGCGCGTCTTCCTGCGCGGCCAGGGGATCGAGTTCCAGACCGACAACGATTCGGAGGTCGCGGCCGGATTCCTCACCTGGCGGCTCTCGGAGGGCGACGACCTGGAGACCGCGCTGGAGCGGTGTCTGACCGACCTCGATGGCTTCTACACCTTTGCCGTCGGCACGGCGGACGGCTTCGCCGTGCTGCGCGACCCGATTGCCTGCAAGCCGGCGGTGATGGCCGAAACCGACGACTGGGTTGCGATGGCCTCGGAGTACCGGGCGATCGCCGCCCTGCCCGGCGCCGAGGATGCGCGCCAGTGGGAGCCCGAGCCCGGCCGCGTCTACTCCTGGGAGCGAGCGAAGGTAGCGTGAGCACCGCGCCGGCCGCTCTCGAGTCGGTGGACCTCGCGACCACGACCGTGAGGGAGCTCAACCAGCGGCTCCATGACGCAGGCGCCGCCGGCCCCACGCATTGGCGCATCGGGAACCCCGAGGGCGCCCACGCGCTCGCCGCCGGTCTGGATGGCGAGCTCGAGGTCGAGATCGACGGGCACGTCGGCTACTACTGCGCCGGGATGAACAAGCACGCGACCGTGCGGGTCGCGGGCAACTGCGGTGTCGGGGTGGCCGAGAACATGATGTCCGGACGCGTCGTCGTCGAGGGCAGCGCCAGCCAGTCCGCCGGCGCGACCGGCCGGGGCGGCCTGCTGGTGATCAAGGGAAGCGCAGCGGCTCGCTGCGGGATCTCGATGAAGGGGATCGAGATCGTGGTCCACGGCTCGATCGGGCACGTCGGTGGCTTCATGGCCCAGAAGGGCGCGCTCGTCATCTGCGGCGATGCGGGGGAGGGACTCGGCGACTCCATCTACGAGGCCCACGTCTATGTGCGGGGCGAGGTGGCGGAGCTCGGTGCCGACTGCGTGGAGAAGGAGATGCGGAGCGAGCATCTGGAGGAGCTCGAGCGCCTGCTCGAGCTCGGCGAGGCGGACGCGAAGGCCGCCGACTTCCGCCGCTACGGGTCCGCGCGGCAGCTCTACAACTTCCAGGTCGACAATGCGGGGGCGTACTGATGACCGAGTTCGACGCCCTGCGCAAGGAGGAGCCCTACGACTCGGAGCTCGTCGATCGCTGGCGCCCGGGGTTGCGAGAGTCGGCGCTCTTCGACCGCAACGCCATCCACGAGATCCACCGGATGGCGCGCGAGGGGATCTACGACATCCGGGGCTTCGGCGCGAAGCGACGCGTGCCCCACTTCGACGATCTCCTCTTCCTCGGCGCGAGCGTCTCCCGCTACCCGCTGGAGGGCTACAGGGAGCGCTGCGCCACAGACGTCACGATGGGCGCCCGCTTCGCCGAGGAGCCCATCCACCTCGAGATCCCGATCACGATCGCCGGAATGAGCTTCGGCGCCCTCTCGGCCCCGGCCAAGGAGGCGCTCGGGCGTGGGGCAAGCGTGATGGGTACCAGCACCACCACAGGGGACGGCGGCATGCTGCCCGAGGAGCGCGAGCACTCGAGCAAGCTCGTCTACCAGATCCTGCCCTCGCGCTACGGGATGAATCCCGACGATCTGCGCCGAGCCGACGCCGTGGAGGTGGTCGTCGGCCAGGGCGCGAAGCCCGGCGGCGGGGGCATGCTGATGGGCCAGAAGATCTCCGACCGGGTCGCCGAGATGCGCGACCTGCCGAAGGGGATCGACCAGCGCAGCGCCTGCCGGCATCCGGACTGGACCGGACCCGACGACCTCGAGATCAAGATCGGCGAGCTCCGGGAGATCACCGACTGGCAGAAGCCGATCTACGTGAAGATCGGGGCCACGCGCACCTACTTCGACGTCGCCCTCGCCGTCAAGGCGGGAGCCGACGTGATCGTGCTCGACGGGATGGAGGGCGGCACGGCCGCCAGCCAGGAGGTCTTCATCGAGCACGTGGGCATCCCGATCCTGGCGGCCATCCCCGAGGCGGTTCGCTCGCTCCAGGAGCTGGACATGCACCGGAAGGTGCAGCTGATCGTCTCCGGGGGGATTCGCTCCGGCGCCGACGTGGCCAAGGCGCTTGCGCTTGGCGCGGACGCGGTCTCGATCGGGGTCGCCGCGATCGTCGCGCTCGGCGACAACTCCCACCGCTTCGAGCAGGAGTACGAGCGGATCGGCACGGCCGCCGGCTTCTACGACGACTGGCACGAGGGTCGGGACCCGGTCGGGATCTCGACCCAGGACGACGAGCTCTCCAGCCGCTTCGACCCGGAGCTCGGCGGCCGCCGGATAGCGAACTACCTGCGCGCGATGGTCCTGGAAGCCCAGACGATCGCGCGGGCGTGCGGCAAGTCCCACGTCCACAACCTGGAGCCCGAGGACATGGTCGCGCTGACGGTCGAAGCGGCGGCGATGGCCAAGATCCCGCTCGCCGGGACCGACTGGGTGCCCGGGCGCTCCTCCGACTCCGATCCAGACGGCAACCCAGCAGGAGGCTGATCAAGATGGCGAAGATCGTTTGTGTTCTCTACGACGACCCGGTGGACGGCTATCCGCCCACATACGCGCGCGACGACATTCCCAAGATCGAGAAGTATCCCGATGGGCAGACCACCCCCACCCCGAGCGCGATCGACTTCTCACCGGGCGAGCTCCTCGGCTGCGTCTCCGGCGAGCTTGGTCTGCGGAAGTTCCTCGAGGACGCTGGCCACGAGCTGGTCGTCACCGCCGACAAGGACGGTGAGAACTCCGAGTTCGACCAGCACCTCCCCGACGCCGAGGTGGTCATCTCACAGCCCTTCTGGCCCGCCTATCTGACCGCCGAGCGGATCGCCAAGGCGCCGAACCTGAAGATGTCGATCACCGCGGGAATCGGCTCGGATCACGTCGACCTGCAGGCCGCAATCGACAACGGGATCACGGTCGCCGAAGTCACCTACTGCAACTCGATCAGCGTCTCCGAGCACGTCGTGATGATGATCCTGGGGCTGGTTCGGAACTACATCCCGTCGTACAAGACCGTCGTCGATGGCGGCTGGAACATCGCCGACTGTGTCTCGCGGGAGTACGACGTGGAGGGGATGCAGGTCGGGACCGTCGCCGCGGGCCGCATCGGCACAGCGGTTCTCCGCCGGATGAAGCCGTTCGACGTCGGCCTGCACTACACCGACCGCCACCGGCTGCCGTCGGAAGTGGAGGAGGAGCTCGGGGTGACCTTCCACGAGACCACCGAGGAGATGGTGGGCGAGTGCGACGTCGTCACGATCAATGCCCCGCTCCATCCCGAGACCGAGAACCTCTTCGACGAGCAGATGCTCTCGCGGATGAAGCGCGGCGCCTACCTGATCAACACCGCGCGCGGCAAGATCTGCGACCGAGATGCGATCGTGCGCGCGCTCGAGTCCGGACAGCTCGCTGGCTACGCGGGTGACGTCTGGTTCCCGCAGCCCGCGCCCCAGGACCATCCCTGGCGGACGATGCCCTGGCACGGGATGACCCCGCACACGTCGGGCTCGAGCCTGTCGGCCCAGGCGCGTTACGCCGCGGGAACGAGGGAGATCCTCGAGTGCCACTTCGAGGGGAAGCCGATCCGCGAGGAGTACCTGATCGTGGAGGGCGGCAAGCTCGCCGGAGCCGGTGCCCACTCATACAGCGAGGGCTCCGCGACAGAGGGCTCCGAGGAGGCGGCGCGCTTCAGCCGCTAGTCGGAGGTCGAACATGGACGCAGCACGACGGGTCGTCAAGCTCGACCTCGAGGACATGATGCTCAGCCCGACCGCCGCCCTGTTCGAGGCGAAGGAGCGGGCGGGGATCGACATCACGATGTTCGTGGTCCGGACCCCTCCGGGGAAGTTCGTCGAACTCCACGTTCACCCCTACTCGGAGACATTCGTCCTGCTCGAGGGCAGCGGCCGCTGGACCGCGGGAGAGACGGTCACCGAGCTCAGCCCGAACCAGATGCTCGTCGTACCCGCCGATACCCCGCACGGCTTCCGAAACGTCGGCGACGTCCCCCTTCTGGTGGTGACGGTCCACGAGTCGGGCACGCTCGAGCAGACCTTCCTGGGCGCCGAGCCGGCCTGACGGGGCGCATGGATCTCGAGCTGATCAACTTCGACGACCCGACCGAGGTACGCACCTTCGAAAAAGGGAGGTTCGAGCTCTACCGGGTGGGGCCGACCACGATTGGCCGCGCGACCTACGAGCCGGGCTGGAAGTGGTCCGAGCACGTCGGCCCGGTGACGGGAGAGGCGTCGTGCCAGGTCGAGCACGTCGGCTTGGTCCTGCGGGGCCAGGCGATCGCGAAGATGGACGACGGCCGCGAGGTGACGATGAAGCCGGGGGACTTCTTCTACGTGCCGCCCGGCCACGACAGCTGGGTGGTGGGCGACGAGGAGTACGTCTCGCTGCACATCCTCGGCAGCGAGGAATACGCGAGCTCATAGAACAGATTCGCGTTGGCACCGATGAGCCCGGACGCCGGCTGCGGTCTCAGGGGTGAACGAACTTTCCCAACCCCAGGAGGACCGATGAGCACAGCAACCACCCCGGCAATCACCAACCTGGCGGCCGTGATCGTCCCGGTCGCCGACCAAGACAGGATGGTCGACTTCTACACCGAGGCACTCGGCCTCGAGAAGCGCACGGACGTCCCCTTCGGCGAGGGCGTCGAGGGTCGCTGGGTCGAGGTGGCCCCGAGCGGCGCGGAGACCCCGATCGCCCTCTGTCCGCCCGGGCCGGACAACGCGGCCGGCGGGAGGGAGACGGGCGTCAGCCTGCGGACCGCTGACATCAAGGCGTACCACGCGCAGCTCAAGGAGCGCGGGGTGGACGTGGACGACGAGATCAGCGAGATGGGCGAGCCCGTGCCGCCGCTCTTCTGGCTCCGCGACCCCGAGGGGAACCAGCTGATGGTCGTCGAGATCGCGTATTGACGACCGGCTACGACGGATTCTCGAGGCGCTCTCCGCTCCCAAGTCCGGCGGCGGAGAGCGCCTCATCCACATCCGAGAAAGCCAGGTGGCTGGCGACGCGGCCGTTCCGGACGTGGAACACCCACGCCATGGGCGTCTCCGTCTCGGCGCCGCTCTCCCGGCCGCGAACCATGCAGCCGCCGACTACGACCACCAGGGCACCATGAGACCGCAGATCGTCGGCGTGAGGAAGCATCTGATCCCAGACCGTGTCGACCTCCTCGAAGTACGCGCGGATTCCCTCATGTCCGCGGTAGCCCCCGGACTCAACCCGGGTCCCGGTGAGGGGGCGGAACTCTGCGTCCGGTTCGTAGAGCCGCAGAAGTGCGTCGATGTCGCGGTTACGGATTGCTTCGAAGCTGCGTCGGACCACTTCGACGTTCTCGTCAGCCATCCCGCCACCGTAGCCGAGTAATCGGGCAGAGCGAACCTCCATCTGGATTTGCTCTCAGCGGGTGAACGCGCGGATGATCAGCAGCAGGAGCACCGAGCCGCCGATCGCGATCAGCCAGGTGCCGAGGTCGAAGAACTCGTCGACATGGCCGATGTCGAGGGCGCTGGCGATGAAGCCGCCGATCAAGGCGCCGAGGATGCCCACGGCCGTCGTACCGAAGCAGCCGCCGGGCTCGGTGCGCCCGGGGACCAGGGCTCGGGCGATCAGGCCGGCGAAGAGCCCGAGGAATATCCAGGCGATGATTCCCATCCGAATGGACCCTATCGACCGCCAGGGGGCCGGGGGACGGGCTAGGGGCGCTGGCGCGGAGCGGAGTGGTAGCTCAGGTACCAGAACACATGCCGCGCGGCGCTGACGCCTTCCCTGACCGGTGTGAGCAGTCTCCGCATCGGCGAAATCCTAAGGATCGGAGCGGACTCGAGGGTCAGTAGTGGGCACTGATTTCGGCTGCATTCGGCCTAATTCCTGCCCAGTTTGCGGGGTCAACAAAGCGCCCGCGGCTAGCATCCGCGGCGCATGAGGAGGTCCTTCCGAACGCGGCGGAAGCGAGGACTCGCGGCCCTCGCCGGCGAGGCGACCGCGGAGCGCACCACCGTCGGGCTGGCTGTCCTGGCTCTCGGGGCGGCGGGCACCCTGTTCAGCGGGGAGCTGCTGCGGATGGCTCGCCGGCGCCGGGAGAGCTCGGAGGCCGACACGCCGGAGGGCTTCGTCGACGTAGCCGGTCAAGCCACCCTGGACACGATCACCGTCGCCCGGCGGGGCATTCGCGCGACGTCACACCACGAGACGGCCCTCTTCAACCTCCTCCAGGGCTTCCTCGGCGCCTTCGCCATCGCCCGGCTCTCGACCTGGGGCATCCGGCGCGGCAGGGGGCCGTTCCGGAACGTCCGGGTCAGCGGCCGCCACATCCACCACTTCATCCCGGGAATCCTGATCGCGTTCGCCTCGGGCATCGCTGCGATCACCACGCGGAGCGAGGGCATCGAGGCGACGCTCGCGATCCCCTTCGGCATCGGGATGGGCCTGACGATGGACGAAGCGGCCCTGCTGCTCGACCTCGAGGACGTCTACTGGACGCGTCAGGGGCTGCTCAGCGTGCAGGTGAGCCTGGGCGTCACGGCGACGCTGGCCGCGACCATCCTGGGGCTACGGATGCTCAGCCGCGGCGAGGAGAAGGGCGTCGAGGAGGGCCTGATCCCCGCCTACATCGGCGAGCACGGGATGCGCGCGACCGGAGCGCTCGCATAGGCGCGCGAGGAACGTGCAGCGGATCGCCAGTCCCAGCAGGTAGCGCGCCGACTTACGCCGCGGCGCGCAGGCGGGGCTCGGCTTCCTCACCCATCCAGATCACCTGGTCGCGGCCGGGGCCGACGCCGACCAGGCGAATCGGGATACCGAGGTGATCCGAGACCGCGGTGAGGTAGTCGCGTGCCTCGACGGGAAGGTCCTGCTCGCGCCGGCAGCTGCCGATGTCGCCCTCGAACCCCGGAAGCTCCTCGTACTCGGCCTCGGCCGTGTGGATGATCGACTGGTGGTACGGGAACTCGTCGAAGACCGCGCCCTCCGGGTGGCGATAGCGAACGCAGACCCGCAGCGGGTCGAGGCCGGAGAGGACGTCCAGCTTCGTCATCGCGAGGGCGGTCATGGTGTTGAGGCGCACGGCGTACCGCAGCGCCACCAGGTCGAGCCAGCCGCACCGCCTCGGCCGGCCCGTGGTGGTGCCCATCTCGCCCCCCCGCTCGCGGAGCAGGTCGCCGAGATCGTCCTCCAGCTCGGTCGGGAAGGGGCCGGCGCCGACGCGAGTGGCGTAGGCCTTGGCGATTCCCCAGACCTCGTCGATGTCCCCCGGGCCGACGCCCGTCCCGATGGTCGCCGCGCCCGAGATCGGGTTCGAGGAGGTGACGAAGGGATAGGTGCCGTGGTCGAGGTCGAGCATGGTGCCCTGGGCGCCCTCGAAGAGCACGGTCCGGTCGGCGTCGAGCGCCTCCCAGCAGAGCCGCGCCGTGTCGGCGATGTGTGGCTCGAGGCGATGCCCGTAGGTGAGGTAGGTCTCGACCATGGTGTGGAGGTCGAGCTCCGGATCCTTGGCGAACGGGCGGAGCATCTGCTGCTTCGGTTCCATCGCGGCCATGATCTTCTTGCGCAGGATCTTCGCGTCGAGGAGGTCCTGGACCCGGATGCCCAGGCGGGACGCCTTGTCCGCATAGCAGGGGCCGATTCCGCGGCGGGTGGTGCCGATCTCCATGCTGCCGAGCTTGAGCTCGCCGGCCGTGTCGAGCTTCACGTGGTAGGGCATGATTAGGTGCGCGTTGGCCGAGACGCGGAGCCCGCTGACGTCGATGCCGCGATGACGGAGCTCCTCGATCTCGCCGGTCATCACCGCGGGGTCGATGACGACGCCGTTGCCGACCGCGCAGGTCTTGCCGGGGTAGAGGATTCCGGAGGGGATCAGGTGGAACTTGAAGGTCTCGCCGTCACGGATGATCGTGTGGCCGGCGTTGTTGCCGCCCTGAAAGCGGATCACGAGATCGGCCTGCTCCGCGAGCAGGTCCGTGACCTTGCCCTTTCCCTCGTCGCCCCACTGGGCGCCGACTATGACGATTCCAGGCATGACCAGGGAATTATTAGAGGTTCAGGACCGGATTCGGCCGGGTCTAGTGATCGAGCGGGCCGAGGGCGGACCCGCCGGCGTCGCCCAGCGACGTCGCAACGTCGGGCGGGACGCTCATGCGACGGTCCTCGTCGAAGAGGAGGACGGGGTCGCCGCAGATCTCGACCAGCCGGGAGACGACCCGCGTCCCGAGCTGGCGCTCGAGCTCGTCGTCCTCGAGGTTGCTGGTCACGATCAACGAGCGCTGCCGCTCATAGCGCTCGTTGATCAGCGCGTAGAGCTGCTCGAGGACCCACTCGGTCTGCTTCTCGACGCCCAGGTCGTCGAGATGGAGCAGGTCGACGCTCGCGAGCCGCTCGAAGAACTGCGAGTAGGACTGCTCTCCGATCTCGGCGTCGTACGTCTGGCGAATACGGCTCAGGAGCTTGGGCAGGGAGTAGATCGCCACCGAGCGGCCGGACTCGAGCGCGGTTCGTGAGATCAGCATCGCCAGGGTCGTCTTGCCGGTCCCCGAGCTGCCGAAGAACCACATCCCGCGGCCTCTGTCCAGGTTGTCGCCGAGGGACTCGCAGAAGTCCCGGACCCGCTTGACGACGAAGGCGTCCATCTGCGTGACCGGCGGTCGGTCGAACGAGACGCCGCGGTACTTGGGCGGGATCACCGAGTCGATGCCGCGCAGGCGCGCCTGGGCCACCATGCGCGAGCGGCAGTCGCAGGGCCGGGCGACGTTCTCGGGACCGAGGATCCAGCCCGAGCCGTCGCAGATGCCGAGACGGCAGGGTTCACGCTCGCCGGATCGCCGATTGATCGCCACCTAGAGCTCCTCGGCGTCAGCGAAGTCGTCGCCCACGTCCGGCGCGACGTCGGGCATAGGCGGGCCCTCGCCCGCCCGCTGCTCGATCGGCCTCTCGTCGCGGGCCCGGTCGGCGAACTTCGGATAGTGCTCCAGGAAGACCAGGCGGACGGTTCCGACCGGGCCGTTGCGGTGCTTGGCGAGGATGAGCTCGGCCCCACCGGGATCCTCCGAGTCCTCTTGGTTGTAGTACTCGTCGCGATAGAGGAAGCCGACGAGGTCTGCGTCCTGCTCGATCGCACCGGACTCGCGCAGGTCGGAGAGGATCGGCCGCTTGTCGGGGCGCTGCTCGGGCGCGCGGGAGAGCTGGGAGATGCCGATGACCGGGACGTTGAGCTCGCGGGCGAGGATCTTGAGGCCGCGGCTGAACTGCGCGACCTGCTCGACGCGGTTGGCGCGCGCATCGTCGCTCCGCATCAGCTGGAGGTAGTCGACGATGACCAGGCCGAGCCCCTCGTGGCCGCGGGACCGCTCCTGCGCGTGCAGGCGCCGCGCTTTGGCCCGCAGCTCGAGCAGGCCGAGGTCGGAGGAGTCATCTATCCAGAGGGGCGCGGACTCGAGCTGATTGCAGGCCTTGACCACCTTCGGCCAGTCCTTGCTCGCGACCTTGCCCTTGCGGAGCCGGTCGCTGGAGATCCGCGACTGGGACCCGATGAAGCGGTGGGCGAGCTCCATTTCGGACATCTCGAGGGAGAAGAGGGCGACCGGCTTCTGGTGCTTCATCGCCACGTTTTGGGCGAAGTCGCAGACAAGCGTCGACTTGCCCATGGCCGGCCGTGCCGCGATCACGATCAGGTTGCCGGGCTGAAAGCCACCCGTCTTGTCGTCGAGGTCGCGGAAGCCCGAAGGGGTGCCAGTGATGTCGGAGTCGCCGCTCGCGAGCTTCTCGAGCTTGTCGATCTCGTCGTGGAGGATGTCTCCGATCTCGCGAAAGTCGTCGGCCTGCTCCTCGTTGGCGACCTGGAAGAGAAGCCTCTCGGCGTTCTCGACGAGCGCG
>DATAPB010000129.1:0-6097 GCA_036265435.1 Solirubrobacterales bacterium | reverse complement strand
AGAACGCCCCGAGGGTGGCGGCGGTGAGCGGGGGCTCGATCGTCCAGGACCACCACGCATCGGTGCGCGTGGCTCCAATGAAGAGCAGTCCGCCGGCGATCAGCGCGAGCCCGGCGAACACCCAGAAGATCACACTCAGCCCGAGGGTCGTCGGCCGCATCGGCGAGATCCTACGATCGCGGGGTGAACGGCAACGGCAGGGCTCCCAGAATCCGCCTCGGCCGGATGGTCGAGGACGGGGTCGCGCCGAGCATCTTCGGCCTGATCGAGCGCGGCATCGCCCGCGAGCCCGCGCTCGCCTCCCAGATGCGCGGCCGCGTCGTCTTTCGCTTCGCTGAGGGCTTCTCCCCGCTGCGCATCACCTTCAGGCCGCGCAGCGTCGTGGTCGAGGACGGCGACTCGCGCCGGCCGGACCTCGTGATCGAGGGCAGCCTCCCGGACATCGTCCACTTCGCGACGGTGCCGACTCTGCGCGGCCGGCTGCACGGCGTCCCCGACCCGCGCCAGCCGCAGGGGCGCAAGGCGCTCAGGCGCCTCGCCGACGGGCGGGTCAAGGTGACCGGGGACCGGGTTCTCGGCCGCCGGTTGCTGCGGCTGCTGGCCGTCTAGCGGCTCCTACCCCGGGCGCGGCGGATGGCTAGTCGTTCGAGAGCGAGCGAGCCAGGTCGATGAGCAGGCGCACGCCGTAGCCGGTTGGGCCCTTGCCCACGTACTCGCGCCCCGCGTCCCAGGCGGTGCCGGCGATGTCCAGGTGGACCCACGGCTTGCCGTCGACGAACTCCTCCAGGAACGAGCCCGCATAGATCGTCCCCGCCTTGCGCTTTGCCGAGGCGTTGGTGAGGTCGGCGACACTGCCCTTGGTCAGCTCCTTGTACTCGGGGTGAAGCGGCAGGCGCCAGGCGAGCTCCCCGGTGCGCTCGGCCGCGGCCTCGACCTGCTCCGCGAAGACGTCGTCGTTGGAGATCAGTGCGGCGTAGGTGGACCCCAGCGCGATCAGGACCGCGCCCGTCAGCGTCGCCAGGTCGACGATGCGGTCGGCGCCGAGCTCGACTGCGTACGAGAGCGCGTCGGCGAGGATCAGGCGGCCCTCCGCGTCGGTGTTGTTGACCTCGACCGTCTTGCCGTTCAGCTGGGTGATGATGTCGCCGGGCTTGACGGCTGTACCGCTTGGCAGGTTCTCGGTCGCGGGGATCACCGCGAGGAGGTCGATCGGCAGCCCGAGCTTGGCGATCGCCGATACGGTCTCGAGCACCGCCGCGGCGCCGGACATGTCCATCTTCATCTCCTGCATCCCGGCAGCCGGCTTGATCGAAATGCCACCGGAGTCGAAGGTGACCCCCTTGCCGACGAGGCCGAGGGTCTCGTCGCCACCGCCCTGGTAGCGGAGCACGATCAGACGCGGATCCTCGGCCGTTCCCTGGGAGACGGCGGTGAGGCCCCCCATGCCCTTCTCCCTGATCTCCTCGCGGCCCATCACCTCGACGCTGACCGAGTCGTGCTCGTCGGCGATCGCCTGAGCCCGGCCGGCCAGGTAGCTCGGGGTGACGACGTTGGAGGGCAGGTCCTGGAGCTCGCGGGCGAAGTTCTCCGCCTCTGCGCCGATACGCGCGGCCTCCACCGCCTCCGCCAGGCGGCCCTCGCCGAGCACGGTGATCTCCTCGAGGTCCTTCGAGTTCCCGTCCTCCTCGTCCTCCTTGCTCTTGAAGCGGTCGAAGCGGTAGGAGGCGAGGATCGCCCCCTCAACCATGGCGCTCGCGACCGCAGCCGGATCGTCCCCATCGGGCCCTCGCAGGGCGAGGGAGGACGAGTCCATCGAGGAAGCCGTCCGGGCGGCGATCGCCGCGCCCACCCGAGCTCGCTCGGGAGTGAAGTCATTGCGATCGCCGAGCCCCACGACGAGCGCCCGCTTCGGCGTCCCGGGGTGGACCAGCGTGGCCTTCCTGTAGCCGGCCTTGACGTCCTCTGACCCGGGGGCGCCTGCGACCGGCTCGGGCAGCTCGTCGCCTTCGAACACCAGAACGGCGAGAAGGTCGGACTCGACTTCGGTGAGCGGCTTGTCAGTGACCTCGACGCGCAAGGGAGCGCCAGATTACAGACGGTCACTAACCTCCAAGATCAGCGGCGGCCACAAGACCGCCGCCGAACAACGGGAACCGCCCGGCGGGCAGGCCGCGGGCGCAGACGAAAGGCGCAGATGTCGAAGACCGTCATCCTCTCCACCGCCAGGACACCCTTCGGGAAGATGGGCGGCGGGCTCTCGTCCCTCGATGCCACCGACCTAGGCGGCACCGCGATCTCGGAGGCGCTCGACCGCGCCGACGTCGCCCCCGATGACGTGCAGGGCGTCGTCTACGGCCAGGTCCTGCAGGCCGGCCAGGGCCAGATCCCCTCGCGCCAGGCCCAGATCAAGGCGGGCATCCCGCGAGAGGTGCCATCGGAGACGATCAACAAGGTCTGCGCGTCCGGCATGCGCTCGATCGGGATCCTTGACCAGGCGATCCGCGCCGGTGACATCGATGTCGGTACTGCGGGCGGCATGGAGTCGATGAGCCAGGCCCCGTATCTCCTCCCCGGCGCCCGTTTCGGCTTCCGCATGGGCGACGTCAAGGCCGTCGACGCGATGACCCACGACGGCCTCACCAACCCCTTCACCGAGAAGCAGATGATCAACGAGGCCAGCGAGGTCTCGAACGAGCTCGAGATCACCCGCGCCGACATGGACCGCTTCGCCGAGCGTTCTCACCAGCTCGCCCACAAGGCGACCGAGGACGGCAAGCTCGCCGAGGAGATCGTCTCGATCACGATCGAGTCGAAGAAGGGCACGAACGAGGTCGCGGCCGACGAGGCGATCCGGCCCGACACGACGCTCGAGGTGCTCTCCAAGCTGAAGGCGGTCGGCGCCGATGACGCCACCCACACCGCGGGCAACGCACCGGGCGTGAACGATGGGGCCGGTGCCGTGGTCGTCGCCTCCGACGAGTGGGCGACGCAGAACGGCAAGAGCCCGATCGCGACCGTGCTGGCCTACGGCCAGGTCGCCGACGACTTCGCCTATCTGGCCAAGACGCCCGCCAGGGCGGCGATTCAGGCACTCGAGAAGATCGGCAAGCAGCCCGGTGACGTCGACCTCTGGGAGATCAACGAGGCCTTCGCCTCGGTCGCGATCAACTCGATGCGGATGCTCGACATCGACGAGGACAAGGTCAATGTGAACGGCGGAGCCATTGCGCTCGGCCATCCGATCGGCGCCTCGGGCGCCAGGATCGTCGGCGCACTGGTGCACGAGCTGAAGCGACGTGGCGGCGGCCTCGGCTGCGCCGCGATCTGCTCGGGCGGCGGCCAGGGCGACGCCATCGTCGTCGAGGTCAATGGGGCCTAGCCAGCTGAAGCGGGGCTGCTGAACCGGACTGGGGGCGCAGCTAGGCTGCCTCCCCATGGCCGAGAAGTCATCCGAGGGGAAGGGCGCGGCCTTCTTCGACCTCGACAAGACCCTGATGGCCGGGTCGTCGGGGATGGTCTTCGCCCGGGTCGCGAACCGGAAGGGCTTCGTCCCGAGGCGGCAGCTCGCGAGGTGGGGCGTCGATCACCTGCGCTACCGGCTGCGTGGCTCGTCGGACGAGCAGACGAGCGCCGTGGTGGAGGTCGCGAAGCGGATCTTCGCGGAGATCCCCGAGCGGGAGGTCGAGCGGATGGGGCCGGAGGTGCTCGCCGGGATCCTGCCGCGGATCTACCCGCAGATGCTCGATCAGGTCCACCGACACCAGGACGACGGCCGGGCCACATTCATCGTCAGCGCGGCGGGCAACGACCTCGTGAAGACGCTGGCGGCGGTCCTCGGCATGGAGGGAGGAATCGGGACCGCCTGGGAGGTTGGGGCTGACGGCAAGTTCACCGGTGAGATGGACGGTCCCTTCGTCTACGGCAATGGCAAGGTCGAGGCGATGCGTCGGTTCGCCGACAAGCACGACATCGATCTGGCCAAGTCCTATGCGTACTCCGATTCGGTCAGCGACCTGCCGATGCTGCGGGCGGTGGGCCATGCGGTGGTGGTGAATCCGGACGGCCCGCTGCTGGAGATCGCGCGCCAGGAAGGCTGGCAGGTGATGCGCTTCGAGAAGCTGGGGCGCAAGCTCGCCATCGCCGGTGCGACCGCGCTCGCGGCGCTGGCCAGCGGGGCTGCAGCGAGCGCTTCGAAGAGGCGAAATAGCCACCGTAGACTGGGGTCATGGCGGTAGAGCCAGAGATGCGAGGGGGCGCGTCAGCGCGACCCGTGATGTCGTCACGCGCCCAGGAGTGGCTGGCGGAGGTCTATTCCAGGCTGGAGGAGCGCGAGGCGCTCTTCGAAACCATCTCGGGGGAGGAGATTCGGCCGCTGTACACCGAGGAGGACCGCGAGGGGTCCGACCCCGAGCGCGACCTCGGCTACCCGGGCGAGTACCCCTACACCCGCGGGGTCTACCCATCGATGTACCGCGGCCGCCTCTGGACGATGCGTCAGTTCGCGGGCTTCGGCACCGCCGAGGAGACCAACGAGCGCTTCCACTACCTGCTCGACCACGGCCAGACGGGCCTCTCGACCGCCTTCGACATGCCGACGCTGATGGGCCTCGACTCCGATGCCGGCCGCTCGCTCGGCGAGGTCGGCGTGGAGGGCGTCGCGATCGACACCCTCGACGACATGGAGACGCTCTTCGCCGGGATCGATCTGGGCAAGGTCACCACGTCGATGACGATCAACGCGCCGGCCGCGATTTTGCTGGCCTTCTACGTGGCCACGGCAGAAGAGCAGGGCATTCCGCCGGAGCATCTCGGCGGCACGATCCAGACGGACATCCTCAAGGAGTACATCGCCCAGAAGGAGTGGTGCTTCCCGATCGAGCCGGCGATGCGGCTGGTCGGCGACATGATCGACTGGAGCACCGAGCACATGCCGCGCTGGCATCCCATCTCGATCTCCGGATACCACATCCGCGAGGCCGGCTCGACCGCTCAGCAGGAGCTCGCCTTCACCCTCAAGGACGGCTTCACCTACGTCGAGCAGGCGATCGGGCGCGGCATGGACGTCGATGACTTCGCGCCCCGTCTCTCCTTCTTCTTCAACGCTCACATCGACTTCTTCGAGGAGATCGCCAAGTACCGCGCCGCGCGCCGCATCTGGGCACGCGAGATGCGGGAGACGTACGGCGCCAAGCGCGAGGAGTCCTGGCGGATGCGGTTCCACACCCAGACCGCCGGTGTCTCGCTGACCGCCCAGCAGCCTCAGAACAACATCATCCGCACGGCGATCGAGGCGCTCGCCGGCGTCCTCGGCGGGACGCAGTCGCTGCACACCAACTCCTACGACGAGGCGCTCGCCCTCCCGACCGAGGAGGCGGTCCGGCTCGCGCTGCGGACCCAGCAGGTGATCGCCCACGAGACCGGGGTCACCAACACCATCGACCCGCTCGGCGGCTCCTACTTCGTCGAGACGCTGACGGACGACATGGAGCGGGCGGCCTACGAGTACTTCGCCCGGATCGACGAGCTCGGCGGCATGGTCGAGGCGATCGAGCAGAACTTCCCGCAGCGCGAGATCGCGGATGCCTCGTTTCGCTACCAGCAGGAGGTCGATCAGAAGCGGCGCATCGTCGTCGGCGTCAACGACTACCTGCTCTCCGACGACGCGGAGATCCCGATCCTGCGCATCGACCCGGAGCTCGAGCGCAAGCAGCGGGGGAGGGTCGAGGCCACCAAGGCCCGCCGCGACTCAGCGGAAGTGGAGCGCACGCTCGCTGATCTGAAGAGCGCCGCGGCCACCGACGCGAACCTGATGCCGCCGATCCTGGCCTGCGCTCGTGCCCGCGTCTCGGAGGGCGAGATGGTCGCCGCCCTCCAGGAGGTCTTCGGCAGATACACCGAGCTGCCGGTTTTCTAACGGCAGCTGAAGGCACCGGCGTGCGCCGGCCTCGCAACTCATTCGTGGTTCTGCGGCTCCTGCGGTGGTATCACTTCCGGCGAGGTGAGTAGAGCCAAGGCGGGAAGGATGGCGGGACTGGTTGCGCTGGCAATCGCGCTCGGCACGACTGTCGCCTACGGCGTGAGCCAGGATCCGCTCGGC
>DATAPB010000128.1:0-5115 GCA_036265435.1 Solirubrobacterales bacterium | reverse complement strand
GAACCGACCGGCAGGTAGCAGACCAGCACGTCGGTCTGGGTGTCCTGCAGGATCCCGACGATGTCAGCGGTCTCGCCGGGGGCCTTGGTGATCTTCTCCTTCAGGTACTTGCCGAGGCCGTCGTGGGTCATGCCGCGGTGGACCTTGACCCCCAGCTTCGGCACATCCGAGAACTTCATCGTGTTGTTCTGGCCGGACCAGATCGCCTCGGAGAGGTCCTTGCCGACCTTGTCCGCGTCGATGTCGAAGGCGGCCGTGAACTCGATGTCACGAATGTGGTAGCCGCCGAGGTCCACGTGCATCAGGCCGGGGACCTGCTCGGCTGGGTCGGCGTCCTTGTAGTACTCGACGCCCTGCACGAAAGAGCTCGCGCAGTTGCCGACACCGACGATGGCGACCCGGACCTTCTCGTCCCGGCCGCCGTTGCGGCGCGCGCCGTTGGCTCTTCCATTCACGGTGCTCACAGTGGGAAATCCTCCTAGATGAGAAGTCTCAGCCTTGAAACCACACTTGCGCTGCTCCGGAGTTACACGTCCTCGGCCGGAACCGCCTGCTGCGCCGGCGCCGTCTGAACCTCGGCGCCGCGTCGCTTGAGCTCGTTCCTGACGTGCCAGACGCGCTGAAAGACGGTGAAAGCCGTCAGCGCCGCCATCACGTAGATCGCCGGTGCCAGAAGGTCTGCGTCGAAAATCCCAGCTCCCTTCGCAAAGACGAGGCCGATCGAAAGTATGACTACCCGGACGGGGCGTGTTGCCAACCCCACTTTGCATTCGACCCCCAGCGCCTCCGCACGCGCCCTCGTGTAGGAGACCATCAGCGAGCCGAGCACGACCACCACGCACATGGCGGCGGCGAACTCGTCCCCGGTGAGGGCGAACCGGTACGCGACTGCGGTGAGCACGATGCCCTCCTCGATCCTGTCGAGGGTGGAGTCGAGAAACGCTCCGAACATGGTGCCCTTGCCCGACGCCCGCGCGTAGCGCCCGTCGAGCGTGTCCATCACCGAGCCGATGATGAACGCGATGCCGCCGAGGAAGTAGAGGCCCTGCCAAATCAGGACGGCCGCGGCGAGGTTGCCGACCAGCCCGACCAGCGAGATGGCGTTGGGCGTGAGACGGGACTCGATCAGCCGGTTCCGCATCGCAGCTGAGAACTCGGCGGCGGTGGTCGGTCCCCTGCCGGGCGGGGGCGTCCCGTTGGCGGGCAGGTCTTGCTGGTCGATGCTCATCATTAAACGGGATGCGCCTCGCTTCTCTGCGGCGCACCCTCGCACAAGGGCTACGCCGGTGCGGCCTCGGGCTCTGGCTGCGGTTCGAGGTCGCCGGTCGGAGCGCTGCGCGTCGCCGAACCGAAGGACCAGTCCGAGTTGAGCCGGGCGAGCAGCATAGCGACGCCCACCGCGAGCGCCGCGGTGAGCAGCCCGAACACCGCATCGAGCCAGAAGTGATTGCCGCTCGCGATCACCACGTAGGTCATCAGCAGCGGATAGGCGAAGAGGAGTGCCTTGAGCAGGCGCGGACGAACCAGCACGCCCAGCGACCAGGCGAGGATCACTGAGAGGCCGACGTGCATCGAGGGGACGGCCGCGAACGGGTTGAAGAGCGGGTCACCCGGATTGGAGAGCAGGGGGTTGTTGCCGGTCACCGAGCTCGAGGGGTCGAGGCCCAGTTCCGGCAGGAAGCGCGGCGGCGCGGTCGGGAAGAGCGCGTAGCCGATCAGCGAGATCGCCATCGCCGCGAAGACTGCGTTGCGCACGAAGCCGTAGCTGCCGCGGTAGCCGAAGTAGAGGATCGCCAGCATCAGGCAGCTGCCCTTGAAGTGCAGGTTCGCGTAGCCCCAGCGGGCGACGTCGGCGGGCCAGCCGGCATCCACGGCCCAGTGCTGCACGCTCGGCTCGATCAGGAGGCCGAGCGACCGCTCCGCGCTGACCAGATCTCGCGCGTGAGAGAAGGAGAGCCCCATGCTCCCGTCCACGGCCCCCCGCGCATGTCGCCAAGCCAAGTAGGCCGCGGCCAGCAGGGCGAGTTGGACCAGCAGGTCGAGCGGACCGCGAGGGAGCACCGATGAGGCGAACCCGCGAGTCCGCTGGGCCCGGCCCTCGGCCGCCATCAGGGCCTGCCGCCGCCGTGCGGGGCGGCGGGTGGGGCGCTCCCCGCCGATCCGTACTGGATCACCGGCTCCTCATGACAGCGCGGCCCGGAGCTGATCGCCCGCACCGGGGAGAAGTCGATGCCGACCCGGAAGCGGCCCGGCGTCTCGACGTCGAGCATCGTGAAGCCGCCCGGAGCCTGCTCCACGCAGCCCGTCCCCTGCTCGATCGACCAGTAGGGAGTCCAGTTGACCCTGACGAGAACGGTCCCCGGAGCGCTCGTGTCGACCACGAAGCCCTGCGGCCGCAGCTTCACCATCTTGCCGCCGATCGCCAGTGGCGAGGGATTGCGCACCTTGTAGACCGTCCAGTCGGGGCTCTTGTAGACCCGCTCGAGGTATCGAGGTGGACCGCGCTTCAGCATCTTCTTCTCCGGCCGCGCCGCGTAGTCGAGTGGCGCGTGCGGCACCGCGACGTAGCCCACGCCGAGGTCGTCGAGCCAGCCGCGGTACTGCGGTCCCGTCAGCGGAGTCGACTGGTAGAAGAGCGGATTCAGCTTGCGGTCGAGCTGGCGCTCCCAGCCTCTGGCGATGTAGATCCCGCGCGGCACGTAGGCCGACTCCCAATGGTGCTCCTCGGGTAGGACCTCCACCCGGTAGGCGTCGTGCCGCGGCTGGCCTCGCAGGTAGTCGATCAACGGCGCGTAGAACCCGGGTTTGACCGAGGGCTGGGCGCTCACCTGCTCGAGGTCCCTGACGACGGGCGACCACTGCCAGTAGATCAACACCGGGACGAGCAGGACGAGATAGAAGCGCTGACGCCGCCAGAGCCCGAAGGCGAGGGCGGGCCCGAGCAGCAGCGAGCCCATTCGGGTCGCGTTCCCGCCCATCGGTGACTGAATGAGGAAGGCTGCGGTGAGCGCCAGGCCGTAGGCGGCGACGCCGTAGCGCAGCGTCCGCTCCTCCTTCGGCAGGGCGACGAAGACGGCGACGGTCACCAGGATGGCCGGCTGGTAGCTCGAGAAGCTGAACGGCTCGGTACCCCCCTCGGGAAAGGCCCATGAGATCAGCACGGCCATTCCCACGGCGACCACTGCGAGATCGAGGCCACCGCGGCTGCGCTCAGAGACGGCGTAGGCCACGGCCCCACATGCCAGGAAGAGGGCGGCCACGGGGCTCGCCAGCGGAGTGAGGGCGGCGAAGAAGATCGCCAGCAGGCGACGGTCGCGCTGGGCGAAGAAGACGGAGGCGAGCGCCACCGCGACGCCGAGAGCAAAGGTCAGACGCCCGGTGAACAGGCTGATCGAGGTCGCGGTCGCGAACCAGGCGACGCCCAGCCTCGCGCGGTCGCCGAAGCGCCGATAAGCGATCGCCGAGAAGAGCAGCGAGGCGCCGATGGCGGAGAGCACGCCGACGAGCCGCGGCCCGACGAGCGCGCCCAGCGCCGGGAGGAGCAGCCCGTAGCCGGGCAGGTGGTGCCCCCCGAACCAGAAGTTGTCCCATGCCGCGAAGCCCTGGCTGTCGAAGAGCCCGGACCTGAATACCTGAGCGGCGTGGTCCGCGCTATCCGGTTGAACGATCAGGTACGCGACGCCGAGGGCTGTCGCGACCAGCCCCGGCTCGCCATAGCGACGGAGCGCGACTCGTGCGCTCAAGTCGTCGCGGGACGGAAGGACCAGACGGCTGGACGGGCGCGGGCCAGGGAGGTGGCCGCGAGCATGGCGAGCGTCGCGACGAGCAGGCCTGCAGCACCGTCGATCCAGAAGTGGTTGGCGGTCACTACGACCACCCAAAAGACGAGCACCGGGTAAGCCGCCCAGATGATCTTGCTGAGCTTATGCCGGGCGACGAGGACACCGGTGACGCCGATCATCGTCGAGAAGGCGACGTGCATGGAGGGGATTGCGGCGTAGGGGTTGATGAACAGCTTCACCAGGCCGGAATCGTGGTTGACCTGGGCGAAGTCGGTGATCGTGTCAACGAAGCCCTCCTGCGGGAAGAGGCGCGGGGGCGCAGTGGGCACGAGGGCGTAGCCGACGATCGCCAGCGCCATGGCGACCACGAACATGTTGCGCACGAAGTAGAAGTTCTTGTTGCGGAAGATGTACAGCCAGACCAGGAACGTCGTGGTCACGACGAAGTGGCTGTTCATGTACATGTAGTTCGCGAAGTCGATCACCCAGCCGTGATTGATGAAGACCGACTGGAGGCTCGGCTCGAAGAAGGTATGGAGGCTCTTCTCGAGCGAGATCACGTTCGCCCCGTTCACGAACGCCTGCTCGCGCGCGCCGTCGGCGAGGCCGCGGACGGCCTCGTAGCTGAGCTCGGCCAGGACGAAGAAGCCGAGCTGCTTCCCGGCATCGCCATAGCCATGTGGCAACCAGTTGCCGATTCTGTTGATCAGGGCGCGCACGACCGCAAGATTCTAATGACCCACTGACTACACCTTCGTGACCGATGCCACTCTTCTTCCCGGGTTTTTCGGGTTCGAACGACTGGGTCAGTCGGACCGGCTCGGAGGCGGGAATATCCTCGCCCCGGTGCCTCTTCCCTCCAGAATAGTCCTCGCCGATGCCGAGATCGCGAGCATCCCTGCCGGGAAGCCGCCGCGCATCCCGAAGCGCGATCCGCACTGGCGCCGTCCCTCGCGGCGGCGGGTGCTCTCGATCCGGGACCGCCTGCGCGAGCTCTATGGCCGCCCCGTGAACGAGCCGCACGGCCATCCGATCGCGGAGCTCGTGCGGGGGGTGCTCTCGCAGAACACCAACGACCGCAACCGCGACGTGGCCTTCGGGCGCCTGCGCGAGCGCTTCGGATCCTGGGAGGAGGTGCGCGCAGCCGCGGTCGAGGACGTGGAGGAGGCCATCCGGCCGGGCGGCCTCGCCCCCACGAAGGCGGTGCGCATCGTGCGCATCCTCGAGGCGATCGCCGGCGACGAGGGGCACCTCGAAAACGACGCGCTGGCGTGGCTGGCGGACGCGCCGCTGCAGGAGGCGCGCGACTATCTCTGCGACCTCCCGGGCGTGG
>DATAPB010000127.1:0-4562 GCA_036265435.1 Solirubrobacterales bacterium | reverse complement strand
TGGTGGTGGTCAACAAGATCGATCTGCTGCCGCATCTGGAGTACGACCTGGAGAAGCTGCGGCACAACCTCGAGTCGGTGAATCCCGGCGCCGAGGTGATCGAGTGCAGCGCGCGGACCGGGGAGGGCACCCGGGCGTTCGCGGACTGGCTGTCCACGGTGGCGGCGAGGGAGGCCGCCGCGGTTTGACGGTCGCGGCAGCAGGGCGGCTGGATTCCCTGCTCGTGGAGAGGACCGAGGCCAATCGTGCCTTCTTCGAGGCGAGGGCCGAGGATGTGGCGCGGTGCTGTCACCGGATGGCCGAGCGGTTCGCCCGCGGCGGGCGGCTGGTCGCGCTCGGCTTCTCCCCGGCGGCCCGGTCCGACGTCCGCCACGTCGCGGTCGAGTTCGTCCACCCGGTGATCGTCGGCAAGCGAGCGCTGCCCGCGATCGGCCTCTCCCGCGAAGGCGGATCCCTGACCATGCAGGCCGACCTGATCGCCGAGCCGGACGACATCGCGATCGCCTTCGGCACCGATGAGCCGGATGCGGCCGAGACGATCGAGGCGCTCGCCATGGCGAGACAGCGCGGCTGCCAGACCATCGCCTTCTCCAGCTGCGGAGCCGAGTGGGAATTCGAGCCGCCCAGCGAGGACCCGTTCGTCCGCCAGGAGCTGGCCGAGACGCTCTACCACGTCCTCTGGGAGCTGGTACACGTCTTCTTCGAGCACCGCGGCCTGCTGGAGGGCCGGCAGGCCGGCCCGGTCCACGACACCGGGGCGTCCAGCTTTCTCTATCCGTTCCTCTCCGAGGGCGAGACCGGCCTCGAGGACGTGATCGAGGACGTCCGCGCGAACGTCGTGATGAAGTCCGAGGAGGTCGGTGAGCTCAGGGAGCGGACGATCACCGGGTCGCGGGAGGTACTGGTCGCGGCCGCGGCCGCAATGAGGTCGATCTTCGACGGAGGTGGCAAGGCGCTCGTCTTCGGCAACGGCGGGTCGGCCACCGATTCGATGGACTTCGTGGCAGATCTCCGCGGCGCGCCGCAGGGGTGGCCCGCGCGTCCCGCCATCGATCTGACGGAGGATCCGTCGATCCTCACCGCGATCGCGAACGACATCGGGGTGGAGGCGATCTTCCTTCGCCAGGTGATCGCGTATGGGCATGAGGGCGATGCGGCGATCGCGGTCTCCACCAGCGGCAACTCCGTCAACCTGATCGAGGCGCTCGGCGAGGCCAGGAAGCGGAAGCTCGTGACGATCGCCTTCGTCGGCTATGACGGCGGACGGGTCGCGGACGAGGGCCTCGCCGATCACGTCATCGTTTCGCCGTCCCAGCACATTCCGCGCATCCAGGAGGCCCAGGCGAGCGCCTACCACGCGCTGCGTGAGCTGATCGAGCTGGGATGAGCGTCGGCGCCCGGCAGCGGCTGCGCGTGCGGGTCGAGGGAACGGTCCAGGGCGTCGGCTTCCGGCCGTTCGTCTACCGCCTGGCGAGCGACCTCGGCCTCGGTGGCTGGGTCCTGAACGACTCGCGCGGCGTACTGATCGAGGCCGAGGGGGAGAGGGAGGCACTGGAGACGATGCTCGAGCGACTCCGGACGGACGCTCCACCGCTCGCGATCGTCGAACGCATCGCGGACGAGGCCCGGACCTCGAGGGGCGAAACGGAGTTTCGGATCACGGAGAGCGCCGAAGGTGTAGAGGCGGCCGCCGCGGTTTCGGCGGATGTCGCCACCTGTGACGACTGCCTGGCCGAGCTCTTTGGCCCGAGCGACCGCCGCCACCGCTACCCGTTCACCAACTGCACCAACTGCGGACCGCGGTTCACGATCGTCCGCGGGGTCCCGTACGACCGCCCGCTGACGACGATGGCGTCGTTCGAGATGTGCGCTCGCTGCCGGGCGGAGTACGAGGACCCGCTCGACCGGCGATTCCACGCTCAGCCCAATGCCTGTCCGGACTGCGGCCCGTCCCTGCGCCTCGTCGATCGTGCCGGCCGGTCGCTCGCCGAGGGAAACGAGAGCTCGCTCGAGGCGGCGGTCCTGGCGTTGGCCGAGGGCAGGATCGTCGCGGTCAAGGGGCTCGGCGGCTATCACCTCGCCTGCCGGGCCGACGACGAGTCCGTGGTGGCCGAGCTCCGCGCCCGCAAGCACCGCGAGGACAAGCCATTCGCCCTGATGGCGCCGTCCGCCGAGTCCGCTCTTGGTTTGGTCGAGTTGGACGATGCCGCCGGCGCGCTGCTCGCCTCGCGGGAGCGCCCCATCGTCCTCGCGCCACGGCGGCCGGACGCGCCGGTCGGCCATTCCGTCGCGCCGGCCTCTCGCGAGCTCGGAGTGATGCTGCCGTACTCGCCGCTTCATCACCTGCTGCTCGCGGACTCCGCGGCGGTGCTGGTGATGACCAGCGCCAACGTCTCGGACGAGCCGATCGCCTTTCGCGATGACGACGCCCTGGGACGGCTCGCTGGGATCGCGGACGTATTCCTCGTCCACGACCGACCGATCGAGACGCGCACGGACGACTCGGTCGTACGAGTCGTTTCGGGCAGGCCGCTGTTCCTTCGGCGCTCACGGGGATACGTCCCGAGGGATCTGCCGCTGCGGACTCCGCGGGCGGTCCTGGCCTGTGGCGCCGAGCTCAAGAACACCTTCTGCCTCGCCAAGGGCGACCGGGCCTGGGTCGGCCACCACATCGGGGATCTGAAGAACTACGAGACGCTCCGCTCTTTCACGGAGGGGATCGAGCACTTCGAGCAGCTCTTCGACGTCGAGCCCGAGCTTGTCGCGCACGACCTGCACCCGGAGTACCTGTCCACCAAGTACGCCCTCGAGCGAGAGGGCGCCGAGACGGTCGGTGTCCAGCACCACCATGCGCATTTCGCCGCCTGCCTGGCGGAACACGGCGAGGGCGGGCGGGCCGTCGGAGCGATCTACGATGGAACCGGCTACGGCACGGACGGGACCGTGTGGGGAGGGGAGCTTCTGGTGGGCGACGCTCGCGACTTCGAGCGCGCGGGACACCTGTACCCGGTGCGGATGCCGGGCGGGGAGCGGGCGATCACGCAGCCCTGGCGGATGGCGTGCTCCTGGCTGCTGGAGACGCTCGGAGACGAGCCGCCGCTTCCTCCACTGCTCACCGAACGCGTCGCCGAGGAAGAGTGGTCCAAGGTGGCAGAGCTGGCCGTGAGCGGGCTCGCGTCGCCGGTGACCAGCAGTGCCGGACGGCTGTTCGACGCAGTCGCTGCGCTCTGCGGGATCCGGGCGAAGGTGAACTACGAGGGGCAGGCCGCGGTGGAGCTGGAGGCCGCCGCCGATCAGGCGGTCCGCGGGTCCTACCCGCTCACGGGCACGGAGCTGCTCGACGCGAGGGAGACGCTCGTCGCGATCCTGGCCGATCTGGGGGCGGGCGTGCCGGTGCCGGCGGTCGCCGCCAAGTTCCACAACGCGATGGCCGAGGCGACGGCCCGGGCATGCGCCGAGCTCGCCCGTGCCGACGGGATCGAGGTCGCGGTGCTCTCGGGGGGCGTCTTCCAGAACCGCCTGCTGCTGGAGCGGACCGCGGAGGCGCTGGAGCGACAGGGTCTGCGCGTCCTGACGCCGCGGCTGCTTCCGCCGAACGACGGCGGGATCGCCTTCGGCCAGGCGGCCGTCGCGGCAGCCAGGAGCTAGCGGCCGGTCAGGCCAGCGGGCTCCAGCGGGAGGGCCTGCCCGGACCGAGTGCCCGGCGCGCGGCCATCCTGCCGCGACGAGGGTTGATCGGATGTGGCCCCATCGCCCACGGGTGCCAGCCCAGGGTCCCGTAGCTCTCGCGGATCTCGGCCTTCAGCTCCCCGCGGTGCTCTCCGCAGGCGTAGCGCGTGCGCCCGTAGATCCCGTTTCCGGTCCAGGTCAGCCAGTGCCCCGGCTCCACGTCGAGGTACTCGCCGAACAGAAACTCCTGAAGAGTCGTCTCGAGCCCCTTCTCCGTCAGCCCCTCCGCGCGCGTCCCGCAGTACTCACATCGGAAAATCAGCCGACTGGGCACGAACCCCAAGTTACTCCCCGTGTCAAAACGGCTAACTGCAATCACATTGCAATTGCAGTTCTCCGCCAATAGTGTTCGCTGCGTGCGGTGGACTCGCATCAGGGAAGCGCTGAGTCCGAGCGAATGGCGCACGGTGGCGCTGATGGCAGCGGTGATCCTCGGCCTCACCGTCGGCGGCTTCTTCATCCTGCTGGTGCTGGTCGTCCCGCACGAGTACAGCCTCGGGTCGAGCGGCGTCTTCGGCCTCGGCGTTGGGGTGACCGCCTACACGCTGGGGTTGCGGCACGCATTCGACGCCGACCACATCGGCGCGATCGACAACACCACGAGGAAGCTGATGAACGAGGGGCAGCGGCCGCTCAGCGTCGGCTTCTTCTTCTCCCTGGGCCACTCCTCGATCGTCTTCCTGCTCGCCCTCCTGTTCTCGGTGGGCGTGCGCGGGCTGAGCGGCTCCGTCGGGAGCGACGACTCCACGCTGCACAAGGTGACCGGGGTGATCGGGCCGAGCGTGTCCGGCACGTTCCTCTTCCTCATCGGCGTGCTGAACCTGCTGATCCTC
>DATAPB010000126.1:0-23165 GCA_036265435.1 Solirubrobacterales bacterium | reverse complement strand
CTCCTCCGCATCGTCGAGACCTCCATGTCGAGCGAGATCTACGAGCTGATGAAGCGCTCGGACGAGCTCTCCGTCGTGGAGAAGGCCCACGCCAACCCCCGCTTCGTCGAGGACTGCGTCCGCGAGATGATCCGCCAGGTCTCCGAGACCTTCCCGGACCTCCGCGACGGCGCCTTCGTCCAAGCCCGCCAGGAGAACCTCGAGACCATCCACCGCCACAACGTCGTGGCGGAGCGCTACGGCCTCCTCTCCGAGATCTTCGGCGAGCTCGCGAGCGGTTCCCACTCCCGCCACCACACCACCATGCGGGAGTGGCTCGAAGTCCCCAGCGGCTAGCAGCCATAAGGCCGCTCCCCCATGAGCGAGGGCGAAGCCCGAGCGGTTATCTGGGGCGGCCGCCATGGCTGCGACCTGATGGCGAAGCCGTGTTGCGCTGTCGACTGATGGCGAAGCCGTCTTGCGCGCTCTCCCGTACCCCGTCTTGCGCTCCCTCCCGTCCCTGACTAGGGTTGCCGCGTGTCTCGCCCCGAGCAGTCACCGCCGGCGCGGTGGCGAACCGGCGTCCTCGATCCCGAGGCCAAGCCCGCGCCCCCGGCCCCCCTGATCGGCGCCCTTCCCGGCGACGGGATCGGCGCGGAGGTCGTGGAGGCGGCACTGGAGGTCCTGGGCCAGCTGGAGGCCGCCGGGGGCCAGGCCGTGGAGGTCGAAACGGGAGGACCGATCGGGCTCGCGGCCGAACGCAGCACCGGCACGGCCCTCCCCGACGAGGTCGCCGATTTCTGCCAGGACGTGTGTGCGCGCGGCGGCGCGATCCTCACGGGCGCCGGCGGGGGCCGCTACGTCTACGACCTGCGGCGCCGGCTCGACCTCTTCCTCAAGCTGGTGCCGGTTTCCTCGCGGTACGGGCTCGTCCAGGTCTCCCCACTCCGACCCGAGGCGCTCAACGACCTGGACCTCCTGTTGGTCCGCGAGAACCACGGCGGCATCTACCAGGGCCACTCCGAACAATCGCTCGATCCGGATGGCCGCCGGATCGTCCTTCACTCGTTCGAGACCTCCGAGGCGACCCTTCACCGGTTCCTCGGCGCGGCCGCCCGCCTCGCCGGCCAGCGCCGCGGCCGCCTCACCGTGGTGGTCAAGCAGAGCGGCGTGCCCGCGATCGCGGATCTCTGGCGCACCTGCGGCGCGCAAGCCGCCGCGGCGGCGGGGGTCGAGTGCAAGTTCGTGGATGTGGACCTGATGGCCTACGAGCTGATCCACCACCCCCAGGACTTCGACGTGATCGCCGCATCGAACCTCGCCGGTGACGTCCTCGGCGACCTCACCGCGCTGCTGGTCGGCTCCCGTGGCCTCTCTTTCTCCGGCAACTTCTCCCCGGACGGGCCCGCCGTCTACCAGACGAATCACGGAGCGGCCCACGACATCGCCGGCAGCGACGTCGCCAATCCCGTCGGTCAGATCCTCTCCCTGGCCATGCTCCTGCGCGAGAGCCTCTCCCTGGAACGCGAGGCCCAGGCGATCGAGGACGCGGTCCAGGCGGTGTGGGCCAGCGGCCTCCGAACCGCCGATATCGCCTCGCCCGGCGACCGCGTGGTCGGCACTCGTGAGATGGCCACCCGGATCGCAGAGGCGGCCGCGATCCAGTTGGGCGCGCTCTCGCCCGCAGCCTGAGGAGGGCGCCGGCTTGAGACCCATGCTGCTCCTGGTCGACCTCCAGCGGGACTATCTCGACACCCCCGGCCTCGAACCCCCCGCGCCCGCAATCGTCCGCCGCGCCGCACATCTCCTGGACGGCTGCCGAGCCGCGGGGATCGACGTCGCCCACGTCTGGACCACAGTCGATCGGGAGACCGATGCCCGCATGCCCCACTGGAAGCGGGACGGCCGCTGGCTCTGCGAGCAGGGAACACCCGGACACGCCCCGCCGCCCGAGCTCGCACCGCTCCCCGGCGAGCCGCTCATCCACAAGACCCACTTCAGCCCGTTCTCCCACCCCGCCCTCTCCGATCTCCTCGCCGAGCGCCGCACCGACCCCCTGATCGTCTGCGGCGTTCACCTGCACGGCTGCGTGCGCGAGACGGTCATCGGCGCCTACGAGCGAGGCCTACAGACCCAGGTCGCCGTGGACGCGGTGGGCAGCAACGATCCGGTCCACGCCGCGATCACGCGGCGCTATCTCGAGGCCCGCGCCGCCCGCTTCCTCACCGTGGGCGAGATCCTCTCCGCACTCAACGAGTCGAGGACCCCGGCGAACGAATCGGCCGCCCCGGCCACCTCGACCCCGGGGACGAACGACCGCGTCTCGGAGGCGGCGGCCGCCTGCCGCGCCGCCCAGCCGGACTGGTCCGCGCAATCCCTGGACTCCCGCCTCGAGGTGCTCACCCGGGTGGCGGCGGCCCTCGAGACGGCCGCCACCGATCTCGCGGAGCAGATGGCAACCGAGATCGGCAAGCCGGTCCGCTTCGGATCGATGGAGCCCCGCCGCACGGCCCAGATGCTCCACGCGATCGCCGTCCACGCGCGCGAACCCATCCCGGACGGGCTCCCGGGCGCCGGGCTGCGCTACCGGCCTCTGGGGGTCGTCGCGATCGTCACCCCCTGGAACAACCCGATCTACATCCCGCTCGGCAAGATCGCCCCGGCGCTCGCCTACGGCAACACCGTCCTCTGGAAGCCCGCCCCCGCGGCACAACCGATCGCCGACCGGATCACATCGCTGTTCGGCGAGGCGGGTCTCCCACCCGGCGTTCTCGCCGTCGTGGGAGGCGGGCGCCAGGCCGCCGAGGCCGCCATGGCCGACCCGTCCGTCGACGCGGTCTCCATCACCGGCTCCTCGGCCGCCGGCTACAGCGCGCAGGACGCCTGCGCCCGCCGGCGGATCCCGCTCCAGGCGGAGCTCGGCGGCAACAACGCCGCCCTGGTCTGGGCCGACGCCGACCTCGAGCTCGCAGCCACCGAGCTGGCCGCCGGCGCCTTCGCCCAGGCCGGCCAGCGGTGCACGGCGAACCGCCGCGCGGTCGTCCACGCCTCGCGCATCGACGACCTGCGGGCGCTGCTGCGCGCCCGGACCGCCGCGCTCGCCTGGGGCGACCCGCGCGACCCCGACACCACGATCGGACCGATCGTCGACCAACCCGCCCGCGACCGCATCGCCGCCGCCGTCGCCGGTGCGGCGGACATCGCACTCCAGGTCGACGTCCCGCACGGCTCGGACACGCCGCGCGACGGGGCAGCGGGCACCGCGTGGTACCCGCCGACGATCATCCGCTGCGACAACCCGCGCGCCGAGATCGTCCAGGCCGAGACCTTCGGCCCCATCCTGGTGGTCCAGCGGGCAGAGAACTGGGACCAGGCGATGGACCTGGTCAACGGTGTTTCCCAGGGCCTCGCGTCCGCCGTGTTCGGCTCCGCGCCCGACCTGATCGACCGCTTCCAGCGCGAGGCAGCGACCGGGATCGTGAAGATCAACCGCTCGACAGCCGACGCCGACGTCGACGTCCCGTTCGGCGGCTGGAAGGAATCCGGCATCGGCCCACCCGAGCACGGTCGCTTCGATCGCGACTTCTACACCCGGCCGCAGGTGGTCTATCGGTGACCGTCCGGCACCCCGCGGTCTGGGCCCCGGCGGACACCGAGCAGAGCGTCCCGCAGCGCTTCACCGAGCGCGCGGCCCGTCACCCATCCAAGACGGCGGTCGCCGGCACCCCCTGGCAACCAACCTTCGAGGAGCTCGATCGGGCCGCCGACGCCATCGCCTCCGATCTGGCGGCGCGCGACGGCGAGAGCCGCGGGCGGGTGGCGCTGCTGATGGACCACGACGCGCCCCTGATTGCGGCGATGCTCGGAGTCCTGAAGGCCGGCCAGTCGATCGTGGTCCTGAACCCCGGCGATCCCCCCGGCCGCCTGGACCGGATCCGCCGCCACGTCGACCCCTGGATCGCACTGATCGACCGCCGCCACTCCGACCTCGCCCGGCGATCCGGCTTCGACCGGTTCATCGAGGTCGGGGAGCCGGTGCCCAGCTCCCCCGAGCCCTCCACCGAATCGGCGAGCGACCCCACAGAGCTCGCTGCCATCATGTACACCTCGGGCTCCACGGGCCAGCCAAAGGGCGTGATGCAGACGCACCACACGCTCCTGCACACCGCCCTCCGGCACGCCACCGGCCTCGGCCTCGGCCCGGACGACCGGATCGCCCTCCTCGCCTCACCGAGCGGTGGCCACGGGATGGGGACCACCTGGATGACCCTGCTCACCGGCGCGACCCTCTGCCCCTTCCCCGTGATGAACCGCGGTATCGCCCCGCTGCCGCAATGGCTTCGTGAGCACCGCATCACCGTCCTCGGCCTCTCGGCGTCCCTCTTCCGCCGCCTCATCCACTCCCTCGACGGCGCGTCGTTCCCCGATCTGCGCCTGGTCCGCCTGGGCTCGGAGCAGGTTCGGCGAGCGGACTTCGACGCCTGCCGCCGGTATCTCGGCGATCGCTGCGCCTTCGCCAACGTCTTCTCGCTGACCGAGGGCGGCGGTCTGGCCCACGGCGTCCTGACCGACGGAGAGGAACCCGACCCCGGCCCCCTGTCCGTCGGTCGCCCGGCGGAGGGCGTCGAGATTCACCTTCTCGACGAGCGCGGCGAGCCCGTCCCGGCGGGGGAACCCGGCGAAATCGTCGTCAGCAGCAGCCACCTCACACCCGGCTACTGGCGCGACGAGCCCCTCACCACCGAGCGGTTCACATCCGGACCCGGCGGCCAGCGCACGTTCCGGACCGGCGACCTCGGCCGCCTCACCGACAGCGGCCTGGTCGTGGACGGCCGTGGCGACACGCAGGTGAAGATCCGCGGCTACCGGGTCGAGCTCACCGAGGTCGAGGCGGCCCTCCGCTCGATCCCCGGGATCGAGGCCGCCGCGGCGCGCGCCGAGCCGACCCGGTACGGCGACCCCCGGCTGACCGCCTATCTGGTCACGGGCTCGGAGCCGGAGCCTGAACAGTCGAAGCTGCGCGAAGCGCTCCGCTCCACCCTCTCGGATGCATCGATCCCCAGCCTCTTCGCGTACGTCGACGAGCTTCCCCTCACCGCCCACGGCAAGGTCGACCGCGAGCGGCTCGCCGACCTCTCTCCGCGCGTATCGGCGGCAGGTTTCGCCGCCCCGGTTGCAGAACTGGAGGTCGAGCTGAGCCGGCTTTGGGCCGGCGCGCTCGAGCTCGAGCACGTGGGCCGCGACGACGACTTCTTCGACAGCGGCGGCGACTCCCTCGCCGCCGCCGAGATCGGGGCAGGCGTTCACGAGACCCTCGGCGTCGAGATCGACATGCGGGCGTTCGCGCGCCATCCGACCGTCGCGGAGATGGCGAGCGAGCTGCGGCGGCGGGGCGACCGCCGCGCGATCGAGGGTCCCGCGCTGAAGCATGTGCGCCGGAACGGCCCACTTCCCTGCTCCTTCGCGCAGGAGCGAATCTGGCAGTTCACCGGCAGGCAGGGTGGTCCGTCGAGCTACGTGATGACGCATGCCACCGGCTTCGACGGTCCCATCGACGTCGAGGCCATGCGGGCCGCGCTCGCCCACGTCGCCGCCCGCCACGAGCCGCTCCGCACGACCTTCATCGAGCGAGACGGCACGCCGCGACAGATCGTCCACCCCCCGTCTCCCATCGAGATCCCCCTGGACGACGTCAGCCATGACCCCGATCCCGACCTCCGCGCCCGCGACCTGATCAGGGCGCTTGCCGCCGAGCCCTTCGATCTGGAGCACGGGCCGCTCTGCCGTTTGCATCTGGTTCGCGTGGGCGAGCATGAGCATCGCCTGCTCCGCGCGTCCCATCACCTCGTCACGGACCGGGCCTCCTGGCGGATCTTCTTCACCGAGCTCGTCCCGGCGTATGACGCCATCCGGCGTGGTGCGCCCCCTCAGGTCCAGGAGGACCGCCTGCAGTACGCCGACTTCGCGGCGTGGCAGCGGCAGTCGCTGCGTCCGGACGGGTCGCGTTACCGGGAGCAGCTCGCCTGGTGGCGCGACGCGCTCACGCCCTCGCCCCCTCGCCTCGAGCTGCCATTCGCCAGGGCGATCCCCGCAAGCGGGCTGCCCCCCGGGGACGGCAACATCCGCTGGGGCATCGACCCCGCCGTGGTCGGAGCGCTCGACGGGCTCGGCCGTGAATCGGGAGCGACCCCGTACGCCGTCCGGCTCGCGCTGTTCTCGGCCCTGCTCGGCCTCGAGACGGGCCAGGAGATGATCACCGTCGGTGCCTACGTCGACACCCGCCGGCTCCCTGAGACGCAGTCGATGTTCGGCTACTTCTCGAACCTGATCACCCTGGTCCTCCCGTTCGACACCCGCGCGACCCTGCGCGCGTGGACCGGGAAAGTTCGCCTGACGCTGATTGACGCGATCGCGCGCGGCGACCTGCCCCACCAGCATCTCTCCGACGAGCTGCGTGCCTCCGGCCAGGAGCCGCCCGAGATCAACGCGATCTTCTCAGTGCGCTCGCCGATGCCCGAGCTGCCCTTCGGCGAGGTCGAGCGGATCCCGAACGACCCCACGCTCCTGTCGATGCCCTGGGGCTTCAACTTCACGGTCGACCAGAAGGAGGAGAGCTCCCGCTGCCAGGTGGACTTCGACGCGCACCTCCACGACCCCGGGTTGATCCGCCGGTTCATCGAACGCTACGCCGGCCTCGCCGAGGCGGCCGGCACCCGACCGGATCGGCCGCTCGGGGATCTCCACGCGGCTATTCGCTGACGCCGGGCGCCGGATGCAGCCCCCGTTGGGTCAGGTCCCCTCCGCCCGGCGCGTCGATTGGTGAATGCGCCGGAACCCGAAGAAGTAGTCGATGCCGCTGATCACGGTGGCCGCAACGGCTGCGTAGACGAGCAGGTCCACGGCGAGCGGCGCCGGATCGAAGGCGATCAGGCAGATGATCGCGGCGACCTGGAGCGCGGTCTTGACCTTCCCGAGCCAGCTCGCCTGAATCACCACCCCCTGCTCCGCCGCCACGATCCGCAGCCCCGTTACGGCGAACTCCCGTGCGATGATCACCATCGCGATCCAGGCCGCCAGCCGGTCGAGCGAGACGAGCGCGATCAGCGCCGCCGCGATCAGCAGCTTGTCCGCGATCGGGTCCATCAGCTTGCCGAAGGTGGTGACCGCGTCGCGGTGCCTGGCGATATAGCCGTCCAGCGTGTCCGTGAGGGCGGCCAGCGCGAAGACGCCCGCCGCGATCGCGTCGCCGTTCGGCGTCTCGTCGAGCAGGGCCACCACCACGACCGGCACCAGCAGAATGCGCAGGACGGTGAGCGCGTTCGGCAGGTTGAGCTGGAACACAAGTTGGCAGTATCCCCTGCCCGTGGACTGGACGATCTATCCGAACACCCCAATCTCCCGGCTACCGCGGCCGCTTCGCTATCCGGCGCTGCTCCTGCGCAACTTCGTCTTCCTCATCCGGCGGCCCCCCGCGCCGGGCCCCAGCCGAACAGCGTTCGACTACGTCTACGAGGCCGACGGGATGGCCACGATCGCCTACTCGCCCTTCCAGCACGACCCGGAATGGAGCGCGGCCTACGAGGAGATGGCCTCCGAGTGGTACCTCGAGACGCCGGGCCTGGACGTCCGCTGGCGCATGTGGATCCTCACGAGCATGGCCAGGCAGGCGCGCCGGCTGCCCGGCAACGTCGCGGAGTTCGGCGTCTACCGGGCGGGCTGTGCCCGGATGATCCTCGGCACGGTCGGAACGGCTCCGGGCGCCCGCTACCACCTCTTCGACACGTTCGCCGGCATCCCCGACACCGAACTCACCGAGGGCGAGAAGGCGCAGGGCTACGTCGCGCGCCTCAGCAACACCTCCGTCGACTACGTGCGGGAACGCCTTGCGCCTTGGCGTGATCAGCTTGTCTTCCACGTCGGAGACGTCTTCGAGACGATCCCCAAGACGGAGACCGGGGACCTCTGCCTTGTGCATATGGACCTCAATGCCAGCGCCCCGACCCGTGTCGCTCTCGAATATGCCTACGAGCGGCTCGTCCCCGGCGGGATCATCGTCTTCGACGACTACGGCTACGGCGAGGTGAACGACCAGCGCACCGTGATCGAGGAAGTCTGCGGTCCGCTGCCGGAGAATCTGATCACGCTGCCGTCCCGGCAGGCCCTCCTGATCCGGCTGCCCTGAACCCGACCTCAGCGCCGGCGCGCGAGCTCCTTGGCCCGCTCGAACACGCCGTCCATCATCGGTTCGGTCAACTTGCCGGTGAACGTGTTCTGCTGGGAGGGGTGAAAGCAGCCGAGCAGCGACCAAACGCGCTCGCCCCCGGCTAGCCGGGCCTCCGCCCCGTGGGCGAAGCCGGGACTGGGGCGAGGTAGGTCCGCGCCCAGCTCGGCCAGCGCCAGCAGCGTCCCGGTCCAGGCATACGACCCCAGGGCGACGAGCACACGGCCGGAGCGCAGCAGTCGCAGCTCCCGGACCAGATAGGGCAGGCAGTTGTTCCGCTCGTCGGTCGTCGGCCGGTTCTGGGGCGGTGGGCAGCGGTTGACGGCCGTGACGTACGCACCGCGCAGCCGCAGCCCGTCGTCCAGGTTCACAGCGGTCGGCTGATTGGCGAGTCCGGCCCGATGCAGCGCAGCGAACAGCCAGTCGCCCGACCGATCGCCGGTGAAGATGCGGCCGGTCCGGTTCCCGCCGTGTGCAGCCGGCGCCAGCCCGACGATCACGATTCGCGCCTTCGCGTCTCCGAACCCCGGCAGCGGACGAGCCCAGTAGGTCTCCCCGCGGTACCGCCGCGGCGGCTCGGCCGCGCTCCGCTCCCGCCACTCGACCAGCCGCGGGCAGCGCCTGCAGGTGATGATCTCTCCGGTGAGGGCGCGCAGCGAATCGGCCATCAGGCGGGCGGGCGGCGGCTCATCGCCTCATGCTGAAGCAATGCCGTCGCCGCTACACCGGGGCCAGGGTGCGAAAGAATGTTCTCCGGTGGCTGTCTCGACCGACGTCTCCATCGTCTCCCGCTGAGCGACGCCCGCGGCGACGCGGTCGAGCACCTGAGAAGCTGGACCCACGCCCAGACGCATCCGTGGGACCGTTACCAGGTCGTGATCGCCTCGGAGAGAGGCAGGCATCCGCCGGAGGTCAATCGCGAGCGCACCGACAACCGCGAGCTCGCGATCGCGGTGAGACGGATCGCACTGCAGCCTTCCTAGCCATTCGTCGAAGCGCTTGGGGCGTCGCGGGACCCGGCATATACTCGCCCCCGGTGCCGCCGAAGCTCACGGTCATCACACCGTCCTACAACCAGGGCACCTTCATCGAGCGAACCATCCGGTCCGTGGTCGATCAGGGATACCCGAACCTGGAGTACGTGATCGTCGACGGCGGCTCCACCGATGAGACCGTCGAGATCATCCGCCGCTACGAGGACCGGCTGGCCTGGTGGGTGTCCGAGCCCGATGGCGGGCAGTCCGACGCGATCAACAAGGGGCTCCGAGGAACCTCGGGCGAGATCGTCGCCTACCTGAACAGCGACGACTATTTCCTCCCGGGCGCCTTCGAGACCGTGGTCTCGCGCCTGGAGGGATGCGGGTGCAACTGGGTTGCCGGCGGTGCGCTCGACGTCGAGGAGGGAGACCCGCCGAAGCGCATCCGCGTCTGGCGGCCCAAGCCGCCCTCCTACTGCGAGGGGCGCCCCGGCGGGCGCCACTGGTGGATGCTCGTCCCCTGGCACGTCCCCCAGCCGTCCAGCTTCTGGCGCCGCGAGCTATTCGACCGCTTCGGGCCGTTCCGAACCGACATGCACTACGCCTTCGACGCGGAGTTCATGCTGCGGCTCGCGTTCGGGGAGGAGCTGCCGGAGCTGCTTCCCGACGACTTCCTCGCCGTTCGGTCGGTCCATCCAGAGCAGAAGACCTTCGCGATGACGAACTCGTGGCCCGAGATCCACCAGTTCCGGGAGCTCTATGCGACGCGCCTCACTCCTCGCGAGTTGAAGTTGCTCCGCACCTCACGCCTCTTCCGCGCCGCCACGCCGGTGGGGTGGGTTCGCTGGCGGGTCATGCAGCCGCTGATCCACTACGTGCTCGGCCCGATGAAGCGGCGCCTGATCACCCCGGCGCTCACCTTGGCCGGCGACATGCTCGAGCACATCCCCGAGCGCTGGCGCCCGCCGATCCGAACGCGTGACCGGGTGGCGAGGAATCAGCCGGGCGAGGGCGAGGCCAAGGGCCGGCGGGCCGCGCTCCTCTCCCCGATCGGCCTCGAGCCCGTGACGAACGACCCGGGTCCCGAGATGTCGCCGGAGGGAGCGGTCCTGCGGCTGGCCGGCGTACGGACGCCCTCCGAGCGCAACTAGCGCTCCCGTTCCGCCGCTACTCGCCGTTTCGCTCGAGCAGCATCCAACTCGAGGGCGAGGAGGGCGCCAGGCGGTGCCAACCGTCGCGGAGCAGTCCATCGAGCCTGGCCCGCATCGCTGGGTCCGCGGTGAACGCGTACTCGTTCGCGTAGATGAAGTCCACCTGCGTCGATCTGAACGAGTGCTGCTGCTGCCCGGCGAGCTCGGGCCCGAGGGTCTCGCCGATCGGATAGTTCCAGGAGACCGTCACGCAGGGATCGCTGCCGCCGACGTAGAGGCAAGCGTCAGTCGCCGGATAGACCGCCAGGAGCCCGTGGTCGCGCCCCGCCAACTCGCTGCGGTAGGGCTCGAGCCGGGACACCGCGGTCTTCAGCGGCTGACCGGGCCCGATCTGGGGATTCGAGTAGCCGGCGCGGTAGTGGTTCGGGATCAGGATCAGGGCCGCGATCGCAAGCGGCGGAATCACTGCACGCGCCCGCCGCGGGACGCCCAGGCGCCTCGCGATTACGACCAGACTCATACCGAGCAGCGCCAGGACGAGGATGCTGAGGGGAAAGATGTAGGAGGGGCGCGGACGGGTCATCAGACCGGCGTAGATCCCCACCGATCCCATCGCGGCCAGCACCGCCCAGCCCCAGGCCCGGCCTTGGATCCAGTTGTCCCACCACCTCCGCCGGTCCGTCCAGATCAGGACCCCCCCAACGACGATCACGAGCACGACCGCGATCGAGCCCGCGAGTACCAGCCAGGAGCCCCGATTGACATCGATGTAGTCCGGATTGGATGCCGGGGCCACCGAGCCGAATTTCGCGTTGAAGAGGCCGATCTCAAGCCCAGCCGGGAAGAGGCGGGCGTTCCTGCCGAAGTGACCAGCCACCGCCCCGGGGTTGTCGGCGACCGCCTGGACGAGGGAGGGCATTCTCTCGCCGAAGTCCTCCCGGGTGTAGACGACGCACTGGGCCAATGGGTTGGAGGTGCGCACGTCGCCGCTGTGATCGAGTCCCAGCGCATAACCCTGGCAGAAGGCGAGCTCGTTCTTCCCGCTCAGCTCTGAGAAGACGGACCCGCGGGCGCCGCTGCGCCAGCTGACGAGCCCCAGGAGGACCGCAAACGAGAGCAGTGGGAGCGCGACCGCGGCGGCCAGGGTTCTCCATGGCGGCGCAGTGCCCCTGCGGACCCGCCAGAGCTCATATCCGAGCCAGGCGACTCCGAAGACGAACGCCCCGACGATGTACTCGTTGCGCACGAGCAGGGCCGCTGCGAGCAGGAGCCCGAACACGGTGGCGCGCCCGGCGAGCCCGGACCACCGCAGGGCGATGAGGGCGATCGCGAGACCCGCGAGGGCTCCGAGCAGATGGACCTCGAAGATGGTGTCGTAGGTGATCGGCAGCACGGCCCACCAGAGGGCCAGTGCCCATGCGATGCCCGGAGTGAGCAGGCGGCGAAGCACCGCCAGCAGCAGCGCGGTCGTCCCCAGGACGATCAGGACGCGGTGCAGGATCGTGACCGAGAAGGGGTCGTGGACGATCCACTTCAGCGAGCCGTAGAGCACGTTGTAGAGCGGGTAGTACGCGGGCTGTACCACGAAGTCGTCCGCCCAGCGGCTGGCCATCGAGAAGTAGTAGGAGCCGTCGCCCGGCGTCAGGTCACGGTAGGCCCAGATCCCCCAGAGGACCTTCGACTGGATCGCCAGAATCGAGCCGTAGGCGAACCAGGGATTCGCCGCCACGCCGGCGAGCCAATCCGCAGCCGACTCGGTCCTTCTTCCCGCCCTGGCGGGTCGGGCTGCGTCTGCCGCCCCCTGTGCGGATTCCATTCGCGGCTACGCGGAGGAGGCGACCGCCGGCATGTCCACGGCGCGGAAGGAATCGATCGTCCGCCGCAACCCGTCCTCCAGCGGCATGTGGGCCTCGAAGCCGACCAGCTCCCTGGCCCGGGTCACATCGAGGTATCGCTTCGGCTGCCCGTCAGGCCTGGAGGCGTCCCAGACCGTCTTGCCGTCGTACCCGGTGAGCTCGGAGATCATCTCCGCGAGATCCCGGATCCGCGTCTCGTTCCCAGTGCCGATGTTGACCGGGTCCGAGACGTCGAGCCGCTCGGCGCAGAGCAGCAGAGCGCGGGCTGCGTCGTCGACGTAGAGGAACTCCCGCGTCGGCTCGCCGGTTCCCCAGAGCACCACCTCGGGCTCCCCCCGTTCGGTGGCGAGGGCGTACTTGTGGACCATCGCCGCGATCACGTGGGAGTCCTCGAGGTCGAAGTTGTCACCTGGGCCGTACAGGTTGGCCATTACTGGGACGCAGGAGTCGAGCCCGTACTGCCGCCGGTAGGCGTCCGAGAGCACGAAGTTCATCTTCTTGGCGAGCCCGTAGGGGGCGTTCGACTCCTCGGGATAGCCGTTCCAGATCTCGTCCTCGGAGAAGGGCACCGGGGTGAACTTCGGATAGGCGCAGACGGACCCGGCGGCGACCAGCTTGCCGATCTCGAGATCTCTGGCGGCCTCGAAGATGCTCAGGCTCATCTCCAGGTTGTCCCTGGCGAGAGGCGCCGGGTTCCGCCGGTTGAAGCCGATCCCGCCCACGTTGGCGGCAAGATGGAGGACCACCTCCGCCCCCTCCAGGGCGCGCCTGGCGGCCTCCCGCTCCCGGAGGTCATGCTCGGCCGACCTGACCACACCAACGTCCGCGCCCAGATCGCGGAGCAGCGCGGTCGTCGGCCTTCCAAGGAATCCGGCGCCGCCGGTGACGACCACACGCTTTCCCGACCAGAAGCCGGGATCTGGGGCTGCGGGGGCCATTCGCCCGAAAGGCTAGCGGCCGGGCCGACCAGCACTTGCCTCGCGTGTCGGAGCGGCTAGGGGGAGCTGGCCCGGATCATTCCCCAGGTTCCCGGCTCGAGCGCGGCGATCGCATCCGGGACCGCCCCACGAGCAAGCTCACCGCCTCTCACTTCGGGCCACTCACCGATGAAGGTGCGATAGCGATAGTCACCCAGGTCAGCCAATCGCTCGAGGCAATCCTCAACCGCGTCCGCCAGCTCGCGATGGAACTCGAAGTCGATGGTGGCGATCGGGTGGGAAAGGCCGCGCAGTGCCTGCGGCTCGAACCCCTCCACGTCGATCTTGCAGTAGGAGGGCACTCCGTGCGAATCGATCAGGGAATCAAGGGTGACCACCGGGACCTCGATCGGTTCGAGCCAGACTTCGGGCGGCATGTACCCCTTCTCCATCGCGATGCGCCGCCAGTCCGTGGACATCGACGCATGGGTACTGCTCGTGGTGGACGGCCGCAACTCCCCTGTACCGATCCAGTCCGCCACCGCAGCCCGGACGGTTGCAACATCCGGATCCGCGGCGAACCTGCGCTGCATCACGGCGACGCACTCCGCCTGTGGCTCCACCGCGACCACCCGAGAGCCGAGCGAGCGCAGTACAGCGGACCATTCCCCGACGTTCGCGCCCAAATCGAAGGCGAGCTGGCCGCGCCGGGCGGCCGGCGCGAGGAAGCGCCTGATCCGATGCGCGCGATAGCGCTTCTGGAGCCGGCGGTGCAGAGGTCCGCGCGGCGGTGTGGCGCGGCTCATGGAGCGCCGGAACGCCGGTCCCGGCTCGGACACCCCGAGCGGGATTGGGATGCCCAACCGCCTGGCTGTACGGCGGCCGATGTCCATCGCAACCAGGACGAGGCGCCGTGGGGCAAAGCGATCCCTGGCCTTCACTCCCCGAACACTAGACTCGCGCGGCTTCATGACCGAGCCATGGCCTCCGAGGCGCCGCGCAGCATGACGCTGCGCGTCGGTATCGATGCCCGTCTGGGCGCCGGGCAGTTCGGCGGCGTCGAGCAGGTGGTGATCGGGCTCGCCTCGGCTCTCTCCCGGCTCGAGGACGGAGACGAGGAGTACCTGTTTCTTACTCACCCCGAGCACGACGAATGGATCCGCCCCTATCTCCGCGGTCCGTGCCGCCTGCTCCACACCCGCCGCGGCTACCTGGACAGGCGTTCGCGGGCGATCGCTCGCGGGCTGATCGAGCGGGTGCCGAGGATCGGCACGAGGTTCGCTGTGCGGCCCAGCGACGGCACCCTCGAGCGCGCCGGCGTCGAGGTCATCCACTTCCCGATCCAGGATGCGTTCACCACCGAGATCTCGAGCATCTACCAGCCGCACGATCTGCAGCACCTCCACCTACCCGAGCTGTTCAGCAGCTGGGAGCGCGCCCGGCGAGAGGCCATCTATCGCGCCCATTGCGCGAGGGCGAGGCTGGTCGTGGCCATGACCTCATGGGGCCGCCGCGACTTCATCGACAACTACGGGCTGCCGGCGGAGAAGGTGACGGTGGTGCCCGGGGGATCCGTCCTCCGCGAGTACCCGGCTCCTACCCAGTCCGATCTCAACCGGCTGCGCTCCCGCCTCTCGCTTCCCGACTCCTTCCTTCTCTACCCCGCCCAGACCTGGCCCCACAAGAACCATGAGCGCCTGCTCTGGGCGCTCGCCCGGATCAGGGACGAGAGCGGCATGACCATTCCCCTGGTCTGTCCGGGCAGGCAGACTCGCTACTACAGCCGCATCCGCGGCCTGGTCTCTGGCCTGGGTCTTGCGAAGACGACCTCCTTCCCCGGCTTCGTCAGCTCCCTCGAGCTCCGCGGCCTCTACGAGCTCGGGACCGCCCTGGTGTTCCCGAGCAGGTTCGAGGGCTGGGGGCTTCCGATCTGCGAGGCGTTCGACGCGGGGCTGCCGGTCGCCTCGTCGACCGCGACAGGTCTGCCCGACGTCGTCGGCGATGCGGGGCTGCTGTTCGACCCTGATGACGTCCCCGAGATGGCCCGCCAGCTACGCCGGATCTGGACCGACGAGAGGCTCCAGGCTGACCTCCGCGAGCGTGGGAAGAAGCGGGCGGCTGAGTTCTCCTTCGACCACACGGCGCGTCTTTTCCGCGCTCACTACCGCCAGATCGGCGGGCGAAGGCTTGCAGAGGAAGACCGTATTCTTCTGACCTCCCCGCCTCCGGCCTGATGCCGGGGCATCACGTGCGAGATGGATATCGGTTCCGACGACAAGCGCGGCATCCAAGCGCCTCAGCGCGCTGTCGCCGTCGTGCTCTCCTGGCTCCGGAGGGCGTTGGGGAGCGTGTACCAGATCGTCTACCGCGACAGGCTGCGCGCCATCGACCTGCAGACCGAGCGATTGGGCTCCGCGTCGGTCGAGGCAGTCACCCACCTCGGAAGCGAGGTCAGGTCCCTGGAGGCTCGGCTCGAGAGGATTGAACGGGAGCTCGCCGCACTGCGCGAGCTGCTCGAGCGGCGGGAGCGCCGCGACGCGGAGGGCGGCGAGAAGGTGCCCGCCCGTCCGTCAGCTGGCTAGTGGTGCTCGACCCGGAGTCCGTCTGGCTGGACGCCCGCGGGACGCAGAGCGTTGGGCACGCCGAGCGCGGGATCGCCCGCTACGTCACCGAGCACGCGCTCGCGCTACTCGAACTGGCGCCGGACAAGATCAGTAGAGTCGGTTTGAGCCCGGAGGTGCCGGTACCGCCCGGCGCAGCATCACTGCAGCGCTCAGGCAAAGCCGTCTGGCAAACCTCCGAAAGTGGCCCAGGCGGGCGAATGCCGCCGGTCTACCACATCATGTCGCCGTTCGAGGCCGACCTCGAGCTCGACGAGATCTGGCCGACGTGGAGCCGGGGCGCTCGCCTGGTCGTGACGCTGTACGACCTGATCCCGCTGATCATGCGGGAGCGCTACAACGCCGACTGGGGCTATATGGCGACCGCGTGGATCGCCCGCCTCGGTCTCCTCGGGTCGGCCCAGCAGGTGCTCACCATCTCCAAGCAGACCGCCGACGACGCCATGGAGCGCCTCAACATCCCAGAGGAACGGATCACGGTGATCGACTCCGGCGTTTCCGATCGCTTCTCGTCGCTCGTCAAGACCCACGAGGAGGCCGTCTCGATCCTGCGGTCGGAGCTCCCCAAGGTTCGTGCTGGATTCCTTCTCTATGTCGGCGGCGTCGACTACCGGAAGAACCTGGAGGGCACGATCCGGGCCTACGCGCAGCTGCCCGCCTTGATGCGGGATGCGCACCAGCTCGTGATCGCCTGCAATCTCGCCCAGCATCTCCGCTTCAGCCTGCGGATCTTCGCGCAGCGGCTCGGAATCGAGTCGCGCAACCTGCTGCTCACCGGATTCGTCTCCGATCCTGAGCTGGCCGCGCTCTACAGCGCATGCGAGCTCTTCGTCTTCCCTTCCCTGTACGAGGGGGCCGGCCTCCCGATCCTCGAAGCGATGACCTGCGGCGCCCCGGTGGCGGCCAGCGGGACCTCGGCGATGCCCGAGCTGCTCGGCGATGACGAGGCCACATTCGACCCCGCGGACCCGGCGGACATCGCGCGCGCCGTCCGCGAGGCGCTCGAGACTCCGGGAAAGCTGAGTGCCCTGCGGGAGCGCTCCGCGCGCCGAGTCGAGCTCTACACCTGGGAGCGCGTGGCGAGGCGCACGCTGGAGGGCTATGAACGCGCGCTCGAGCTGCCTTTCGACCGGGTTGAGGTCCCGGCCCGGTGAGCCGAGCGCTGATCACCGGGATCACCGGGCAGGACGGGTCCTATCTGGCCGAACTGCTGCTCGACAGGGGCTACGAGGTCCATGGCCTGGTCCACGGGTCAACCGACGGGCGCTTCGAGCGGCTCGACGGAGTCATCGATCGGATCACCCTGCACCCCGGTGACGTCCTCGACGAGCACTCCCTGGTCGGAGTGCTGCGCAGGAGCTCGCCGGACGAGGTCTACAACCTGGCGGCCATGTCATCGGTCGCAGAGTCCTGGCGGCTCGCGGTGGCGACGGCGGAGTACACCGCGGTCGGAGTTACGCGTCTGATCGAGGGGATCCGGCAGGTCTGTCCCGAGGCCCGCTTCTATCAGGCCTCTTCCTCCGAGATGTTCGGCCGCGCTCGCGAAAAGCCACAGAGCGAGGCGACGCCGTTCTACCCACGCAGCCCGTACGGGGTGGCCAAGGCCTACGGCCACTTCATCACCGTCAACTACCGCGAGAGCTTCGGGCTGCACGCCAGCTCCGGGATCCTCTTCAACCACGAGTCTCCTCGGCGCGGCCAGTCGTTCGTCACCCGGCGAATCAGCCGCGGGGTGGCCGACATCAAGCTCGGCCTGGCTGACGAGCTGGTCCTCGGCGACCTCGAGGTTCGCCGCGACTGGGGCTACGCCAAGGAATACGTCGAGGCGATGTGGCGGATGCTCCAGGAGCCGGAGGCCGACGACTACGTGATCGGCACCGGCGTCTCGCACTCGGTCCGCGACCTGGTGGAGGTCGCGTTCGCCTGCGTCGACCTCAAGGCCGAGGACCACGTCAGGGTCGATCCGGCCCTCGCCCGGCCGGCGGACATCGAGGAGCTCGTCGCTGACGCCTCGAAGGCCAAGCGGGAGCTCGGCTGGGAGCCCCGGACGTCCTTCGAGGAGGTCGTGGAGTTGATGGTCCGCGCCGACCTCGAGGCGCTCGAGAGCGGCTCCTAGCTCGCCCCCGGGCTCGGCGGCTTGCGGTCGCGGTGGCGGATCCGCGGCCGGATCGCCGCGGGGACGAAGTCGAGGGCCCGCCCTCCCGCCCGCAGGATCGCGGCCCGCGCGCGGCGGCCGAGCGGCTCCGCTGCGGGGGCGGGCTCGTCCCGGCGGAAGAAGCTGATGGACGCCGCCGCGTCGGCGCCGACGTCCCGCTCGACCGAGTCGGGATGCTCGAGCGGGAACCTCATCCCCGCCACGGGGCGCGCCGCGATGCCGAGGGGATCCTCGATCGCGTTGGTGGCGTCGGTGCCGAAGCCGATGTTGGAGACCAGGTTGCGATTCGCGTTCGCCGCGAGTCCCTCGCGGACGAGCAGGGCATAGGACCACTGCGCGCTCCAGGTCTCGATCTCAGGGCTCCGGTCCCAGACATAGCGCCAGTAGCGGCGCTCCGACTCCTCGGCGAACATCGAGCTCAGCCGCGCCTCCCGCTCGCCTCGGCCGAGGCCGTGCCACTCCCGCAGCTCGACGTCGAAGTGCCGCCAGGCACGCCGCCAGGTCGCCCAGCCCCAGATGTGGACGTAGCGGGAGAAGTGGTAGCTCGCGCTCCACGCGGGCGGGTCGCGCAGGAGCTGGCTCCCCGCGACGTGCATGACGCGCTCGTCGTCGGCGTACCGTCCGAGCAGCTCGTCGCAGAAGCGGAAGAAGGTCTCGTGCGGGAGGCAGTCGTCCTCGAGGACGATCGCCCGATCCACCTGCTGGAACACGCCGTCGAGCCCGGACGGCAGCCGGTGCTTGAGGCCGATGTTCTCGGCGGCGAAGTCGCGCGTCACCTCGCAGCGCCAATCGACGTCCTCGACCGTCGCGCGGGCCGCCTCGCATTCCCGCGCCTCCTCGATATCCCCGGACCGGGGGCCGTCGGCGATCAGGAACAGGCGCTTCGGGCCCACCCGCCGGATCGCCTCGAAGACGCGCCGGGTGCGGTCGGGGCGCCTGAAGAGGACGAGCGCGACCGGGGTCTCGAGCTGAGCCTCTGGGGTCACGTCTGCCTGTCGCGGCCGCGGATCTTGGGGCGAATCGGCTCTGGGACGTACTCGAGCAGGTCGCCGCCGAGGCGGAGCAGGCGGTCGACGACCCGGTGGCGAAACCACCTCGAGAGCTGCCGCGGGGTGAGGCCCGTCGGCACCGGATACGCCGTCAGCAGCATTCCCTTGAAGTCCCGGCTCCTGATCGCCCTGATCCGCATTATCTCGCGGCGCTTCCGCAGAGTCGAGGGCACCCTCCGCAGGAAGGAGGCCCAGGCGCAGAGGACGCTGCCCCGGTCTCCGGCGCTGCTGGCGATCGCCAGGTTGTGGCCTTGGTAGAGCAGGATCTTCGGCAGGCTGCTGAGCAGCACCGGAGTGGGCATGTCCTTGAGCAGAGTGGTCAGCGTGTTGCGGACGCTGTAGTAGCGCGACGAACTCGACGTCCGCCCGGTCGAGGCCGCCCAGGCGTGGTAGGCCCCCGCCTCGGACACGTACAGGCCGCGGTAGCCCGCCAGGAGCATGCGCAGGCACAGATCGGCGTCCTCGCAGTACATGAAGTAGTCCGCGTCGAAGCCGCCCGCCGCATCGACGGCCTCGCGCCGATACAGCGCGGTTGACGCCGAGACGATCGCCGCCCACATGCGGCGGTCCCACTGTCCCTCGTCGCGCTCGAGCAGGCCGCAGGGGACGAACCTCCCGCAGGTGTAGAGCTCCTGCTTCGTCTCATTGATCAGGTCGCGCTCGTGATACAGCAGCGTCTTGCCGGTCACGAACCCGAGCCACGGATCGGCCTCGAGCTCGTCGACCAGCAACTCGAGCCACCGGGGCTCGAGCTCGACGTCGTCGTTCAGCATCGCGATGTAGCGGCCGCGGCTGGAGCGGACGCCGAGTGCGGCGGCGCCGGCGTAGCCGCGCGGCTGCGGCGTGGAGACGAGCGCCACCGCCGGCCATTCGCGTTCGAGGTAGGCCAGGACCGCCGGATCGCCGCCGTCGGCGACGATCGTGATCGCGTGATCGTCGTAGGTCTGCTCCTCGAGTGAGCGCAGCAGGGCCGGCAGGTACTCGAGGCCCCGGTTGTAGGTCGTGATCACCACACCGACAGTGGCTGCATCGGACATGGCACGCAAACTAGCCGTGACGCTAGCTTTAGGCCGATGTCGACCACCCAGACAGAGGCGACGGCCGCCCGGTACCCCGAGCTGGTCATCTCCCCGCCCCGGCGGTGGAGCGGCCTCAGGCTGGGCGAGCTCTGGGCTCACCGCGAGCTCATCTACTTCCTCACCAAGCGCGAGCTCCAGATCCGCTACAAGCAGAGCTTCTTCGGGATCAGCTGGGCGATCCTGCAGCCGCTCGTCTTCGCCTTCGTCTTCGCGCTCTTCTTCGGGCTCGTGCTCAAGGTGAAGGTGCCCGGCGGGATCCCCTACCCCGTCTTCGCCGTCGCCGGCATCGTCCCCTGGCAGTTCACAGCGCAGGCCATCACCGCGGGTTCGAGCAGCCTGGTCCTCGACTCCGATTTGATCTCCAAGGTCTACTTCCCGCGGCTCGCCCTGCCGATCTCGAAGGCGCTCGGCCTGATCCTCGACCTGGCGATCGCTCTGGTGGTGGTGGTCGTCGTCACGATCGCCTACGGCGTGTCGATCTCCTCGATGGTCTGGCTGGTTCCGGCTTTCCTGCTGCTTGGAGTCGTCACGGCCTTCGCGCTCGCGACCCTGCTCTCGGCGCTCAACGTCAAGTACCGCGACGTCCAGGTGCTCGTCCCGATGCTCGTCCAGATCCTGTTCTTTGCGAGCCCCGTCCTCTACAGCGGCGCAACGGTGGGCCAGACGTCGGGAGAGATCTGGTCCTACCTCTACTACCTCAACCCGATGGCCACGGTCCTCGACGGCACGCGATGGGCGCTGCTCGACCAGCCTGCGCCGAGCCTCGCCAAGGTGCTGATCTCGGTCGGCAGCGCCTCGGTGCTGCTCGTCGGGTCGATCCTCTACTTCAGGCGAGCCGAGCAGTTCTTCGCCGACGTGATCTGATGGCCGGCGACGTCGCAATCGAGGTCAACGACCTCAGCAAGCGCTACGAGATCGGCGGCGACCAGGCGGGCTACCTGCTGCTCACCGAGCGGATCACCGAGCGGATCAGGACGATCGGGCGTCGCCCGAAGCCGCAGGAGTTCTGGGCCCTGCGGGACATCAACTTCGAGGTCCAGCGCGGCGAGACCCTCGGCGTCATCGGCCACAACGGGGCTGGCAAGAGCACCCTGCTGAAGATCCTCTCCCGGATCACCCCGCCGACCACGGGCGAGGCCCGGCTGCACGGCCGGGTCGGCGCGCTGCTCGAGGTCGGCACGGGCTTCCATCCCGAGCTCACCGGGCGCGAGAACGTCTTCCTGAACGGAGCGATCCTCAACATGAAGCGCCGGGAGATCCAGAGCCGCTTCGAGGAGATCGTCGAGTTCGCCGACATCGGCCCCTTCATCGACACCCCGGTAAAGCGCTACTCGAGCGGCATGCAGCTTCGCCTCGCCTTCTCGGTCGCTGCCCACCTCGAGCCCGAGATCCTGATCATCGACGAGGTGCTCTCGGTCGGGGACCTCGCCTTCCAGCAGAAGTGCCTCGGGCGCATGGAGGCGGCTTCTAGGGAGGGGCGCACGGTCGTCTTCATCAGCCACAGCCTGCCCAGCGTGGTCAACCTCTGCGACCGGGCGATCATGCTCTCTGAGGGGCGCATCGCGGCCGCGGGCAAGGTCGGCGAGGTGGTGGACGCTTACGTCGGCGACGTCACCTCCGACCTCGAGCGCGGCATCAGGGACCGGCGGCGCCACGGCAACGGCAAGCTTCGCCTAACCGACTTCCACCTCGAGAGGAACAGCGAGCTCCTCGACAGCCCCGTCACCGGCGGGGATTTCGACATGGTGCTCAGCTTCGAGAAGCACACCCAGGAGTCGCTGCGCGGCACCCGGGTCAACCTGACGATCTTCACCCTCAGCGACCAGACGCCTCTTCTCGACCTGGACACGGCACAGACCGGGGATTCGTTCTCGGAGATCCCCGAGCAGGGCGAGATCCGCTGCCGGCTCGAGCGCTGCCCGCTTCCGGCGGGGCAGTACTACGTCGACGTCCGCATTGACTCGGGAGGCGAGCGGCTGGACGCCCTCAACCACATCGCTGAGATCACGGTCGCCGATGGCGACTTCCACCGTGCGGGCGGGACCCACCAGCCGATGATCGACTACCGCACCGTCCTGGTCGACCACAGCTGGTCGCTCGAGGCCAAGCAGCCCGAGCCGCTCTCGGCGCCCGACCCGGCCCGCGCCAGCGGCCTGGCTGGTCAGAGCTCGAGCAGCTCGGCGTAGCGCTCCGCCGTCCGCTCGTAGGAGTTCGCAGCGGCATAGGAGTCCTGGGATGCCTGGATTCGCTGGCGCAGCTCCGGATCGTCGATGACGCGGCCGACTGTGTCCGCCAGCTCGCCGGGCGACAATTCGCGCGGCACGTGCAGGACCGCGGGCTCCGGCAGTTCGGCCAGCCAGCCGACGGAGGAGACGACGGTTGGGACGCGCGCCGCGAGGCAGTCGCAGATCCACTCCGAAGCTTCGCCGTCGGAGCTTGTGCGGAGCTCAACCGCGACGTCGGCGCTCGCGAGCGTGCGCTGGTATTCGTCACCCTCGACCTCGCCGAGCGGGCTCACAGCCTCGCGGAGCCCGAGGTTCGATGCCGTTTCGCCGAGCCGCGCGCCCGTCCCCTCCTCGAGGCGCCCCAGGAGGACCAGCCGCACCCCCGGGCGCTCCGCCGCGATCGCGGCGAAGCCATGCATGAGCAGGTCGATCGCCTCGGGATGCTCGCCGCGGGCGAGCGAGACCACCGTCGGTGCGGCCGTGCCCCGACCGTTGCCCCTGATCTCCGCCTCGGGAATGCCACGGCCGACGACGATGGTCTCAGCGGTGGCGGTCCCCGGCGTCCTGTCCATGCGCAGCACATCCGCCGCGTACCGCGAGTGGACCAGCAGCTTCTCGGCATGAGCCTGGACCTCCTGGCTCATGTAGATGCCGAACTGGTCCTGCACAGCCGGGTCCTCGGGTGCCCTGCGCAGCGCCGCCGGGGGGATCCGGTCCCCGTACATCCCGTAGAGCTTCTCCCTGATCCAGACCGGGTTCTCGGTCCAGCCCGGCTCGAGCGACCGATAGAGGCCGCCGAAGCGGACGTCGTGGGCGACGACCACGCCGGGGCGCCGGAGGAGCGCCTCCATCGCGTGCCGGTGAAGCGCGGAGTTGCCGAGCACGTAGAGGCAGCGGTCGAAGTCCCGCAGCTCGTTGACCCAGTCGAAGTCCCC
>DATAPB010000125.1:0-21143 GCA_036265435.1 Solirubrobacterales bacterium | reverse complement strand
GAGTTCGGCTCGCTGGTGCTGCTGACGGGGAACATCCCGTTCAAGACCCAGGTCGCCTCCGTCTACATCTTCGGGCGCGTAGAGACGAACGACCTGTCGGGAGCGGCGGCCGTCTCCGTGTTCCTGCTCGCGATCTCGGTCGGCCTGCTTTTCGCACTGAACCTGTTCGCGAACTGGAGGTCGAGGCATGAGCGCGCTTAGCCGCGGACCTCGCTTGGGGCTGCGCTCCGTCGCCCTGCTTTACCTCGCACTCCTCCTCTTGATTCCGCTCATCGCGGTGTTCTGGCGCACCTTCGAGCACGGGATCAGCGAGCCGCTCGACGCCGTCACCTCCCAGGACGGCCTGCACGCCTTCTGGCTCACGATTCTCTGCGTCGGGATCGCGGTGCCGCTCAACACGGCCTTCGGAGTGGTCACCGCGCTCGTCCTGGTGCGGCAGAACTTCCGCGGCAAGGCCCTGCTCAACGCCTCGATTGACCTGCCCTTCGCGATCTCTCCTGTCGTGATCGGTCTGGCGCTCTTCCTCGTCTACGCACCGCGCGATAGCTGGTTCGGCGAGACGCTTGCGCAGAACGGGATTCAGGTGATCTTCTCCGTTCCGGGCATGGTCCTGGCGACGATCTTCGTCTCCCTTCCCTTCGTCGTCCGGGAGGTGATGCCGGTCCTGCAGGAGATCGGTACGGACCAGGAGGAGGCAGCCGAGACGCTTGGGGCCTCGCCGTGGCAGACCTTCTGGCGCGTGACCCTGCCCGCCATCCGGTGGGGGCTCGCCTACGGGATCGTGCTGGCCACGGCGCGGGCGCTGGGAGAGTTCGGCGCAGTCGCCGTTGTCTCCGGTCACATCAACGGCAAGACGGAGACGCTGCCGATCTTCGTTCAGCGGCAGTTCGACAACTTCAGCGTCGCGGGGGCCTACGCCGCGGGCCTGGTACTCGCGATTCTGGCCCTGCTCGTTCTCTTCAGCATGAATCTCTTGCAGAAGCGGTCGGCACGGAGTGCCGCCGATGAGGGTGACGATGGGGAGTTGCAGGGCCCCGCCGTGTTCGTCCCACAGCCCATCGAAAAGGAGGCCTGAGGATGGCCATCTCTGTCAAGAACGTGACCAAGCGGTTCGGCGATTTCGTGGCGCTCGACGATGTCTCGATCGATGTGCCCGATGGGGGGCTGACCGCGCTCCTCGGGCCCAGCGGCAGCGGGAAGTCCACACTGCTGCGGGTGATCGCGGGGCTCGAGCAGCCCGACAACGGGCAGGTCCTGATCTCGGGAGAGGACAACACCGAGACCCGGGTGCAAGACAGGAACGTCGGGTTCGTCTTCCAGCACTACGCCGCCTTCAAGCACATGACCGTGTTCGACAACGTCGCCTTCGGCCTGCGGATCAGGGGCGAAGGCAGCGGGACGATCCGCGAGCGGGTCAAGAAGCTGATCGAGCTCGTTCACCTGCGTGGGTTCGAGAACCGCTTCCCGAACCAGCTCTCGGGCGGGCAGCGTCAGCGGATGGCGTTGGCCAGAGCGCTGGCCGTGGAGCCGCGGGTGCTGCTGCTCGACGAGCCGTTCGGCGCGCTCGACGCCAAGGTGCGCCAGGAGCTGCGCACCTGGTTGCGCCGTCTCCACGACGACGTCCACGTGACGACGATCTTCGTCACGCACGATCAGGAGGAGGCGATGGACGTCGCGGAGCAGATCATCGTGATGAATGACGGCAAGGTCGAGCAGTCCGGGGGCCCACGGGACCTCTACGAGCATCCCTCGTCGGAGTTCGTGATGAGCTTCGTCGGACCGGCCCACCGTCTGGGCAACGCCTGGGTCCGGCCGCACGACGTCGAGATCCGTCACGAGCCGAATGGCAGGACGATCGAGGCGATGGTCGACCGGATCGTGCACCTCGGCTTCGAGGTGCGTATCGAGCTGACGCTCACCGACGGCGAGCAGTTCTCGGTGCAGCTAACGCGCGACGAGCTGGACCAGCTGGAGCTCAGCGAGGGCGAGATCGTCTTCGTCCGGCCGCGGTCGACGAAGGTGTTCAGCTCGGATGGGTCCGCGAGTCCGGCACCGGAGCCCGAGGTCGCATAGGGAAGCGCTGCGATGAGCTGAACGAGTCGGCGAGCCTCCACCGGTTCGCGTCGCCGAGGACGACGGTTAACGCGCACTCCAGGCTTCTGCCGGCTCGCTCAGCTCACGCACCGTTTCGGGCAGCTCGCCGCCGACCACGTCGGCGAGGGAGGTGTCCTCCATCACCGCACGCAGGTTGGCTCGGACCGCGATCCAGACCTTCTGCAGCGGCACCGCCTCGCCCTTGTAGTCGAGCGTCTCAGGGCCCTGCCCGCGCACGCTCGCCAAGGGGCCCTCGACCGCACGCACGATGTCCGCCAGGCTGACGTCCTCCGCCGGCTTGGCCAGCCAGTAGCCGCCCTGTGCGCCGCGCCGGCTCGCCACGATGCCGGTGTGCTTGAGTTCGCCGAGGATGTTCTCGAGGAACTTGAGCGGGATGCCCTGGGCGTCGGCGATCGCCTCGCCCTTGATCGGCTCCCCGCCCGCGGCGGCGAGCTCAACCGCGGCGCGCACCGCGTAGTCGACCTTCGCCGAGATCCTCATACGAGGCGATTCTGGCCCACGGGCCAGCCTTGACTGTCATTTCGCTTGCCGGCTACCACCGCAAAGAACCCCGCTCCGTTGAGTATCGCGGACCGGACTCTAGTGAGACATGCGCCGTGGCTACGATCACGTGGCCCCCGTAGCTCAATTGCCAAGAGCAGCGCGCTTTTAACGCGAAGGTTGTGGGTTGGAGTCCCACCGGGGGCACTTTCTTTGCGATTTGCGGGCCTTCCGTCTCTTGTCAGTTGGAACATCAGTTCCCATGGGCAAAGGATGCAAGCGAGGCGAAATCGACCCTGCAGTGGAGTCCCCGACTCCACATGTCCAGAGGAATGGGCGTCCGCCGGATCCGAAACGCAAGTGTCCGGTGGAGGATCGCGAGTGCCAGCGCCACGGGCTCACCGAATTCGCTCTCTACAGCGCGGGCTCCGATCGGGGCCCCCGCTGGAAATGCAAGCGTTGTGTCGGCGAAGCGGTTACTAGACGCCATCAGAAGGTCAAGCGGCTACTTGTGCAGGAAGCGGGCGGCCGCTGCTGTGTCTGCGGATACCACAGCTGCATCATCAATCTGCACTTCCACCACGTGGATCCGAAGACCAAGTCCTTCTCGATGACGGTCGTGATGGGAAAGTCGCTAGCGGCTCTGCGAGAGGAGGCCAAGAAGTGCGTCCTCGTTTGCGCGAACTGCCACGGGGAGATCGAGGCCGGAATGGTTGACCGCCCGTCGCGCGGTGCGACGTACGGCACGTGGGGAGCCTTGGGTCGTAGGCGGGAAGCCCGCGGCTAGCCGCCGTGACCGCTCAGGCGAGATACTGCCGCCGTGGGAGAGAGGGCCGACCTGATCCGGCGCATCTACGGCTTCGACTGGGCGACCGTTCGCAGCCGCCGCGAGGGCTTCGAGGAACTGGGCTCCCTGGTGACCGGCGACTTCGACTCGCAGCTCTCGCCCGAGCTCGGCGAGCGCGTCCTCGCCGGCGTTCGGGGGCTGGAGATGTTCGTCGAGGCGGTCGAGCAGGACTTCTCGGAGTTCCACTACGACGCCGATGAGGTCGAGGAGATCGGTGACGACCGGGTACTGGTCCTCGGCCGGATATTCGCCCGGGGGCGCGCTACGGGCATGCCCCTTTCGGGCGAGTTCGGGCACATCTGGACCGTCCGCGACGGTCGCGCCACCCACGTCCAAGCCCATCGGGACCGCGACGAGGCCCGCAGGGCGGCCGGGTCCGGCTGACAGCCGGAGTCAGTTGGGGCGAGCCGGAAGACCCGCCCTAGAGCGCCGCCCCCAAAGCAGCACCGTCTTCCGGCTCTCCTCCCCATATCCCCTTGCGGGGGCTTCTCCCGTAACCGCGGTACCGCGCCCCGTGAGGGGCGTTCTGTGAGTGCTGCGGTACCTGGCCTCCATGGGGATGATCAGATCAATCCGCCGCCTACAGATGTGTGCTCCCCGTCACCGGGGTGACCCCTCTCACAAAGAGCCGGTGAACGCTAGTGGCGGAAGTGGCGCCGCTTCGTGAAGACCATCGCGACCCCCGCGGCGTCGCAAGCCTCGATCACCTCGGCGTCGCGCTTCGAGCCGCCCGGTTGGATCACGGCGGTCGCGCCGATGTCGATCGCGGCCTGCGGCCCGTCGGCGAAGGGGAAGAAAGCGTCCGAGGCGACCACCGTCCCGGCCAGCAGCGGCTCGGCGTCGGGGCCGAGCGCGTCCTTGGCCTTCTCGATCGCCAGGCGGACCGAATCGACCCGGCTCATCTGCCCGGCGCCGATCCCCAGCGTCGCCCGGTCGCGTGCCAGCACGATCGCATTCGACTTGACGTGTCGCACCACCCGCCAGGCGAAGAGCAGGTCCTCCCACTGCCGGTCGGTCGGCTCGGTCTTGGTGACCACCTCCATCAGCTCGCGCGGTTCCGGCGTCCCGTCGGGGTCCTGCACCAGGATTCCGCCGCGCACCCGCTTGACGTCGGGCTCGATCTGGTGGGCCCGCCGCTCGGTGTCCTCGAGGATCCGGATGCTCTCCTTCTGCTGCAGCACGTCGAGAGCGCCGTCCTCATACGCCGGGCTGATCAGCACCTCGATGAACTGCTCATTGAGCCGCTCCGCGAGCGCCACATCGACCGGCCGATTCAGAGCGATCACCCCGCCGAACGCCGACATCGGATCGCACGCGAAGGCCGCTTCGTACGCCGGGCCGATCACATCGGCCTCGGCCACGCCGCATGGGTTGTTGTGCTTGACGATCACGCACCCGGGCCCCTCGAGGTCCGCCAGCAGGGCCCTCGCCGAGTTGAGGTCGAGCACGTTGTTGAACGAGAGGGGCTTGCCGTGCAGCTTCGCCACACGCGAGAGCACATGGGACCGCACCCTCGGCTCGACGTACAGCGCCGCGCGCTGGTGCGGGTTCTCTCCGTAGGAGAGGTCCAGCTCCTTCTCCCACGCGGTCACCCAATGGGTCGGCAGCGGCTCGTACCGCCGCCCGAACCAGCGGCTGATCGCCGCGTCGTAGCGGGCCGTGTAGGCAAAGGCCTCGTTGGCCAGCCAGTGCCTGGTCGCGGCGGAGAGCTCGCCGGTCTCCTCGAGCTCGTCGAGCACCGCGTCGTAGCTCTCCGGCCTTACGATCACCGCCACGAAGCGGTGGTTCTTCGCGGCGGCGCGGATAATCGTCGGGCCGCCCACGTCGATGTTCTCGATCGCCTCCTCCTCGGGCACGTCGAGGCGTGAGACGGTCTGCTCGAACGGATAGAGGTTCACGCACACCAGGTCGATCGTCTCGATCTCGTGCTCCCGGAGCGTCTCCGAGTGCTCCGGGTTGTCCCGAACCGCCAACAGCGCCGCGTGCAGATGGGGATGAAGCGTCTTCACCCGTCCGTCGAGGATCTCCGGGAACCCGGTCAGCTCCTCGACCGGCTTCGCGTCCACTCCGGCCTCCCGCAGCGTCGAAAGCGTCCCGCCGGTGGAGATCACCTCCACTCCCTGCTTCGCCAGCCCGGCCGCGAACTCGGCGACGCCGGTCTTGTCCGCGACCGAGATCAGAGCCCGGCGAACCGGGAGGGACTCGCCGGCCGGCTCCGGAGCGATCTCTGGGGACGGGGTCGACACGGGGAGAGGCGAGTCTAGATGCGAGGGTGCTCCGACGGAACCCGAGGAGCAACCCGTCTAGTGGTCATCGATGTGAACGAGCCGTGGGTTGGTCTCGTCGATCCGTATCCGGCCGGCGGAGATCAGGCGGATCGTCTCCGGGAGCAGCTCGTGCTCGGTGGCGTGGATCGCCTTTTCGGTCTCATCCCAGTCACGGCTGGGGGCGACCGGCACGGGCCGTTGCATGATGATCGGGCCGGAGTCCATCCCCTCATCGACGAAGTGGACGGTCACGCCCGTGATCTTCGAGCCGTGATCGATGGCCTGCTGCACCGCGTCGATCCCCGGAAACGACGGCAAGAGCGCCGGATGGACGTTGATCACCCGGTTCGAGAAACGCCCGACGAACTCCGGCGAGAGCATCTGCATGTAGCCGGCGAGCACCACGAGGTCGGCTTCCCGCTCCTCGATCCAGTCGCCCAGGGCGCGGTCGCGCGCGTCGCGGTCGTCGTACTCCGAGGTCGGAAAGACGGCCGTCTCGACCTCCGCCCGGCGTGCCCGATCGAGAGCGCCGGCGTCGGCCGTGTCGGAGGCGACGCCGACCACCTCGATCCCCTCCTCCCCCCCGTGAAGCCGGTCGAGAATCGCCTGCAGGTTGGTGCCGCCGCCGGAGGCCAGCACGACGATGCGAAAGCCGCTCACGGTCCCATCCTTACCGATGCCCGGCTTCGCCAGCAGATCGCGGCCACAAGCGGCCGCCCCACATAACCGCTCAGGCTTTGCCCTCGCTCATGATGGAGCGGCCTGGTGTCCGCTAGGACGCCGGCACGACCGCGATGTCCTCGAGGGCGAACTTGCCGTTCGCATTCTCGGGATCGCCCAGCGGATACTCGCCCGTGAAGCAGGCGTCGCAGTGCTTCTCGCGAGGCGTGCCGATCGCCTCGTAGACGGCGTCCATGGAGAGGTAGGCGAGCGAGTCGGCCCCCAGCTCCTCCGCGATCTCCTCGACCGTCTTGTCGTGGGCGATCATCTCCTCGCGGGTCGACATGTCGATCCCGTAGTGGCAGGGATGGCGGATCGGCGGGGCCGAGATCCGCAGGTGGACCTCCCTCGCGCCCGCCTCCTTCAGCATCGCCACGATCTGCCGGGTGGTGTTACCACGCACGATCGAGTCGTCGACCACCACCACGCGCTTGCCCGCGACGATTTCCGGCAGCGGGTTGAACTTCATCCGCAGACCGTGCTTGCGCAGCTCCTGCCCGGGCTGGATGAACGTCCTCTGGACGTAGCGATTCTTGATCAGCCCGTCGTCCTTGGGGAGCCCCGCGGCCCGGGCGAACCCGTTGGCCATCGGATTGCCTGAGTCCGGCACCGAGATCACCAGATCGGCGTCGACCGGCGCCTCCTCGGCGAGCAGCTCTCCCATCCTGCCGCGCACTTCCTGCAGCACCCGGTTCTCGAGCCGGGTATCGGGCCGTGAGAAGTAGATGTGCTCGAAGACGCACTGCGCCGGCTGCTCGCCGGTGATCACCGGCTTGAGCTCGAGGCCCTTGGCCGTCAGCGAGACCATCTCACCGGGCTGAACCTCACGGATCATCTGCGCGCCGATGATGTCGAAGGCGCAGCTCTCCGAGGCCACCACGAAGCACTCCGGGAAACCGTCGCTCGGCTTCATCTTGCCGAGCGCCAGCGGCCGCACCCCATGCGGGTCGCGGAACGCCACTACGGCGTGCTTGGTCATGACCACGGTCGAATAGGCGCCCTCCAGCCGCGGCATGACCTCGGCGACCGCGTCCTCGATCCACTCGTCGCCCTCTCCGGCCGTTCTCGAGAGGAGCGCGGCCATGATCTCCGAGTCCGAGGTGCCGCGAAGACGCACGCCCGCCTCGGTCAGCTCGTTGTAGAGCTCGACCGCGTTGGTCAGGTTGCCGTTGTGAGCGAGCGCCAGCTCGCGGCCGTCGTCGCGCCAGACCGGCTGCGCGTTCTCCCACGCGCCGCCGCCGGTCGTCGAGTACCGCACGTGGCCGATCGCCATGTCGCCTGCGAGAGCGCGCAACTTGTCCTCGTCGAAAACCTGCGAGACCAGCCCGAGCTCCCGCAGCGTCGTGATGTGACCGCCCTCGCAGGTGGCGATCCCCGCCGACTCCTGGCCGCGGTGCTGGAGCGCGTAGAGGCCGAAGTAGGCCAGCCGCGCCACGTCGCGGCCGGGTGCGTACACGCCGAAGACCCCGCATTCATCGCGCGGGCCATCGCGATCGGGAACGTCAAATCGCGCGTCGGTCACGTCTGTGGAGGTGTCTCAACCTCTGGAGATCGAATGGCCGGGCAGGACTGCAGCCCGCAGACGGAGGGTAGCAGCGGGCACGGCGCGCCCGGCGGTGTGCACTCTCCCAAAATGCGTCCATTTGCAGGGCCGGAGAGCGGCCGGGCCGGAGGCCTACTTCCTCGGCTTCTGCCGCCGGCCCTTCTTGATCAGCGTGACCGTGACGGGCTCCGTATTCGGGACCCCCGCGATCGTCGCCGGCACGAAGTGAATGAAGACACCGACCGTCACCCGGCCCCTGCCCTTCTTCAGGACCCGCTTCTTGAGCACTCTCGCCGTTTTCCCGACCGGCTTCACGGTCAGCTCGAAGACCTCCGCGCGCGGCAGGCTCATGCTCACCTGCTCGACGGCCGCTGCGGACGCGCCAACGCCGGACACCGAGTTCGTCTCATCGAGCGTCACGAGCCCGGGGCCCGGCACCCTGGCCTGGATGGTGGCGGTCCCCTTCTTCCGGATGTTCGTCACCGAGTTCACTGTGATCTTGTTGGCGGGTGCCGCTGTGAGCTGCGACGCGTTCGCGGGCCCGGTGACCCCCGCATCTTCGATCAACGCGAGTTTCGGTGCCGCGCCGTTGAGGTTGGCGCGGGCGATCGCGCCGGTGTCGTAGTTGCCCCAGAAGATGAATTGCGAGTTGACCGCGACTCCGCTCGGTCCTCCGCCGGTCGTTCCGGCATCGATGTAGTCCGCTTGGGCGGGTCCGCCGACGACCGGCACAACACCGACCGTGTTGCCGCTGTCAGATCCCCAGTAGAGGTAGTTGTAGTCGACCGAGAGGCCGCAGAAGGCCCCGGGGATGGAGGCGAAGTCGGGGGCGACCGAGGCTCCGTCGAGCGTCGCGCGCCCGATCTGGGTGCCGCCGTTGTTCAGGAAGTAGAGAAAGTCGGAGTCGGCGGCGAGCCCGCAGCTGCTGTTGGTGGTGGCGATGAATCCCGAATTCGGTGCCGAGCCGTCGATGTTCGCCCTGCCGATGGTCCCGCCGCCGTTCTGCCAGTAGACGGCATCGGGACTCAGCGCGATCCCTGAGGGATCACTCACCCCCGCGGAATGCGGGATGAAGTCCGGATTGGCGTCTGTCCCGTCGAGGTTGGCTCTGCCGATCGAGCCGGTCGTGGCGTCGCCCTGTGTCCAGTAGATGAACTTCGAGTCGGTCGCGACGCCATGCGGGCCGTTGAGCCCGGCGATGAACTCCGGGTTCAGCGCGGTGCCGTTGAGCTTCGCCCTGGCGATGCTCGAGCTCGGAGTGCCAATCGTCCAGTAGAGGAAGTTCGCCTGCGCGCGAGGCGCGGCGACCAGCAGCAACAGCGCCGCGAGGAGAGCGGCGGCAATCCCGCCGCGCGGGAGACATCGTCCGGACTCGCTTCGAGTCAAATCGGGGTTACTTCTTCTTGGTCTTCTGCTTGACCAGCGTGACCGTGACCTGCTGCGTGTTCGGCACGCCCGCGACGCCGGCCGGGTCGAAGTGGATGAACACGGTCACGTTCGCCTTGGCCTTCGCCTTGCGCTTCTTCTTCAGCTGCTTCTTGATCGTCTTGTTGAGCTTCTTCGCCGTCTTGCCGGTCGGCTTCACCGCGAGCTTGAAGGAGGAGGCCTGGGTGATCGTCAAACCGACCTGCTTTACCCCGGCCGCGACCGCGTTGGCGTCGGGCGGGGTGCTCGTCTGGTTGAGCGTGGCCTGGCCCGGGCCCGGCACCTTGGCGTTGATCGACGCCGTGCCCTTCTTCTTGTTCTTCTTGATCGAGTTGACGGTGATCTTGTTGGAGGGAGCCGCGGCGAGCAGGAGCGGGCTGCTGGGGCCGGCGATCAGCGTTGGGTTCGGCGAGGCGCCGTTGATGTTCGCCCGCCCGATCGCGGGCGGCATCGCGCCCGGATTGCTCCAGAAGACGAACTGGGAGTTGACCGCGACACCAAACGGGCCGCCGCTCGTCGTCCCGGCGGGAATGAAGTTTCCGTTCGCCGTGCCGCCGCCGACCGGCACGCGCCCGACCGTGTTGCCGGCATCCGAGCCCCAGTAGAGGAAGCTCGGGTCCACCGCCAGGCCACAGAAGGGCTCGGGGATCGTGACGAAGTTGCGGTCCACCCCCGTGCCGTCCAGGTTCGCTCGTCCGATGTGGGCGCCGTCGTTGTTGAAGAAGTAGAGGAAGCTCGAGTCGGCTGCGAGCCCGCAGGTGTCCACCGGGCCGGGGATGAGGTTGGGGTTCGGGTTCGCGCCGTTGATGTCGGCGCGACCGATCGAAGTACCGCCCATGCCGACCTCGTTCGTCCAGTAGATGGCCGCAGAGGTCACCGCGATGGCGGTCGGGTTGGTCACGTTGGTCGTGATGAACTGGTGATTCACCCCGGACCCGTCGAGGTTCGCCCGGCCGATGGCGTCGCTACCCGGGCCGGCCTCGGTCCAGTAGATGAAACTGGAGTCGGTGGCGACACCGCGTGGCTGGCTGACTCCGGTGATGAAGTTGTTGTTCGCGCCGGATCCGTTGATCTTCGCCCGGCCGATGCTGGAGCCGGGCGTTTGGTTGGCCCAGTAGACGAAGTTGCCATGGGCGTGCGGCGGTGCGATCAGCAGCGCCAGAGCCGCGAGGATTGCCGCGGCGAGGATCGTCAGAACCACCCTTCGCCTGAGCGGATGGCCCGAATGGTGCGAGTGACCCGCGTGCGAGAGGCGTCGCCCGAACACCCTTCGATCCTACCCCCGAATCGCGGGCGCAACCGGCGATTTCCCTGCTCAGAGCCGCTCGGGGAGCGAGCGCCAGGCGCGCTCAGCGTCGGCGAGCGCGACCGAGACGTCCCGCTCGGCGGCGGAGAAGGTCAACCTGTCGCCGCGGACGGAGGCGATCTCGAGAGCCTCCACGCCGGCCCGCTCCGCCGCCTCGAGGAGGCCCCGGAGCCCATCGGCCGAGACGCCGAGCACGATCCCGCCGGGGCCCTCCCCGAACAGGCAGCTCTCGCCCGACCCGCCGCGCAGCTCGACCAGCGGGTCGAGGTCCGCCTCGACCCCGGATCCGGCCGCGATCGCCATCTCAGCGAGGGCGCAGGCGAGGCCGCCGTCGCTCACGTCGTGGGCGGCGGTGGCGGTGCCGTCACGTACCGCCTCGCGGACGAAGCCGAGCGACGTCGCGATCGCACCGATCTCCACCTGCGGTAGCCCGGCGTCGAGCTCGCCGCGCTGCCTGGCGAGCTCCGACCCCGCCAGGGAGGGAGCGAACGGCCCGACCAGGACCAGTCGATCGCCGTCGCGCGGCGCCATCCCGGGGGCACGCGCCGGATCGGGCAGCTCGCCCACCATGCCGACGACAGGCGTCGGGTAGATCGGGCCACGCTCGGTCTCGTTGTAGAGCGAGACGTTGCCGCCGACGACAGGGATCCGCAGGTCCAGGCAGGCGTCCGCCAGGCCGAGGACCGCCCGATCCAGCTGCCAGGCGACGTTGGACTTCTCGGGGTTGCCGAAGTTGAGGCAGTTGGTCAGGCCCAGCGGCTCCGCCCCGACGCAGGCGAGGTTCTGGGCACACTCGATCACGGCCTCGACGGCACCCGCGTACGGTTCGCAGGCCACCCGCCGGCCGTTCCCGTCGATCGCCACGGCGATCGCCCGATCGGACTCGGGCAGCATCAGCACTGCGGCATCGGCGTCCTCGGGCCTCCGCGCGGTCCGTGAGCCCACCACCGAGTCGTACTGCTCGAAGGCCCAGCGCTTCGAGGCGACGTTCGAGGAGGCGAGCAGAGCGCACAGGATCGACGAGGGATCGCTCGGGTCGGCCGAGCGGCCGACGCTGAGAGCGACGAGCTCGCCGAGCGTGTCGGCGTTCCCGTACATCCATCCGCTGGGCTCCTGGGGCTCGAGGTCGTAGAGAGGACATTCATCGACCAGCGCCGAGACCGGCACGTCGCCCACCTCGGTGCCGTCGTCGAGAACCCGCAGGCGTCCCGTGTCCGTCACCTCGCCGATCGCCGCGGCGCCGGTCTGCCAGCGCTCGCAGGTGGCGGCGACTTCGTCGAGCTTGGCCGGGTCCACCACGGCCAGCATCCGCTCCTGGGACTCCGAGACCATCACCTCGAAGGGCTCGAGGTCCGGCTCGCGCAGCGGGACGCGGAACACGTCGATGTCGATGCCCACGCCGCCCTTCGATGCCATCTCCCCCGCCGAGGACGTCAGCCCGGCCGCTCCGAGATCCTGTAGCGAGAGGAGCAGATCCCGCTCGAGCAGCTCCAGGCAACACTCGAGCAGCTTCGACTCCTCGAAGGGGTCGCCGATCTGGACGCTCGGCCGCTTCGAGTCGTCGCCGGCCTCGAGCTCCGCCGAGGCGAGTACCGAGGCGCCGCCGATCCCGTCGCGTCCGGTGGACGCTCCCATGATCACCAGCAGGTTGCCCGGCCCGGCCGCCGCGGATCGGATCATGTCGTCGGTTCGCGCGAGCCCGACGCACATCGCGTTCACCAGGCAGTTCTGCTCGTACGGCGGCTCGAAGTAGACCTCGCCGCCGACGGTCGGAACGCCGATCGAGTTGCCGTAGTGACCGATGCCGGCCACGGCACCCTCGAACAGGTAACGCGACCGCTCCGACGAGAGCTCGCCAAACCGGAGCGAATCGAGGACGGCGATCGGCCGCGCGCCGATCGCGAAGACGTCGCGGAGGATCCCGCCGACCCCGGTCGCCGCTCCCTGGAAGGGCTCGACCGCGCTCGGATGGTTGTGTGACTCGACCTTGAAGGCGACGGCGTGGCCGTTGCCAACGTCGACGGCCCCGGCGTTCTCACCCGGTCCCATGACCACGCGGTCACCCTCGGTGGGCAGGCGTTCGAGCAGCTTGCGCGAGTGCTTGTAGGCGCAGTGCTCGGACCAGAGCAGCGAGAACATCGCCAGCTCCACCTGGTTCGGCGGCCGCCCGATCAGCTCGACGATCCGCTCGTACTCGGCCTCCGTGAGACCGAGTTCGACGGCCTGCTCGACGGTCGGCAGCTCGGCGGTCGACGTCACGCGGCGGAGACGCGAGGGCGCGCGTCGGCGCGACCCGCAATGTGATGGGCGCTGACCAGGGCCCGGAAGAGGGCGAGCCCGTCATCAGATCCGGTCAGCGGATCGACGGCGTGCTCTGGATGCGGCATCAGCCCCAGCACGTTGCCGCCCTCGTTGAGCACGCCGGCGATGTCACGGACGCTGCCGTTCGGGTTGTCGCCGGGCGCGTACCGAAACGCCACCCGGCCCTCGCCCTCGAGACGGTCGAGCTGATCGTCCGGGGCGAAGTAGCGGCCGCTCATGTGCTTGATTGGGATCGAGAGCCGATCGCCGCCCCGGAGCCCCGCGCCGAACGGGCCCTCGAAGTCCTCGGCCACGAGGCCGACCTGCCTGCAGATGAAGCGCAGCCCCTCGTTCGGGAGGAGCGCGCCGGGGAGCAGGTGCGCCTCGCAGAGCACCTGGAACCCGTTGCAGATGCCGAGCACCGGGCCGCCCTCTCCGGCGAACCGCGCCACGGCCTCCATCGCCGGCGAGAAGCGAGCGATCGCCCCGGCCCGAAGGTAGTCGCCGTACGAGAAGCCGCCCGGGATGACGATGCCATCGAGGCTCGAGAGGTCCGTCTCCTCGTGCCACACCAGACGGCCATCGTCGACGCGCTGCACCGCCTCGAGCGCGTCGCGCTCGTCGCAGGAGCCGGGGAACTGGATCACACCGATCACGGCCGCCTCCCCGGCTTCGCCTCCGGGCGCGTCCCCGTGCTCAGGACGTTCATTCACCCTCTCCATTCAGAACGATCTCGTAGTCCTCGATCAGAGGGTTGGCGAGCAGCTTCTCGCTCAGCGAGTCGAGCTTGGCGGGATCGTCGACCTCCAGTTCGACCAGCCGGCCCACCCTGACGTCGTGGATGCCCTCGAAGCCGAGCGCTGGCAGCGCCCGCTCCACGGCCTTGCCCTGGGGATCGAGGATGCCCTCCTTGGGCCTGATCAGGACCTTCGCCTTCACGAATCCAGCCTAGCGGCGCCCAAGGCGCCATCGGCTCCCTGACTAACCGAGTTTGCGGCCAGTAATCCGCTCGTAGGCCTCGACGTACTTGGCCCGGGTGTTCTCGACCACCTCGTCGGGCAGGTCCGGCCCCGGTGGGCTGTGGTCCCAGCCGATCGAGTCGGCGTAGTCGCGGACGTACTGCTTGTCGAACGAGGCCTGGGAGCGCCCCGGCGCGTAGTCGTCCTGGGGCCAGAACCGCGAGGAGTCCGGCGTGAGGACCTCGTCCCCCAGCACGACCTCGGCGCCGGGGGACCGGCCGAACTCGAACTTGGTGTCGGCGACGATGATCCCCCGCTCGGCCGCGTGGTCGGCCGCGCGTTCGTAGATCTCGATCGAGATCCGGCGCAGCTCCTCCATCAGGTGCCGATCGCCGATGATCTCGACCGCGCGGTCGAAGTCGATGTTCTCGTCGTGCTCACCCAACTCGGCCTTCGTCGCCGGGGTGAAGATCGGCTCGCGGAGCTTGTCGGACTCCCGCAGCCCGGAGGGCAGCTCGATTCCGCAGACCGCGCCCGTCTGCTGGTACTCCTTCCAGCCCGAGCCGGAGAGATAGCCCCGGACGACGCACTCGATCGGGTACATGTCGAGCTTCTTGACCCGCATCCCGCGACCGGCTGCCTCGGGCGGGACGTCCTCGGAGATGAAGTGGTTCGGGACGATCTCCTCGGTCAGCTCGAACCAGAACAGCGACATCTGCGTCAGGACCTTGCCCTTGTCGGGGATCTCGGTCGGCAGGATCACGTCGTAGACGGAGATCCGATCCGAGGCGACCATGATCAGCTCCTCGCCGTCCTCGTAGATCTCCCGGACCTTGCCGGAGCCGTGGAGCTTGAGATCAGAGAGGGCTGTCGCCATCGCCGCGCGATGCTAACAACGGCCAGCGAGCTAGCCGCCGCCGACCTCGGGCTGGTAGGCGGGGTGTGCCCTGGCCCAGTCGACGATCTTGCCCGAGCCAGCCACTGTCCTGCCCTCGTCGAGCACCAGCACGGGGAGATTGACCTGCCCGGTCAGCTCCTCGACCTCCTTGCGGCCGCTCGTGCGCTCACCCCAGGTCCACGGCGCCAGCCGGTATCCGGGCAGGGCGCGGATCTCGTACTCGTAGCCGGCCTCGTCGAGCGCCTTGGCCGCACGGCCGCAGGGATGGCCGATGGAGGCGAACGCCTTCTTCTGCTCGCACGTGTAGAGGATCACGGCGCAAGCCTATCCAGGCGCGCCATCACCTCCGGGACGTACCTGAGGTAGGCGCCGTAGTCGAAAACCTCGTCCAGGTCGAGCTGGGGCGCCTTCTCCGCGATCAGCTCCCGGAAGTCGATCCCCTCGTCCCACGCCCGCTGGGCCGATTCCTGAACGAGCCGGTAGGCATCGTCACGGCTCATGCCGGACCCGACCAGCGCGGTCAGGGCACGCTGGCTGAAGAGCGCGCCGTGGGTGAGATCGATGTTCTCGCGCATCCGATCGGTGTGACCGGTCATTCCCTCCACGATCCTCGTGCCGATGTGCTGCATGTAGTCGAGACCGATCGTCGCGTCGGGGAGCACCACGCGCTCGGCGCCGGAGTGCGAGATGTCCCGCTCGTGCCAGAGGGCGATGTTCTCGACGCCGACCTGCGAGTAGCCCCGCAGCACCCGAGCCAGACCGCAGAGCCGCTCGGCGAGGATCGGGTTGCGCTTGTGGGGCATCGCCGACGAGCCCTTCTGACCGGCCCCGAACGGCTCCTCGACCTCGCGGACCTCCGTCCGCTGCAGATTGCGAATCTCGGTCGCGAAGCGCTCGAGGCCACCGCCCGCGATCGCGATCCGGGCGAGCACGACGGCGTGCCGGTCGCGCGGCACCACCTGGGTGGAGACGTCCTCGGCCCGGAGGCCGAGGGACTCCATCACTCGCGCTTCGACCGACGGAGGGACCGAGGCGTAGGTGCCGACGGCACCGGAGAGCTTGCCGACGGCCACCTGCTCGAACGCGTTCTCGAGCCTCCGCAGGTTGCGGTCGGCCTCGAAGGCGAAGCTCCCGAGGCGAAGACCGAAGGTGGTCGGCTCGGCGTGCACACCGTGGGTTCGCCCGACGCAGAGGGTCTCGGCGAACTCCCGGGCGCGATCGACCAGCGCGTCGCGGTAGGCCCTCGCGCCGCGCACGATGATCTCGCCCGCGTCCCTGAGCTGGAGGGCGAGAGCGGTGTCGAGAACGTCCGAGGAGGTGAGCCCGTAGTGCAGCCACCTCCCCTCCTCCCCGATCGAGGCCGAGACGACGTCGACGAAGGCGGCTACGTCGTGGCCCGTGGTCCGCTCGCGCTCCTCAACCGCCTCGACCGTGAACGAGGCGCGGTCACGGCAGGCCCTGGCGGCCTCCTCCGGGACCACTCCCTCGGCCGCCCAGGCGTCGGTGGCAGCCAGCTCGACCTCGAGCCAGGTCTCCATCCGGCGCTGCTGGGTCCAGACCGCGCCGATCTCCTCGCGGGTGTAGCGGGCAATCACGTCCTCAGTCTGAACTACGCCCTGGGGCCTACGCGTTGATGATCCTGGCGGCCAGGATGCCCGCGTTCTTCGCGCCGTCGATCGCGACGCAGCCGACCGGGACACCGGGCGGCATCTGGACGGCGGAGAGCAACGCGTCCAGGCCGCCGAGGGCCTTGCCCGAGATCGGGACGCCGACCACCGGCAGGTCGGTGTGGGCGGCGGCGAACCCCGGCAGCGCGGCGGACATGCCCGCGCCAGCGATGATCACCTTCAGCCCGCGCATCCGCGCGTTCCTGCAGTAGTCCGCCGTCTCATCCGGAGTGCGGTGGGCGCTCAGGACGCGGACTTCGTAGCGGATGCCCTGGTCCTGGAGGGCCTCGCCGGCGGGCTGCAGCTTGGGCTTGTCGTTCTTCGAGCCCATGATGATTCCCACCAGGGGCGCATCGACTTCGATCTCCTCGAACGCCTCCTCGACCTCGGGCATGGTCTCGACAACTTCGCCCTCGGGCATCAGGTCCTCCAATCGCTGGTCATGGTCTTCGGATCTCCCTAAGCGGCTTGCTCCATTAAGCGCGCCGCGCTTCCGCGCGCCCGCGCACCTCGACCGCTCGCGCCGCGATGTCGCTCCGCAGCTGCTTCCCGTCGAAGCTGATCAGCTCGGCCGCATCGTATGCGCGACGACGGGCATCCGCCGCCGTCGCGCCGAGCCCGGTGACGTTGAGGACCCTGCCGCCGGCCGTGACGATCTCGCCGTCCGGGCGGGCCGTGCCGGCGTGGGTGATCTCGACACCCTCGAGCGCGGCCGCCTCGTCGAGACCGCGAATCACGTCACCCTTCGAGGAGGACTCCGGGTAGCCGGCGGAGGCCAGCACGACCGTCACTGCCCAGTCGTCGGCGAAGCTCGCCTCCAGTTCCGAGAGCCCGCCCTCCGTGCGCGTCGCCAGGCAGAGGCCGATCAGATCCGAGCGCAGGCGCGGCAGAACTGCCTGCGTCTCCGGGTCGCCGAACCGGCAGTTGAACTCGAGCACCTTGGGCCCGGACCCGGTGAGCATCAGGCCGGCGTAGAGGACGCCGTGGTATGGGATGCCACGGCGCTTCATCGCGTCGACGACCGGGCGGTGGACGAGATCGACCAGCCGCTCGGCCTCGGCCGAGTCGATGCCGGGCACCGGCGAGTAGCTGCCCATGCCCCCGGTGTTCGGCCCCTCGTCGCCGTCATGGATCCGCTTGTAGTCCTGAGCGGGAGCGAGGGGGAGCACGTTCTCCCCGTCGCAGAGCGCGAGCAGCGAGAGCTCCTCGCCCTCGAGGAACTCCTCGATCACGACCTGGGTCTCGCCGAAGCGCTGCTCGGTGAAGAACACATCCGCCGCCTCGCGGGCTTCGGCCTCGGACGGCGCGATGATCACGCCCTTCCCGGCCGCCAGGCCGTCGGCCTTGAGAACCGTCGGGTAGGAGGCGCGGGCGAGCTGCTCGAGCGCCTCGTCCTTCGAGCTCACCACGGTGTGTCCCGCGGTGGGCACTCCCGCCTCCTTCATCAGGTTCTTGGCGAACAGCTTCGATCCCTCCATCTGCGCGGCGGCGCCGGTTGGGCCGAAGGCGGCGATCCCGGCGTCCTCCAGCGCGTCGACGAGCCCGGCGACCAACGGAGCCTCCGGGCCCACCAGCACGAGGTCGATGCCGTGGTCCTGCGCAGCAGCGACCACGCCATCGACGTCCTCCCCTCCGACGCGGATGATCTCGGCGTCCTCGGCGATCCCGGCGTTGCCCGGCGCGCAGAACAGGTCGGGCTCGCTGGGCGAGCGCGAGAGCGCGCGGACGATCGCATGCTCGCGCCCCCCGCCGCCGACGACGAGAACGTTCATGCCGAGGGAATCCTATGGCTCAAAGCGCCTTCGCGAACTCCTCCGCCGGGATGGCGGCCAGCGTCTGGCTGCTCATCGTTCCCCGCGATCCGAGCTCGACGGAGACCTTCGCCATGGTCTCCGCGTCAGGCGCCTCGACAATGGTGATGAAGTCGTAGGGACCCAGGGTCGCCCACTGCTCCTTGACAGTAACTCCGAGTTGCTCGACCTCTTTGTTGACCTCCTGGATGCGGCTCGGGTTGTTCTTCAGCGTCTGCACGCCCTCGGAGGTCAGGTTGGTGAGCATTACGAACGTCGCCATCTCTTCTCCTCTCCACGTTGCCTACCGGGTTTCTTTCACGTTCCGCCGCCGCATGCAATCCGGTCGAGCGGAGATCATGGGGGCCGATGCCGGATCACCCAATGTTCGCGCGCTTCTACGACCGGCTCACGGCCAGGACCGAACGGGCGGGTCTCGCCGAGATGCGGCGCAGCCTGCTCAGCGCGGCCGCGGGCCGCGTGCTCGAGCTCGGGGCCGGGACCGGGCACAACCTGCAGTACTACACCGATGCGGTCACGGAGCTCGTCCTCGCGGAGCCGGACCCGAACATGGCGAGGATCCTCCGGGAGCGATTGGAGAGGGAGGGGACGGCGGCTGGGAACCCCTCTGTCATCGAGGCCCCGGCGGAGGAGCTTCCCTTCGACGACGGGAGCTTCGACGTCGTGGTCGCGACGCTTGTGCTCTGCACCGTCGAGGATCCGGGCCGTGCGCTGGCCGAGGTGAGGCGGGTGCTGGTCGAGGGCGGCCGGTTCCTCTACCTCGAGCACGTTCGCAGTGCGAGGCGCGGGCTGGCCCGCTGGCAGGACTGGTTGGAGCGGCCGTGGGGATGGGTGTCCGGCGGCTGCCATCCCAATCGCGCCACCGATCAGTTGCTCGCCGGCGCCGGCTTCTGGATCGACAGCCTGGAGCGGGACAAGCTCCCAAAGGCGCCCCCGCTGGTCCGGCCCGTGATCCGCGGGGTGGCCGTGAGGCCGGGCGGAGTCGGCGGCGCCTGAGGCCCCCGGACGCGGTCAGGCAGCTTCCGGACCCTCTCCCGGGCCTGCGACGGCGGTTCCCTCCTGCCAGGGCTCGAGGTCCTCGGCCCTGACCCAGGGCGAGCGACCATCGATCTCGACCTGCCGGCTCATCGCGGCCATCTTCTCCTTCGAGGACTCGGTGGCCGAGGAGACCATGAACCACTTGCGCTCCTCCCCCAGGCCGCGATGCAGCGGCAGCGAGCCGCCCTCATAGACCGCCCGCTTCAGCGAACGGATCGCCTCCGGCGATCGGCGCGCGAGCCTCTCGCCCATCCGGATGGCGGCGTTCTCGACATGCTCGGGCGGGACCACCGCCTGCACCAGGCCGTAGTCCAGCGCCTCACGCGGGCTGAGCGTCCGGCCCTCGAGCATCATCGCCATCGCGCGGCCGACGCCGACCAGCCGCGGCAGGCGCTGGGTGCCGCCGGCACCGGGAGTGAAATCGACGGTCATCTCCGGAAGCCCGATCGCGATGTCCGCGTCGGCCATGATCCGCACGTCGCAGGCGATCGAGGTCTCACAGCCGCCGCCGGTGGCGGGCCCGTTGATGGCGGCGATGAACACCTTGTCGGACCGGTTCATCGAGAGGAACAGATCGTGAATCCGGTAGAGCTCGAACACGGCCGCCAGGGGGGTGCGCTCGCCAAGGTTCCGCAGCACCGGCACCCGGCGCACCGCGCCGGCGATACGCAGGACGATCGCGGTGAGCCAGGGTGGCGCCGCGATCCCCGCCCGTTCCACACTCGCCAGGATCTCGGCGACGTCGTAGTGGGTGATGTAGAGGCCCTCGGGCTTTCCGGTGATCACCACGGCGCCGACCGAGCGGTCGCCGCTGAGCGAGTCGAAGAGCTGCTCCAGCTCCCGGACCATCTCGGCGGTCATGAAGTTGTGCGGCGGGTGATCGATCCGGACAACAAGCACCCGGCCGCGGCGCTCGGTCTCGAACAGCGGCATGGGCCGAAGCCTATGCGTCGAATCCCACGTGGATGTGGTCGCAGTGGTCGGCCTGGGCGAAACCATTGGGATTCGCGGGGCCGTCCGGATCCCAGCAATAGATGAGCTCGGTGGGTTCCTGGCCGGGAGGCAGGGCGCCGAGCTGCCGCGCGAGCGTGCCGCAGGGCCCGTCGGGCGAGACGTTCGTGCAGGAAACGCCGTCGATCGCGGCGATGTCCATCGCGCGGCCGTAGTAGTGGTTCGAGATATTGCCGCTAGAGGCGTACTTCGAGTGGTCGGAGCGCAGCGCCGAGATCGTGATCGTGTGCTGCTGGCTGATCGCGCCGATCAGGTTGATGATCCGCGGGTCGATCGCGCCGGATTGGATGTCGACCATCTCGAGCTGGTTGGAGAGCTCGACGTTCCGCCAGTTGATCGGAGCGTTCGTCGGGCCGGGCAGCGCAACCGCGTAGGCCACCGTCTTCGCCTGGCAGCTCCCCTTCATCGCCTCCGCGTCCTGAAGCACGGCCTCCACGTACCACTCGGCGTGGTTGTGCAGGAAGAGGCCGGCCCTGAGGTCACCGGCCGCCCAGATCATCCGCGCGAGTGTGGCGGCGGAGTCGGCTGGGCTCGAGTGCTTGACCTTGCCGTCGCTGTCGCCATCGACCGCATAACGCTCCCAGTTATCTTCGGTGATCCCGAGCGGCCCACGGGTGTCCAGGTCTTCGGGGGACATCCCCTTGCCGAAGTTCGACTCGACCCTCGCGACGGCGGCCAGCGCCCAGACGCCGCTCGGCCCAAGCTCGTACCGGCCCGCAGCGTCCTCGAAGGCCGCCATGTACGCCTGCGGAATC
>DATAPB010000124.1:0-9168 GCA_036265435.1 Solirubrobacterales bacterium | reverse complement strand
CTGCGCGACGCGCGCGCCTCGTTCACGGGCCGGCTCGGTCCCCTTCCCGGCTCCGCGGGGGTCGTCACGGGAATCATCGCCTCGGCTGCGGGCAGGGTCGATTGGGAGTACGTCGCCGCGACCGGCTTCGTGCTGGCGCTGATCGTGATCGTCAGCGTGAGCTTCATGGGCCTGAAGCCCTACCGCGAGCTTCGCGGCGCGGAGCAGGCCTCCCTCGATCCCGGGTGGGACGGCCGGTCGGTCGGGTTCCGGGCCGGCGAAGACGATCCCGTCGTGTGGTTGACGGCGAAGATCCGCCTCGAGTCCGAGATCTACGGAGCCCCAGGCGACCGGAGGTACCGCTGGTGGCCCTCCCTGCGGCCCACTACCTTGACGCAGGGCCTGAACAGCGAGCGAGCGGCCGCGAACATCGTCCAGGCGTTGGTGGTCGTGATCTTCGTCGTCCTGATCATCGGCATCGCGATCAAGGCGTAGCGCGGATCACGGCGGCGTGGAGGGCACGCCCCCGACCGCGCTTCAGCAAGCAGGGAGTGCGGACGGCTGGCAAGTGGGGCGGAGCCCGCGGCTCTCAAGTAGAGCCACCCCCGATCCCGCTAACCCTTCACTCGCCCTCCGCGGTGGAGGCGATTGAAGGGTTGACCCCTCTCAGGGAGGTCAAGTCTTCAATCGGTGCGAGGAGTCGCGGCAATTGAAGGGTTACCGGGTCAGCTCGGTGGAACCGACCGATCACTCTCTACTTGCCCAACTCCCTAACGGGGCTGCATGCCGAGGCGGGGCGCGAGATCGGAGAAGCGCAGCGGCGGCGTGGACTCAGCGGGTGTTCGGGGCCTCCTCGCCGACGAACAGGTTGCGCTCGCGGAACTTCGCGTTGGCGGGGTCGAAGTAGTCCGGAACCCAGTCCTCCGCCCGCTTCTTCAGGGTGAGCGGCTCGTCGCTGGTCGCGTCCTGTTGCACCGCGCGGAAGCGGTAGTGGTCGGTCAGGCGAATCGCTTCGACGGCATAGGTCGATGCGAGCTTCGAATCGCTGAAGCAGACCAGGTTGTCGCCGTTCTCCTCCTCCCCTCCCTTGGCCAGATTCGACGAGCCGGCGAAGACGGTCGGATCGTCGCCGTTGAAATCGACGACGACGAACTTGTTGTGGATCACCTGCCCGGCACCGCCGGCGATCTCGGCCTGGAACGGAGCCGGAACCTTGTCGTGAAGGTAGGCGAACGGCACCGCGACCGCCGGATGATTGGGCGAGGTCACCGAGAGATCGCCGTCCCGGTACTGGGTCGTTCCGAAGGCGTAGAGGTCGCGATCGGGCAGGCGGTGCAGCTCGTCCATGACCCGGCCGCCTCCTCCGAGCTCCATCACCGAGAACAGCACCGAGCTCTGGGCGCCGGCGATCGCGTCGGCGACCCGGTCGAGTGAGATGTCCGCGCTCACGTGCGGAGAAAAGCTCAACGCGGTCTGGGGAAGATCACCGCCATCGCGCTCGAACCAGCCCTTCGCGATGTCACCTCGCGAAAACCCGCTGGGATCGTCCCAAGCCTGTTCGAAGGCCTCCGAGTACCACGCGGCGACCTGCTGGTCGCGGAAAACGAAGACGTTGTTGGCCTGCACGTAGAGGCCGCGGATGGAGAAATTGGCGGAGCCGCTCAGAACCTTGAGCGCCTCCTTGCCGCGGCGCTGGATCATCACCTTGTCGTGGGCGAAGCGCGAGAAGTGCCCGGTCTTGACGTTCTCGGCCCCGGCGGAATCGGCGAGCAGCTGGTGGGCGGCCACCTCAGGGTCACCGGTCTCGGCGTGCAGCTCCGCATCGTCCAGGAACAGGCGCAGCCTCGGGCCCAGGTCCTTCAGCCCGCGGATGAAGTCGGGCTCGTCCAGGTCGTAGGCGAAGACGTCCAGGCTCAGGCCGTCATCGGCGAGCGTCTCGGCCAGGAAGTCGAAGATGAGCTTTCGAGCGTGAAAGCCGAGCCAGCTCCATTGCTTCTCATAGGGCGTGCTGGAGAAGTCGATCGTGGGGTGGTCCGGGGCGATTTCGGCGTTGTTAAAGATCGCTGCGTAGGCCTGTGAGGAGATGTACGCGCGAGTGAAGCCGAGATCGAGGTCCTTGTAGCCCTCATCCAGCAACTCCAGCGCGACCTCCGTCGAGGGGCCGGACTTGAGTCCTCCGCCGGAGTCGAAGAGCTTGGCGCTGACCCTGTAGCGGAACTCCCCCGGCTCGACGTCCGCAGGGCGGTGGATCCAGTGGAACTTCTGCAGCGGCGCCTGATCGGTGGGAGTCCAGACGCGCTCCTCCGGCGTGGTTTCCGCCGTGATCGGTGCATCGAAGCTGAGGCGATTGCGGATCGGCGTCGGGCGGCCCCCGGGCGGCGTGAACTCGAGAGCGAAGCCGGCGAGGTCGCCGGCCAGCTCCTCGTCGACGTCGAACGCCAATAGCGTCGCCCCGTCGCCGCGATAGGCGACGGCGGTGAGACCGCCGTTTTCAGACCGCGTGAGCATCTCCGCCATCCCGAGCCGGCCGAAAGCTTAATAACCGGCTCGGAGACGGCGGGATTCAGGATCGAAGCGTCAACCCGAGACTGGGCGAGTCGCGTCGACCCCGATGCGGGCTATCCGTGGTTCGGACCGTCGTCGCCCCCGCCACCGTGGCCCCCGCCCCGGCGGTGCTTCTCGACGTGCTTCGCCACGAAGCCGTGGCTGGTTCGCTTGGCGTTGACCTCGACCCGAAGCCCGCGGTGGAGACCGCGGAAGCCGCCCGGGATCCGCTCGAACTCGGTCTTGCCGTTGACGCGGAATCGCGCCCGGTTGCCGTTTTCGGTCTTGATCCGGAACGTATGGGCAGCGCGGTCCTTCGACAGCACCGAGCCGTCGAAGTGCCTCAGGGCAGCCTGCGCGTCGCTGGCCACCAGCGCGGCGAACATCGCCGCCGCCAACAGCGCGGCCATCAGCAATCGCACGGGTTTGGGCTTGACAGTGCTCAGCATCATGCCTCCTCCATTTGTGGACTCGACGGCCGGTTGACCGCCTGGGCAAATAACCCGTCCGAGGTCCGAAGATCACGCCTCGATGGCAACCTCCGGCCGTCCCGCCGGGCCATCGAGCTCCGGGCTTTCTCGCGCGCGATGGGCCGTGAAGGGATCGAACCTTCAACCTTGGGCTTAAGAGGCCCCTGCTCTACCAATTGAGCTAACGGCCCGGGGCGCCGATGGTAGCGAGCAGCCAGCGGCCGGACGCGGGGCTCGCGGCGCGTCTACGGGGTCGTCGGTGCGGGGGTCGTCGGCGTGCCGCCGAACGGGTTCTGGAGCGGGTTCGTGCCGGACGCGCCCGACGGGCCGCCGCTCTGCTTTTGTGCCTGCTGTGCCTTCTCCTGTGCCTGCTGGACCTTGATCCCGGTCGATCGCGCCTGCTTCAGCGTGCCCTCCAGCTGCTTGCGCTGGCTGCCCGAGGCCATCGAGAAGGCCTTGTCGCGCGACGCGTCGCCTCCCTTGACGTCCCCACCCGCGTATTGGAAGTAGGCGAGCTGTCCGTAGGACTGAGCGCTTGGCTGATCCTGGGCGATGATCTCCTGCGTCTTCGCCGCCCCGTCGGCGTCGTTGAGGATCACGTAGACGTTCACCATGTCGAAGGCCGTCTTGGTGTCCGGATTCCCCTTGTTGACGCGGAGGTACTTGCTCCAGGCGTCCGCCGCCGCACCCAGCTGCGTGTGAGCGTCGTTGGTGATCGTGATCTGTCCCGTGGTCTGATCGACTGTGACGCCCTCCTTGCCCAGGAGGTACTCGTTCTCCGCCAGCTTCAGAAGCGCCTGCGTGTCGTTCGGGTTCTTCGCGAGCTTCGCCTGCGCGGCGTCGATCTCGTCCTGGAACTGCGCGGTCCCCGAGCTGCTGTTGCTGCTGTTGCCGATGCCGAGCGCGTCGAAGATCCCGCCCGGGCCGCCGCCGACGCCGATCCCGAAGCCCAGGAAGCCGACGACGAAGATCAGCGCCAGGATCACATACGAGACCTGCACGACGCGCTTGCGCTTGCCCCGAAGATCGAATAGCACGTCGGTCAGCCTAGCTTGGCGGAGTGGGGCCCCTCGGCGCTAGCTCGCCGGCGTCCCGGGCGCATCCGGCTCGCCTGCCGGCGCCGATTCGCTCGGCGTGCCGACCATTCGCGCCAGGATCAGGGAGAACTCGAACAACAGGATCAGGGGAGTGAGCTCGATCAGCATCGTCACCGGGTCCGTCCCCGGCAGCAGCATCGCGACCACCGCCAGAATCAGGTAGGCGTAGCGGCGGTTCTTCGCGATCTGCTTGGGGGTGGCGATCCCGAGCCGCGTCACCGCCACGATCCCCATCGGGATCTGAAACACGAGTCCCATCGCGAGCAGGATGGTGATGAGGAAGCCGTAGTACTCGCTCGCGCGCACCTGGATGTTGAACTGGTTCTGGTTGAAGTTCAAAAGGAACTTCGCGGCGCCGGGCGCCACGACGAAATACGAGAAGACGACGCCGGCGATGAAGAGCACCGGGATCAGGATCAAGAAAGGCAGGACGACACGCTTCTCGGTCGGCTTCAGGGCCGGGAGGAAGAACGCGAACGCCTGATAGAGCAGGACCGGGAGCGCGATCAGGATGCCGGCGTAGATCGAGATCTTCAGCGTGCTCATGAACGGCTCGGCGACGCCGAAGGTGATCGGCTTGATCGGGTGCCCGTGAAGGTCGTTGGGGAGCGGCTTGTTCGCGATGTCGAGAAGCAGGTGGTTCTGCCAGAAGCAGAGCCCGCAGGCGACGACGAGGACCGCCGCCGACACGATCAGGCGGTTACGTAGCTCGTCCAGATGCTCGACGAGCGTCATCTGCTCGTCGAACTTCGCCGCCCTCAGACGCGGCACGGTCTACGGGTTCCGGTGGCTAACGACCTCGCCCTCGACGGGTTCACCGGCATCCTGCGCGCCCTCGATCTCCGGAGGCGGCGGAGGCTCCTCCTCCTCCTTCTTCCCGGAGACCGACGACCTGAACTCGCGAATGCCCTTGCCCATCGAGCGCCCAAGCTCCGGCAGGCGCTTCGGCCCGAAGATCACCAGGGCGATGATGAGGACGACGACCAACTCGAGTGGTCCAACGTTTGGCATCGCGACGCATGGTACTCGGGTCGAGGTCTCGGCATCAAGCTCACGGCGTCGCTGGCAGCCGTCTGACATCCCGGCGCCGGTGGGCCCCCCTCCTCGCCCGGAGGTACGCTGCCGCGCGTGATCCTCTCCGACAAGACGATCCGCGCCGAGCTGGAGGCCGGCGGCATCGTGATCGACCCGCTCGCCGAGGACGCGATTCAACCGTCTTCCGTCGACCTGCACGTCGATCGGTTCTTCCGCGTCTTCCGGAACGACACGACGCCGTTCATCGACCCCAAGCGCCCGCAGGACGATCTCACCGAGATGGTCGAGGTCGACGACGGAAAGGCGTTCATCCTTCACCCGGGCGAGTTCGTGCTGGGCTCGACCCGCGAGCGCGTCGCGCTCGGGGACGACCTCGTAGCGAGGCTGGAGGGAAAGAGCTCACTCGGCCGGCTGGGGTTGCTCATCCACTCGACCGCGGGGTTCGTCGACGCCGGATGGGACGGTCATCTCACCCTCGAGCTGTCGAACGTCGCCAACCTTCCGATCGCCATCTATCCCGGGATGAAGATCGGGCAGATCTCGTTCCTCCGCATGAGCAGCCCGGCCGAGCATCCATACGGGAGCGACACGACCGGCTCGAAGTATCAGGGTCAGCGGGGGCCGACGCCGTCGCGCTACTACCTCAACTTCGGTGAGGATGAGTAGGCCGCGCCATTTAAAGCATCTGAGTGGTACAGCCGATACACCTTTCGTAAGTGGCAGACGGGGAGCCAACCAAGCAGAGCGACATCCAGCGGGGCCTCGAGCCGAGCGTCTTCGAGACTCGGAGCAGGTCAGGACATCGCCGGCGCCGCGGCGACCTCAACGTCTGTCCCGACTGTGGCTCCGACCTGGTCTACCCCACGGATTGGGCTCCGGCCAGCGACCGCCAGTGGCAAGTCGCGCTCCGGTGCCCGGAGTGCGAGTGGAACGGCGGCGGCCGGTACAGCCAGGAGCTGGTCGACCGACTCGACGAGGCCCTCGATGGCGGCACGGAGGCTGTGCTCGACGACCTCAACATCCTGGTTCGCGCCAACATGGAGGAGCAGATCGACCGCTTCGTAACCGCCCTCAACGGCGACCAGATCCTCCCCGAGGACTTCTAGCCGCGGCCCACACATCGAGCGGTGCAAAATCCGCGCCTGGCGCGGGAAATGCATCGCTCGGCGGTTAGGAGTAGCGCTCGACGACGCCGTCGGCGACCAACTCGAGCAGCTGCCGCTGGTCGCGGCGAAGGCCCGAGGTCACAAGGGCCCGCTTGGCCGTCTCGACGCGTCCGCGAGCATCTGCTCGGACGCTCTCCAGCGCCCCGGTGGCGGCGACTCGATCGCAGACCTCCTCCGCGCCCTCCGCGTCGAGTGCACGCAGGTCGACCTTGGCCAGCGAGCGGTCCTCTTCGCGCGCGAGGATCAGCGGCAGGGTGACCGTTCCGTCCAGGAGGTCGGTTCCACGGGCCTTCCCGGTCCGCTCCGGCGGACCGGTGACGTCCAACACGTCGTCCAGGAGCTGGAACGCCAGCCCGATCTCGCGGCCGAAGGTCTCCAGCGCGCGCTCGAGCGACAGGTCCGGCTCGGCGGAATTCGCGGCCAGCTCACCACCCTTCCCGGCGCGGCCGATCAAGCAGGCGCACTCGAACAACCGGGCCGTCTTCAGCCTGCACCGCTCCAGGTAGCGCTCGGCCGAGATGGAGATGTCGAACGCGTCGCGGCGCTGAGCGAGCTCGCCGAGCGCCAGCGCGACGGAGGCGCGAGAGAGCAGCTCGACCTGGCGCTCGCCGCCGTCGCGGCCCAGCTCGGCGAATGCGCGCGAGAAGAGGAGATCGCCCACCGCGAGCGCCCGCTCGCGTCCCGACCGTGCGACCACCGTGGGGCGCCCCCGACGCAGCGGGGCGGCATCCAGGACGTCGTCGTGGACGAGCGTCGCCATGTGCACGAGCTCGATCGCCGCCGCGGCCCTGATCGCGGGCTCGCCGGCCCGTGGCCCGGCGCACAGCAGGACGAGCATGGGCCGAAGGCGCTTGCCTCCCGCCGCGAGCGTTGCCCCGGCGTCGGCGGACAGCGCCCGACCGTGTCCCTCGACCAGCCGGCGAAGCCGCTCCTCGACGGCCTCCATGCGAGTGGGAAGCCAAGCATCGGCGGCGTCCAGGACCATCGTGACCGGGGGCGGGACTGCGGTGCGATTCAACCGATTCCTCCGATGTCGTTCACCCTCGTCATCCCTCCCCGACCATCCTCAGGCCCCGTCGATGCCGGCGTGAATCGTGATGATGCCGCCCGCGAGCACCAGATAGCGCACTCGCGGAAACCCGGTCGTCGCCATCCGCTCCGCGAGGCCGTGCGGCGAGGGGAAGCGCTTCACCGACTGGGGCAGGTAGGTGTACGCGCTGCGGTCGCCGGCGATGGTTCCCAGAAACGGCACGATCCGATCGAACCACAGTGAGTAGAACGCCGACAGGGGCGGGCGCGTGGGCTGGGTGATCTCCAGGATCACCAGCCGGCCCCCGGGGCGCACGACACGCCGGAGCTCGGACAGCCCCCGGTCGAGGTCGGAGAGGTTCCGGGCGCCGAAGGCGACCGTCGCGGCGTCGAAAGATGCATCCCCGTAGGGCAGCCGCAGCGCATCCCCCCACTCGAAGCGAACGGCGGCCACACCGCGACGCCCTGCCTTCGCCCGCGCGAGATCGAGCATTCGCTCGGAGAAGTCGCACCCGACGACGCTCCCGTCGGAGCCGACCCGCGTGGCGAGCTCAATCGCCAGGTCACCGGTTCCGCAGCAGACATCCAGCGCCGTGCCCCCTGGCTCCAGCTCCGCCAGGTCGGCGGCGCGTCGGCGCCAGCGGTGGTGCATGCCGGCGGTCATCGCCGTGTTCATGAGGTCGTAGACGCCGGCGATGCGGTCGAACATGCTCCGCACCTGCGCGGCGAAGTCGCCGGATTCGCGATTGGGAAGTGACGTCTGCGTGGTTGCCATGACCGCTGATCGGCGGTGTCTCAGGGTGCCGTCTGGCTACTTGAGGTACGCGAGGAAGTCAGCGACCTCGTTGAGCTTCTCTTCGCCGAGGCTCTTGAAGGAGGGCATGATGCCCGGACCGGCCACCAGCGAGCGCTTGATCGCATTGCGCGGGATGCGCGACCCGATATGCGTCAGGTCGGGAGCCAAGGTGCCGTTTCCGCTGTCGCCGATCTTGTGGCACGCCAGGCACGCCGACTGCGCGACCACGAGCTTGCCCGCCTCGTATTGCTTGGGCACCTGCATGCTCACCTCGGTCGGGGGGCCGGCATTGGCGCCCTTGTACGTCAGATAGGCGATCACGACGATCGTGAGGCTCATCGCCGTCATCGCGACCGGCCGGCGCTCCGGACGCCGCTCGGGGCTGCGGTCATAGAATGGCAGCAGGAACAGCAGGACCATTGCGATCGTCGGGATGCCGATCGTCGCCAGCGGGACCAGATACGGCGGCTTGATGACCCGCAGGACCTCGAACAGGAAGAAGAAGTACCAGTCAGGTCGCGGCGTGTAGGTCGTCGTCGTCGGGTCTGCCTTCGGTCCCTGCTCGGCGCCGAGCATGATCGAGAGCAGCGCGATCACGAGTACGACGATCAGTGCCATCGTCGAGTCCTTCATGACGGCGTACGGGAAGAAGGGCTTTCCCTCCTTCTTCAGGAGCTCGTACTCGCGGAGATACCGCTCCTTCTCGGCGCGGTTCATACGCGCTCTTCCCTGACGGTGGCCTTGGTCCGCTTCGGATGGAGCCACGGCGGGGCGGTGGTCCCGAGCTTCACCACGAGGTACAGGTGAGCGCCGATCAGGGCGATGATCAGGCCGGGCACGATCAGCATGTGGATCGCGTAGAACCGCGACAGCGTCGACCCGTTGAACTCGGCGCCCGCGCGCAGGAAGTCGCTGAGGTAGGGGCCGATGAACGGGCCGGTTCCGTTGATGTTCACGCCGACGACGGTGGCCCAGAACGACCGCTGGTCGAAGGGCAGGAGATACCCCGTGAAGCCCATGATCATCGTGAGAATGAGCAGCGTCACCCCGAT
>DATAPB010000123.1:0-3712 GCA_036265435.1 Solirubrobacterales bacterium | reverse complement strand
CGACGACTGCGTCACCGAGGCGCGCGCCTACGCCGAGGCCGAGGGACTCGCCTTCGTCCATCCCTTCGACGACCCAGCCGTGATCGCGGGGCAGGGCACGATCGGGCTCGAGCTGCTCGAGGAGGTGCCCGACCTCTCCCGAGTTCTGGTGCCGGTCGGCGGCGGGGGCCTCATCGCAGGCATCGCGACCGCCCTGAAGGAGAGCAGGGACGACATCGAGGTGATCGGGGTCAAGTCGCAGTGCCCGCTCGCCGACGGGATCTCGATCAAGCATCCGGGCGCGATCACCGCTCCATTGATCGAGCAGCTCGTCGATGACATGGTGACCGTCGACGAGGACTCGATTGCGGGGGCGATCATGCTCCTCCTCGAGCGCACGAAGCTGGTGGTCGAGGGTGCCGGAGCCGTCGGCGTCGCGGCGCTCCGCCGCCAGCTCGTCGAGCCGGCCAGCTCGGGGACCACGGTGGTGATCCTCTCCGGCGGCAACGTCGACATCGGCGTTCTCGCCGACATCGCCCGCCACCACGAGACGGAGCGCGGGCGGCGGCTTCGGATCTTCGCGAAGATCGCCGATGAGCCCGGGTCCCTGGCGGCCCTGCTCACCTGCCTCGGAGACGGCGGTGCCAACCTGATCGACGTGGATCACGTCCGGGAGGGCGTCGGCCTCTCGGTCAGCGAGACCGGGGTCGAGCTGGTGATGGAGACTCGAGGGCCTGAGCACGCCAAACACCTCCTGGAGCAGATCGAAGAGCTCGGCTACAAGCCGGAAGTGCTGAGCTGAGACTCCTCGTAGTCCGCCGGGTCGAGACGCCGGGTCAGCCACCGGTACTCGAGGGTGAATCCGGGCCAGTTGTTCGTGTCCCTGCCGTGCTCGTCGACGTACCAGTTGCTGCAGCCGGTCAGCCAGACCGAGTCGGAGAGCCGCTCCTGGATCGTTCTATCGAACGACTCCTGGACCTCGGGTTTCACGGATAGCCATCCCCGCGTCCTGCGGAGCCTCTGAACCGCGTCCACGATGTAGGCGATCTGGCTCTCGAGCTGGGTGATGATCGATCCCGCCCCCAGGTTCGTGTTCGGGCCGTACATGACGAAGAGGTTCGGGAACCCCGCGACCGCCATCCCGAGGTACGCGTTCGCCCCGCCGCGCCAGACGTGGCTCAGCTCCCGGCCGTCGCTTCCGCGCACCTCCATCGGCGCCAGGAAGCTGTGGCTCTCGAAGCCGGTGGAGAGCACGACGACGTCGGCCTCCCGCTCGGTCCCGTCGTCGGCGACCACTCCGGTCCTGGTCAGCTCCCTCACGCCCTGGGCGATCAGCTCGACCTGCGGTCGCTCGAGGGTCGCGTAGTAGTCGCTCGAGACCAGGACGCGCTTGCAGCCGATCACGTCGCTGGGCGTGAGGGCCCGCCGGAGCCCGGGGTCGCTCACCTGATCGCTCAGGTTCCTCTCCGCCATCCTGACGGCGAGCCGCCCGAGCGGCTTGAAGCGCGTGTAGGCGGACGAGAAGAGCTCGAACTGGAGCCACTGCTTGAAGCGGACCGCGAGCCGGGCCGGCGGGAACACCCTGAACAGCCGCTTCTCCCAGGCGCGGTAGGGCCGGTCGATCTTGGGCAGGACGTACGACGGGGAGCGCTGGTAGACGTCGAGCCGACCGACCCGGTCGGCGATCGCGGGCACGACCTGGATCGTGCTCGCGCCGGTGCCGATCACCGCGACTCGCTTGCCGGTGAGATCCACCTCGTGATCCCAGCGCGCCGTGTGGAAGATCGCGCCCTGGAAGCCGTCGGCGCCGCGGATGCGCGTCAGCGCGGGACGGCTGAGCTGGCCGCAGGAGGAGACGAGCACGTCGAACTCCGACTCAGTGCCGTCCGCCGTTGCGACGCGCCACCTGCCGCGCTCCGGGTCGAAGTCGGCCCGCGTGACCTCGGTCTCGAGCTGGATCTTCTCGGCGAGCTCGTACTTCGCGACGCAGCGCTCGAGGTAGGCCAAGATCTCCGACTGCGGCGAGTAGGTGCGGCTCCATTCCGGATTGGGCTCGAATGAATACGAGTAGAGGTGCGATGGGATGTCGCAGGTCAGGCCCGGATAGGTGTTGTCGCGCCAGACGCCCCCCACCCCCCCGGCCTTCTCGAAGATCGTGAAGGACTCGATGCCTGCCCGCTTCAGACTGATGCCGAGCCCGATGCCGCCGAAGCCGGCGCCGATGATCGCGACGCTCGGGGTCGGATGGCCGTTCAACGATCCACCCACCGCACCCTCCACTCCGGCGAGGGGTCGTCCCGCCCAGATCCGCTCGAGGGCGCGGCCAATGTCCGCCAGGGCCTGATCCGCCTCGGGAATCAACCCGGCCCCGAGCTGGAAGTCATGCCACATCTCCGGGTAGGTCGAGTACCCCACCTCCACGCCCGCCTGACGAGCTCTCTCGGCGATCCGGTCCGAGTCGCTCAGCAGGATGTCGTGCTCGCCCGCCTGCAGGTAGATCGGCGGCAGGCCCGAGAGATCGGCATTGATCGGCGAGAGCTCCGGATCGCCGAGCTCGGCGGCGCCCCGATACTGCTCCGCCGACTCGACGAGGTGCGAGCGGGCGAGCCCGACGTCCCGGCGGCGATTTGTCTCCATCGATGCTCCCGAATTGGTCAGGTCGAACCAGCCGTTCAGAAGCAACAGTCCGGCGGGCGGCGAGCCGGCGCCATCTCGCAGCCGACTCGCCACAGTCAGGGCGAGGCCCGCTCCGGCCGAATCACCGGCGACGACGATCGATTCCTGATCCAGGCCGGCCTCGAGCAGTCCCCGGTAGCCGGCGAGAGCATCCTCGATGGCCGCAGGGTGCGGGTGCTCTGGCGCCAGCCGGTAGCCGAGGAGCCAAACGGCAGCGCCCGCAGCGATCGAGATCTGAGCGGCGATCCCCCGATGAGTGCGCGGCGACCCGGCGACATAGGCGCCGCCATGCAAGTAGAGGATCGCGCGGCTCCCATCCGCCCTTTCGGGAGCGATCCGATCGCATCGAACGCCGCCGAGCTCCATCGTCGAGACGCTGACTCCCGGCGGGATACGTGTCATCCGCGCCGCGACATCCTGGATCGCGCGCTGGATCCCGAGCGGGATCCACGGCTGATGAGGCTCGCGCTGGAAGACCAGAGTGAGAAGCTTCGCCACGGGTCGAGGTGCGTACCTGCTCACGGCCCGGAGAATAAGGTTCGATCGTGCCCTCCCACGAGACGGTCGACCTGACCACCGAGGACTCAGCGGCCAAGATCCTGCTGAACCGGCCGGAGGCGCTCAACGCCTGGAACGAGCAGTTCGGCCGCGACCTGCTCGACGCGGTGACGACCGTCGCCGACGACGACTCGATCCGCGCGCTGCTGATCACCGGCGCGGGTCGGGGCTTCTCCTCCGGCGCCGACCTCAAGGAGCAGCGCTCCGACGGCGATGGAGGGCCGGACCTGAGCGCGAGGCTGCACGAGATCTACCACCCGATCATCACCGTCCTGCGCGAGATGCCGAAGCCGGTGGTGGCTGCGGTCAACGGTCCGGCCGTCGGGATCGGCTGCTCGCTCGCCCTCGCCGCCGACCTGGTCGTCGCCGCCGAGTCGGCCTACTTCCTGCTCGCCTTCGTCAACATCGGCCTGGTCCCCGACGGTGGCTCCACCGCCTTCCTCCCCGCCCGCGTCGGCTACGCCCGTGCCGCCGAGATGGCGATGCTCGGCGAGCGCGT
>DATAPB010000122.1:0-8619 GCA_036265435.1 Solirubrobacterales bacterium | reverse complement strand
TGGGGCGGATGCCGTCCTGGCGGTGATCTCCGAGCGGGCCTCGCACGCCGCGGAGCCGCCGCGGACGGTCGCGGAGGCGATGGCAGTCGCCGACGTCGTACTGGCACCGACCGTCCAGTCCCTCTCACACACGGCCGCCCGTAAGCGCGCCAGCGAGAAGGGGGCCCGGTGCGCGACGATGCCCGGCGCAACCGAGGAAATGATCGCCCGGGTGATGAGCGCCGACATGGAGGGACTGCGCCGCAAGGGCCACGCTGTGGCAGAGGCGCTCGACCGCGCCTCCGAGGCGCGGGTCACCGACGCGAACGGCACCGACCTGCGCCTCGACATCTCAGGCCGCGAGGCGATTCCCGACGCCGGCGAGCTCACCGAGCCGGGTGCCTTCGGGAACCTGCCGTGCGGTGAGGGCTTCATCTCGCCCGCGGCTGGCGACGGCACGCTCGTGATCGATGGCTCCCTGGCCGGCATCGGCCTGGTGGAGGAGCCCGTCGAGCTGGTGGTCGAGGGCGGCCACCTGACGTCGGCGCGTGGGGGACAGGGCATGGCCTTCATGGACCTCCTGACCATGCACGGCGAGGACGGGACGAACATTGCGGAGCTGGGGATCGGCACGAACGAGCGGGCGATCCTGACCGGCGAGATCCTCGAGGACGAGAAGATCGGGGGCACCTGCCACGTCGCGTTCGGCGCCTCCGCGGGGATCGGCGGCACCGTCCAGGTGCCGGTTCATCTCGATTGCATCGTGATGATGCCGACGGTCGAACTCGACGGGGAGGCGATCGTGCGCGACGGCGAGCTGTTGATCCGGTGAACGACGCGGGGGACGCCTCATGGGACCCGATGCCGCTGGTAGCGGTTCCCAACTTCTCAGAGGGTCGCAGTGAGAGGGTCATCGGGACGCTCGAGGCGACCCTCTCCGGCTGCGCGAGGGTCCTGAACCGCCACTTCGACTCCGAGCACAACCGCTGCGTCTTCACGATCGCGGCCCAGCCTGACTGGCTGGTGGACGCCCTGGCGGCCGGGGCGCAGGAGGCGATCAACATCATCGACCTGACTCACCACAGAGGCCTGCACCCGCACATCGGCGCGCTGGATGTCTGCCCGGTCGTCTGGCAGGTGGAGGACCGCCACGAGGACGCGAGGGCGGCGGCGCGAGATGTCGCGGGGCGGATCGCGGCCCTCGGGATTCCCGTGTTCTTCTATGGCGAGCTGGCGACGAGCCCCGAGCGAGTCGAGCGCGCCTATTTCCGGGAGGGCGGGCCGATGGAGCTCGCACGCCGGATGAGATCGGGCGAGCTCGAGCCGGACCTAGGTCCCCGGGAGCCGCACCCGACCGCCGGCGCGACACTCGTTACGGCCCGGGAGCCCCTCGTGGCCTTCAACGTCGAGCTGAACACCCCGGATGCGGAGATCGCCCGGGCAGTCGCGGCCGGGCTGCGGGAGGCGGGCGGCGGTCTCGCCGGGGTGCGGGCACTCGGGCTGCCGCGTGACAGCGGGCAGTGCCAGGTCTCGATCAACGTCCACGATCCGATCGCTGTGCCGCTGGCGGATGTCGTGGCTGAGATCAAGCGGCTCGCCGCCGAGCACGGCGTCAAGCCGGTCGAGGCCGAGCTCGTCGGGCTGGCGCCTGAGGCCGCCTTCGAGGACTATCCGGAGGACGTTCCGATCAAGGATTTCGACCCGAGGCGCGACGTGATCGAGAACGTGCTCGGCTAGCCTCTTGCCAATGGCCCAGACGAAGAAGAAGCGCCGCCGAAAGCACCGCGGCACTCAGGGCGGGCGGATCGACAGGCGACCGGCGCGAGGCCGCGCCCGCAGCCGCGCCGAGGCGCAGGCGCGTGCTCGCAACCGCTCCGGCAAGCGCAAGCCCGGCGACCGGACGCCGCAGCCGGCGAGCTGGTCGAGCGCCCTGAAGAAGGGCGGGGTCGCGGCGGTCCTGTTCGTGGGGCTGCTCTTCCTGTTCGGCCAGAAGCCGATCGCTGCGCTGGCCGTCGGGGTCCTGATGCTCGGCTTCTACGTGCCGATGGCGTTCATGATGGACCGGTTCTTCTACCAGCGGCACCTCCGCAAGGAGGCCCAGAAGCGCGCCGAGCGCGAGTCGCAGCGCGCCGGCGCCGGAGGCTGAGCCATGGACGTCAGGATGTTCACGGTCGGCCAGATCGCCGAGAACTGCTTCCTGTTCAGGAGGGATGGATCCGAGAGTGCGCTGATCGTCGATCCCGGCGACGAGGCGCCACGGATCCTCAGCGCGGCCGACGAGCTCGGGGTGACCATCGAGGGCATCCTGCTCACCCATACCCACTTCGACCACATCGGCGCGGTCGCGCCCATCGCCGAGGCGACGGGCGCGCCAGTCTGGTGCCCCGAGATCGAGACGCCGGTTCTCGCCGACATCAACTCGTTCGTGCCGTGGCCCGGATTCGGGCCCTTCGAGAGCTACGAGGCCGACCACACGGTCAGCGGCGGAGAGAAGCTCGAGTTGGCGGGGATGGAGATCGACGTGATCTTCACTCCGGGCCACAGCCCGGGGCATGTCACCTACTCGATCCCCGACGAGTCGGCGATCTTCTCCGGCGACGTCCTCTTCCAGGGCTCGGTCGGCCGGACCGACCTGCCCGGCGGGGACTGGCAGACGTTGCTCGAGTCGATCCGGAAGCTCGTCGAGGCCCACTCGCCGGAGACGACGGTGTACCCCGGACACATGGGGATCACCACGCTGGGCGCCGAGCGCGCCACCAACCCCTTCCTGGCCGAACTCGCCCGCTGAGCTCGGGCAGTAGATCCGGCCGCGGTGTTTGTGGCGGCCGTGGATGGCGAAGCCGGGTTAGGCTCGCGCAATGGCTAAGAAGTTCAGCGCCCCCAGGGGGACGTTCGACGTGCTTCCCGAACAGGAGCCAGTTCGCCGCCGGATCCAGGAGGCGTCCCGGCGGGCGCTCGAGGCAGCCGGATACGGCCGGATAGAGACGCCGATCTTCGAGGACACCGAGCTCTTCGCCCGGGGCGTGGGGGAGTCCACCGACATCGTGCAGAAGGAGATGTTCACCTTCGAGGATCAGGGCGGTCGCTCGCTGACGCTGCGGCCGGAGGCAACGGCCTCGATCTGCCGGGCCTACCTCGAGCACGGCATGCACAAGCTGGCCCAGCCCGTGAAGCTCTGGACCGACGGCCCGTTCTTCCGCCACGAGCGCCCGCAGGCCGGGCGTTTCCGGCAGTTCGCGCAGATCGACGCCGAGGCGATCGGCTCCGATTCGCCGCTGGTCGACGCGGAGCTGATCGTGCTGGCGGGCGACATTCTCGCCGAGCTCGGCGTCCCGGGCGTCCGCTTGCGGCTAGGCAGTCTGGGCTCACCGGCGGCGCGGAGCGCGTACCTCGACGAGCTCCGGGATTACCTGCGATCCCGAGAGGGCGAGCTCTCCGAGGAGGTGCGCAACCGCATCGACGCCAATCCGCTGCGCGCGTTCGACGCGGGTCACGAGGGGACACGTGAAGTGATGGAGGAGGCGCCGCAGCTCCTCGACCGGCTCGACCCGGCCGACGCCGAGCACTTCGAACAGGTCCGCGAGCACCTCGACCGCAACGGCGTCGCCTACGACCTCGACCCGACCCTGGTCCGCGGCCTCGACTACTACACCCGCACCGTCTTCGAGTTCGAGTGCGATCGACTCGGCGCCCAGTCGGGACTCGGCGGCGGGGGGCGCTACGACGGACTGATCGAGCTGCTCGGCGGCTCGCCGACGCCCGGTTGCGGCTGGGCGCTCGGCGTGGACCGCATTGCGCTGGCGCTGGAGGATGGGGAGGGCGGGGGAGGGTCCGAGCAGGAGCGCGATGGCGTCTTCGTCGTCGCCGGTCCCGACGGCCGCGACTACGCCCTCGCCCTGGTCACCGAGCTTCGCCGTGCGGGGCTGACCGCGGACCTCGACCTGGCCGACCGGGCGACCAAGGGGCAGATGAAGCAGGCGGACCGGGTGGGCGCGCGCTACGCGCTGATCCTCTCGGGCGACGGGAACGCGACGCTGCGCGACCTGAACTCCGGCGACGAGCGGGAGATCGATCCGTCGCGGGTCGCTGAAGAAATCCGGTCCTGATGCGGGGGTGCTCCGCAGGAAGCCGGGGAGCGACCCGATTGTGGGAATCTGCGCCCGGATGAGCGACGGATTCCCGGCCCTGCGGCCGAACGAGTACCGAGACACCTGGTGCGGGCAGATCCTGCCCGACCGGGTCGATTCGGAGGTGCGAGTCGCCGGCTGGGTGCACCGGCGCCGCGACCACGGCGGCCTCGTCTTCATCGACCTGCGCGACCGCACGGGCCTCGTGCAGCTCGTCTTCCACCCGGATGAGGCCGGCGATGCCTTCGAGCTCGGCCACAGGCTGCGCTCGGAAGACGTGATCACCGTCGCGGGCCCGGTGGTCAAGCGCTCACCCGAGACTGTCAACGAGGATCTCCCCACCGGGGAGGTCGAGGTCCGGGTCACCGACGCGCGGCTCCTGTCGGACGCCGAGACCCCGCCCTTCGAGATCGAGTCCTTCTCCGGCGAGGTGAGCGAGGAGATGCGGCTTCGCTACCGCTACCTCGACCTGCGCCGGGACTGGATGAGGGAGGGGCTCGAGCTGCGCCACCGCGTGGCCTCGGCGATGCGCGAGTTCCTCTCCAGCGAGGGTTTCGTGGAGATCGAGACGCCCATCCTGACCCGCTCGACCCCCGAGGGCGCCCGCGACTTCCTCGTCCCCAGTCGCCTGCAGCCGGGGTCGTTCTACGCCCTACCTCAGTCGCCCCAGCTCTTCAAGCAGCTGCTCATGATCGGAGGGTTCGAACGGTATTTTCAGATCGCGCGGTGCTTCAGGGATGAGGACCTGCGCGCCGACCGACAACCTGACTTCACGCAGCTGGACATTGAGATGTCGTTCGTCGATACGGAGGACGTGATCGATCTGAACGAGCGCCTGCTGGCGTTCGTTCTGGGCAGCAGCGGCGTCGAGGTCTCTCTGCCGATGCGGCGCATCTCCTACGACGAGGCGTTCGACCGCTACGGCACCGACAAGCCGGACCTCCGCCTCGGCCTCGAGCTGCACCTGCTCACCAAGGTGTTCCGAGACTCGGAGTTCAACGCGTTCAGGCAGGCGATCGAGGGCGGCGCTGTGGTCAGGGGCCTGAACGCGGGCAGCCGCGAGATGTCGCGCGCGGACCTCGATGGCCTGGTGGCGGAGGCGACGGAGCTGGGCGCCAAGGGCCTCGTCTGGGCGGTGGTCGAGGCGGACGGCTGGCGTTCGCCGGTCGCGAAGTTCCTCTCGGCGGGGGAGATCGCGGCAGCGAACGAGGAGCTCGGCGCCGGCGAAGGCGACGTCCTCCTGATCGTCGCCGACCAGCCCCTCGTCTCCGGCGCGGTTCTGGGCGAGCTGCGGCGGCGCCTCGGCGAGCGTCTCGGGCTGATCGACCCTGAGGCGAACGAGCTCGCCTGGATCGTCGACTGGCCGCTGCTCGGCTGGGACGCCGAGGGCGACCGTTGGGACCCCCTGAACCACCCGTTCACCTCGCCTGACGGCGAGTTCGACGCCGCAGATCCGGGCTCGGCCCGGGCGAAGGCCTATGACGTCGTCTGGAACGGATGGGAAATTGGTGGGGGTTCGATCCGTATCAGCGACCCTGAGGTGCAGCGCAAGGTGTTCGGAGCAATCGGAATCGAGGAGCAGGAGGCGGAGGAGCGCTTCGGCTTCCTCCTCGACGCGCTCCGCTACGGCGCTCCGCCACATGGAGGGATCGCATACGGCCTGGACCGCATGGTCGCGCTGCTTCACGGCACACAATCGATCCGGGACGTGATCGCGTTCCCGAAGACCGCCTCGGGAGGGGATCCGCTGACCGGGGCTCCGGCCCCGGTCGAAGAGCGCCAACTGCGGGAGTTGGGGATCTCCGTGAGAAGCGGGGGCGGAAAGCGATAGGTCGATGGAGCGGCGCGGTCCCACCGAAGGCGACGAGGATTTCGAGTGGACCGATTCGCCGACGCGCCCGCCGAGGCCGTCGCGCGAGCCATCGACGGGCGATAGGGAGGAGCCGGGCACCGGCGACCGCGAGGGTGTCGCAACGGGCGAGCGGGATCGCGAGGGCACCGGCGAATGGCGCCCACTGCGGCGCGAAACGGGGTCCTTCCAGGCGATCCGCGAGGGGATCGCCGAACGGCGCCGGGAGCGGGAGGAGACGGGTGAGTTCGAACGCAGCGGCCACCGGCCGCCACCGGGCCGCCGGTCGCGTCACCGGGACCTGCCGGCGCGTGTGCGCCGGCGCGAGGCGGCCGTCATCGGCGTCATCGCGGTCGCGGTGGTCATCGGCCTGATCGTGCTGATCTCCGGCGGCGGTGGCGGAGGCAACGGGCAGACGATCGGCCTGAAGCGCCTCGTCGGGCAGTCCATCGTCGCGAGGCTGGACGCCAAGGGTCCCGATCAGGCGCTGCTGCAGCGGGTCAAGCAGGGCAGGGTGGGCGGCGTGATCGCCTTCAACAATGACGCCACCAAGCTCAAGGCCGACATCGCCACCCTGCAGCAGGCTGCGCGGGCCGGCAACAGCCCGCCGCTGCTGGTGATGATCGACCAGGAGGGCGGCGACGTGAAGCGGCTGCCTCAGGGCCCGCCGAATGCCTCCCCCGCCCAGCTCGGCAAGAGCGATGACGAGAACGAGTCCCGGGACCAGGGGCAGGCGACGGGCACGTACCTGCGGGGCCTCGGCATCAACGTGGACCTCGCTCCCGTGCTCGACGTCTCGCAGCCGAACACCGCGGACACGATCAAGAGCCGCACCTTCGGATCGGATCCCGCTGTGGTCACGAAGGTCGGCGTCGCCTTCGCCGAGGGACTTCAGGACGGCGGGGTGGTGGCGACCCCGAAGCACTTCCCCGGCCTCGGCAGAGCCACGGTGAATCCCGACGACAGCGCCGTGACCATCGCGGCGACGAGCCAGCAGCTCCAGGGCGATCTCGAGCCATTCAAGGGAGCCATCGCCGCCGGCGCCAAGATGATGATGGTCTCGACCGCCAGTTATCCGACGCTCGGGTCGCAGAAGCAGGCGGCGCTCTCGCCCGGGATCGTCAGCGGCCTGCTCCGTGACCAGCTCGGCTTCAAGGGGGTCGTGATCACAGACGACCTCGAGGCGCCCGCCGTGACCGGCACCACGTCTCCGGTCGTGGCCGCCTCCAGCGCGATCAAGGCCGGTGACGACATGCTGCTCTACGGGCGGAGCGCGGGTGCGTCGGACCGGGCATTCAAGGCACTCTTCAGCGAGGTGAAGAGCGGCAACCTGAGCCGCTCTCTCTTCCAGGAGGCCTACGACCGCGTCACCGCGCTCAAGGACAGCCCAACCGGCTGACGGGGGGCCGGACGGGTAGGGTGCCGCGCGGATTTCCTGTCCACTCTCCGACGGGAGGGAGACCATGAACGAGTTGCTTCGGCCCGACGACACGCGCGATGCGCTGCGCGAGATCGGGGGCCTTCTGATCGGGCTCGCCGCAGCGATGATCTACATCCGCAAGGGCCCGCTCCTTTCGACGAACAACGAGCAGTGGGCGGCCTTCCCGATGTTCCTGGTGCTCGCCATCCCCGCGGTCTATTTGTACGGGAGCATCCTCACCCGTCCCCAGACCGGTGAGCTCCGCCCCTGGCAGGCGGTCCACAATGTCTTCGGACTGATCTTCGTGCCGCTTGCGCTGGGACAGTTCGTCGACGTGATCGGTGGCACGCCGACCGCCGCCCTCAACGTCTTCTGGATTGCCGCCGTCACCGCGGGGGCCGCGTTCTACGCGGGAGCGAGGGCCGGGGTACGCGTTCAGTTCCTGCTGGGCTCGATCGCCGTGATCGTCTCCTGGACCGCGCTCTGGGACAAGATCCTCTCCGGGGGGATCGGCGCGCATTGGGGCATCTACCGGGGGTTGCTCGGGCTCCTCGCGATCGGGCTCCTGGCGGCTGCCCTGTATGTGTGGCGCACCAATCCGGGTGGCGACGACATCGGCGCGAGCGCCACCGCACCCTCCGGCGATCTCGGCCTCTGGAAGGCATCGGAGCTGGTCACCGGAGCCGGTATCGCCGCGGTGATCGGGTGCGCGCTCGGCATCACCGCGATCGGGAACCTGAACCCCCTCAGTGGAAGCACGCCGCCGATCCAGACCAGCAACTTCTGGGACATCATGCTGCTGCTGGTCTCCCTCGGCCTGGTCGCGATCGGGTCGCAGATCGGCACCCGGGGACCGGTCTACGTCGGGGCGGTCGGCCTGGCGCTGTTCCTCGTCATCGCCGGCCTCGATCTCAACTCCGAGCAGCCGAACCCGTTCAAATTCGGCGGCTGGCCCTGGGTGTTGCTTATCGTCGGAGTGATCGCTCTGGGCCTCAGCTTGACGCGCGAGGCGAGCCTCGGCGCGCAGCCGCGGCGCTTCATGGAGAACCTGCGCCGAAGCAGGAGCTGACGACGGATTCAGACGAGCTCGCTCGCCGCTTCTTGGCCGCGCTCAGCGCCGGCGACCAGGCGGCGGTGGGCGAGCTCGTGCATCCCGAGATCGAGATCCGGACCGAGCGGACCGTTCACCGCGGGCGGGATGCGGCCATCGAGTGGTCGGGCAAGGTCTTCGATCACCTCGTGCG
>DATAPB010000121.1:0-7101 GCA_036265435.1 Solirubrobacterales bacterium | reverse complement strand
AGGCTTCGAGCAGGACCCAGGTGCCCCCGATGTTCGTCTCGAAGGTCGGCAGGGGGGAGGCGTTGGCGTCGCCGACGATCGGCTGAGCGGCGAGGTGAAACACCGAGTCGATCCGATCCGCTCGCAGCAGATCGAGCACGGCGTCGTAGTCACGTAGGTCGGCCACGACGTCGTTCACGTCGCCCGCGATCCCCTGCAGCTCGAGACCGCTGGGGGTGGCACCGTCGCGGTCGATCGAGGTCACCTCGGCGCCCTCCTCCAGCAGAGCCTTGGCGAGCCAGGACGCGGCAAAGCCGCGAGCCCCTGTGACCAGCGCCCTCACAGCGCCGGCTCCTCCGCCCAGACCCGCCAGGGAGGATCGCCCGACTCCCAGAGATCGTTGAGCAGCACCGCGTCCTTGTAGGTGTCCATGCAGTCCCAGAAGCCCCGGTGGCGGTAGGCGCGGAGCTGCCCGTCGGCGGCGAGTCCCTTCAGCGGCTCGCGCTCGAGGACACTGTCCTCGCTCAGATATTCCAGCGCCCCCGGCTCGAAGCAGAAGAAGCCACCGTTGATCCAGCTCTCGACCTGGGGCTTCTCGTGAAAGGCGCGCACACGGTCCTCGTCGAGGTCGGCGACGCCGAACTGGAGCTCGGGCCGGACAACGGTCATCGTGGCGAGTGCATCGCCCTCGCGATGGAACTCGACCAGCCCGGCGAGATCGATGTCGGCCACGCCGTCGGCGTAGGTCAGGGAAAAGGGCGCTCCTTCCAGCCGCTCCTCCGCGAGCTTGACCCGGCCCCCCGTCGGTGTCTCCAGCCCAGTGTCGAGACATTCGACACGGGCGCCCTCAGGCCATGCCGTCCGGCCCACCCATTCGGCGATCAGCTCGCCCTTGTAGCCGGTCAGGAGCAGGAACCGGGAGAACCCCTGGTGGCTGTAGATCGAGATCACGTGCCAGAGGATCGGGCGGCTGCCGATCTCGACCAGGGCCTTGGGGATCGATTCAGTGCGCTCGCGGAGCCGGGTGCCCCGGCCGCCGCAGAGGATGACGACTGGATCCAGGGCGGCCACGGGAGACAGTCACCCTAGCGACGATCGCTTGTCCCTTAAGGCTCGATTGCGATAATCAGCGAGGCAGTGGACCCGTCGCGCAAGCGAAAGATTCGCCTCGTCGTAGCCCTGTCCGCAGCGGTCCTGCTGGCGGCGGGACTCGTCTACACGTCGTTCAGCGCGTCGACCGAGGCAAAGGAGCCCTCGCAGCTGCTCCAGTCCGACCCTTCCGGGACCTATGAGCTGACCGGCGAGGTCGTTCCGGGGTCGATCCAGCACGCGGGTGACCAGCTCAACTTCAAGATCTCCGACCGCGACGGCACGGATCCGATCCCGGTGACCTATACGGGCGAGGTGCCGGATCCGTTCCGCGACGGGCGCGAGGTGATCGTCACCGGCAAGCTCCAGGACGGCACCTTCGTCGGCCAGCGCGACAGCCTGATCACGAAGTGCCCGTCGAAGTTCACGACGACCACGCCGGGGCAGTCCAGCTGACCATCCTCGGCTCCGCACTGCTGGCCGCCGCGCTGCTCGCCGCCCTCTACGCGGCCGGCGCCGCAGTCCACGGCGGGCGCACGGGCGACCGGCGCTGGGTGGAGTCCTCGCGGCGGGCGGTCTTCGCGATGGCGGGGCTCCTCACCGGCGCGGTGGTGATCATCGAGGTCGCCTTCCTCCGGGACGACTTCGGCTTCGCGCTGGTCGCGGACCACTCCTCGACCACCACGCCGACCTTCTACAAGCTGACCGCGATGTGGTCGAGCCAGGAGGGCTCGCTGCTGCTCTGGGCGTGGGTGCTCTCGCTGGCCTCGACCGCGGTGCTCTTCATCACCCGCAACCGACACCGCGAGATCGTCCCCTGGGCGACCGCGGTCCTGGCCGGCATCGGCGCCTTCTTCGTCGGGCTGATGATCTTCAAGGCGCAGCCCTTCGCCCACCTCGATCCGGCGCCGGCGGAGGGCGCGGGGCTCACCCCGCTGCTGCGCAACCCGTACATGGCGGTCCACCCGCCGATGCTCTATTCGGGCTACGTCTTCTGGTCGATCCCGTTCGCCTTCTGCGTCGGCGCCCTGATCGCCCGCCGCCTCGACGCGAGCTGGATCCGGACCACCCGCAACTTCGCGCTCTGCGCCTGGACCTTCCTCGGCATCGGGCTGCTGCTGGGATCGCGCTGGTCCTACGAGGAGCTCGGCTGGGGCGGCTACTGGGGCTGGGACCCGGTGGAGAACGCGGCCCTGATGCCGTGGCTCGTCGGCACGGCCTTCCTGCACTCGGTGATGGTGCAGGAGAAGCGGGGGATGCTGAAGGTCTGGAACGTCAGCCTGATCTGCGGCACCTTCTCGCTCTGCCTGCTGGGCACGTTCCTCGTTCGCTCCGGGGTGCTGCAGTCGATCCATGCCTTCGGCGCCTCGACCGTCGGCGGCCCGCTGCTCGCGCTGATCGCCGTGGTCGCGATCGGCTCGACGGTGCTGATCGTGTCGCGGCTCGATCAGCTGCGGCCGGAGCGCCGGATCGACTCGCTGCTCTCGCGCGAGTCGATCTTCCTCGTCAACAACCTCCTGCTCGTCGGGCTGGCGGCGGTGATCTTCTGGGGGACGTTCTTCCCTCTGATCTCCGAGTTCTTCACCGGTGAGAAGCACTCGCTCGCGGCGCCCTGGTTCAACCGCTACGTGACCCCGATCGGCGTCCTGCTCGTCCTCTTCACGGGGATCGGGCCGCTGCTCGCCTGGGGCAGGCTGAGCGGGAGCGCCGCCCGCCGGCTGCTGCTCTGGCCGGGGATCGCCGCCGCCACGGCGATCGTCGTCTTGCTGGCCGTGAGCGACGCGGCCAGCCACCCGTGGGCCCTCTTCGTCTTCGCGTTCGCAGCGTTCACGATCGTCGCGCTGGCCGGCGAGTTCTGGCGGGCCGCCACGACGCGCCGGGCTCTGACCGGCGAGTCGCTGCCGCGCGCCCTCGCCGAGGGGGTCGGGCGCAACCGCCGCCGCTACGGCGGCTACATCGTGCACGCCGGGATCGCGCTGACGCTGATCGGGATCGCGGCCTCCTCGAGCTTCCAGACGAACCGGGACCTCCATCTCCAGGTGGGGCAGACCGCCAACGTCGGCGACTACACGATCCACTACGACAAGCTCACCTCCGACCCCAATCCGGAGCGTCTCTCGTTCGTCTCCCACCTCTCGGTCAGCCGGGACGGCAAGAGCCTCGGCACGCTCTCCCCGGCGCGCAACTACTACCCGACCGACGACCCAAGCGCGGGGCCGATCGGCCGCTACTTCATGGGCGAATCGACGAGCGAGGTCGGCCTGCGGACCCGCGCGGGCGGCGACCTCTGGACCGCGTTCCAGCCCGACCTCTCGGTGCTGAACCCCGACATCAAGCGCGGCAACGACCAGCTGGCGAGCCTGCCGCCGGCAGCGCAGGAGTTCGCGATCCTGGCGCTCGTCCAGCACTACATCCAGAATCCGCCACCGGCCAACTTCCGCGTGATCGTCAATCCGCTGGTGGGGTGGATCTGGATCGGCGCCCTGATCGCCCTCGCCGGGGCGGTGATGGCCGGCTGGCCCGCCCTCGAGTCGCGGCGCCGCCTCGAGGCCGCGTACAAGGCGCGCCTCGGGCGGGAGCTCGGGACGGCCACCGAGTCGAGCTAGGCAGTCGCCGGACAGCGGCGACTCCTCCTTAAGCTGATGAGAGGGTGCAGCGGAAGCGAAGCTGAGCAGCAACCCGATTAGTGATGGAGTTCGTCCTCGCCCTGGTCATCGTCGTGCTCCTCGCCTGGTTCGTGACGGCGCCGATTCGCAACCGGGAGCCCGCCCAGAGCGATGATCCGGCGATCGCGGAGCTCGCCGACCTGGAGGCCCGCAAGGCGGCGAAGTACCGCCAGATCCGCGACGCGGAGACCGACCGCGCCTCGGGCAAGCTGACCGAGGAGGACTTCCAGCGGCTCGACCGCGAGCTGCGGGCCGAGGCGATCGACATCCTGAAGAAGATCGACCGGTTACGGCCCCCGAAGGGCGGGAACTGAGCGGACGTCCCCTACACTGGCGCCCATGGCAACCGTGCTCAGCGTGATCGAGGTCATCTTCTCGGTGGTCCTGATCTTCCTGGTCCTCCTGCACTCCGGCAAGGACACCGGCCTCTCCGGCGCGTTCGGCATCGGCGGGGGCGGCAGCTCCTTCGGGGGCGGCTCGACCGTGGAGCGCAACCTGACCAGGTGGACCGTCTTCTTCGGGGTCCTCTGGGCGCTGAACGCTCTCATCATCATCAACCTCTAAGGCGCAGATGCGGCTCCGCGCCGCCACACTCGCGGTACTCGTTCTCGGCACCCTCGCCGGCTGCGGCGGAGGAGACGGAAATGGATCGAGGAGTGGTCCGCAGCTGCCGCCGGCCGGGGGTGGTGGCACGCTGTTCTACGCCGTCCCCAGCCTCCCCAAGACGCTCGATCCCCTGGCGGCGAAGGACCGCGCCACGCAGACGGTCACCCGCCAGGTCTACGAGCCTCTGATCGCGCAGCTCCACGGTCCGTACGGGCAGACCGTGACGCAGCCGGGGCTCGTAGTGGCGGTGGGCCCCTCGGCGAACCGAAGCATCTGGAGCCTCGAGCTGCGCTCCGGGGTGCGGTTCCAGGACGGCTCACCGTTCAACGCCGCCACGGTGCTCGCGAATTCCCGGCGCTGGCAGAGCGACCCGCGGGGACGCGCCCTGCTGCCGCACCTGTTCGCCGTCGACGCGCCGACTCCGAACGAGGTGCGCTTCCTTCTCGATAGACGCGTGCGTGACCTTCCACAGCGCCTCGCCTCCCCGCGACTCGGGATCGTCTCCCCGGGCGCGCTCGAGCCGCAGAGCGGCAAGAGCGCGCGATTCCTGCCCGACGTGCGCAACTCCGGAACGGGTGGATTCCGGCCCAGCTCGAGCGGCCCGGCGCGCCTCGAGCTCTCGCGCTTCGCGGGGTGGTGGGGCAGCCCGATGGGGCTGGGGCCCGCACTCGACGGCGTCACGTTCGTGGTGGCCCCCTTCCCCGCTCAGCGCTACCGGATGCTCGCCGAGGGGGCGGCGCAGGTCGCCGATCCGCTGGATGCGGCCGGGATGCGCGCCGCCGAGGCCGATCCGCTGCTGAACACGGTCGGCGGCCCGCAGAGCGGGATCGGGGTGGAGGGTTCGGTGCGGGGGATCTCCTCGGCCAAGGCGATCCCCGCGCTCACGGCCGTCTGGCTCACCCGGCTCTCGGGCTGATCGCTGCTACGGTCGCCAGCGCCGTGATCGTGGTGATCGGACGGGTCCGCTGCGAGCCTGAGCAGCGCGAGCGGCTGGTGGCGCTGCTGGAGCGGATGCAGGAGGACTCCCGCAGGGAGGAGGGCTGCATCCGCTACGGGTTCTTCGCCGCCGTCGAGGACCCTCACAGCTTCATCGCAGTCGAGGAGTGGGCCGATCGCGAGGCACTCGACCGGCATTTCGCCCAGCCCCACCTGCACGAGTTCGCCGCCGGATTGCTGGAGGTCGTCTCGGAGCGGCCCGAGGTCGCGATCCATGAGATCGCCGAGACGGGCGAGTTCCCGGGCTCTTCGCCGGGATGAAGCTCCTGATCGCGCTCGCGCTTGTGTTGGCGGCGGGCGCGGTCGCCTACGTTGCGCTCGACCCCTTCGGCGGTGAGTCGGGTTCCTCCGCCGGCGCCCAGGGGGCAGCGACCGAACCGCTCTCAGGAACCGCCTGCCAGCGCCTGGCGGGCCTCGCCGCAAACCTCGCGGCGCGGGACCGCACGGCCGAGCGGTTTCTGATCGACCTCGGGCAGCAGGGGGCCGGCATTCGCCCGGGTCGGCTCGCCCTGCTCGATCTGGCCCGCGACGGGCGCAACGTGATCGTGGGGCGCGGCTTCAAACCCGAGTTCGACGATGGCACCCGCGGCCAGGTGCGTCACTTCGTCGGGGTCGCCAGGGCGAGCATGTTCGGCGGCTCCGTCGTCACGCGGTGGATCTCCGAGAACCTGCGCCGGGATCCCGCCGACTCCCCCGACGGCAGGCTCGCCGACGAGGGGACCGACTTCGCGCAGACGCTGCTCGCGGGCCGCCTCGAGCTGAGCGCTGCCTCCGGCTGGATCCGCGACAGGCTCTGCAAGCCCTAGCGCCGGCCCTCGCGCCTGGCTAGACCCGGCAGCTGCCCTTCGCGAGCCCGGCGGCCCAGAGGATGCCGCCGAGCAGGTGCCGGCGGAAGTCCGGCTCCGAGTAGGACTCGGTGGTGTGGCCGCCCGCCGTGTACCAGGCACGTCCGCCCTTGAAGGGATGGCACCAGGCGATCGGATGGTCGGCGCCCATCGTGCCGCCCGAGTAGGTGGACTCATCGAGCGTCGCCAGGAGGTGGACGGCACCGCGCGGATTCGCGCGGAAGTCGTACCACTCGTCGGTTCGCGGCCAGCGGGCAAGGAGGTGCCGGGTCGAGGGGTTGGACCGGTCGGTGACGTCGACGACCGCAGGCTGGATCGCCGGGTGCTGTTTGAAGTAGGCGCCGAGCAGCCGGCCGTAGAAGGGCCAGTCGTATTCCGTGTCGGCGGCGGAGTGGATCCCGACCCAGCCACCGCCGTGCCTCATGTAGGAGCGGAAGGCACGCTGCTGCCGTGGCGAGAGGACGTCGCCGCTGGTGCTGAGGAAGACCACGGCGTCGAAGCGGCCCAAACGCCTACGCGTGAAGGCACCGTCGTCCTCGGTGGCGCTGACCGAGAAGCCGTTCGCCAGGTCGAGGCTCCTGATCGTGGCGATCCCGGCGGGGATCGAGTCGTGCCGAAATCCCGCAGTTTTGGAGAAGACGAGCACCTGCGCGCGAGGCTTAGGCTTCGCCTCGGGGTCGCTCGAGCAGGCGATCAGGCCGGCCGCGGCGAGTCCGAGAGTCGCGGTGGCGACGGCGCTAGCGGCTCTGGCCGAGATCCGCATGGCCCGATTGTGGCGGGTGTAACGGGGCTGCGGGAGGGCAGACCGGACCGATGATCGAAGGATTCGAATACAAGGAGATCCAGGTCGGCGCAACGCGCTACCGACCGGGAATGGCTGGCACCGGGCCGCCAGTTCTGCTCCTCCACGGCTTCCCACA
>DATAPB010000120.1:0-4441 GCA_036265435.1 Solirubrobacterales bacterium | reverse complement strand
CAGGACGAGGTCCTGGTGGACATCGGCTACAAGTCGGAGGGAGTCATCCCCTCCAACGAGCTCTCGATCCGCAAGACGGTGAAGCCGTCCGAGGAGGTCGAGCTCGGGGAGGAGGTCGACGCACTCGTCCTCACCAAGGAGGACCAGGAAGGGCGCCTGATCCTCTCCAAGAAGCGCGCCCGCTTCGAGAAGGCCTGGCGCAAGATCGAGCAGGCCGCCGAGACGGGGGAGCCCGTGACCGGCACGGTGATCGAGGTCGTCAAGGGCGGCCTGATCCTCGACCTCGGCGTCCGGGGCTTCCTGCCCGCGTCGCTGGTCGACATTCGGCGGGTCCAGAACCTCGACGAGTTCATGGGCCAGCAGCTCGAGTGCAAGGTGATCGAGCTCAACCGCTCCCGCAACAACGTCGTCCTCTCCCGCCGCGCGGTCCTCGAGGAGGAGCGCAAGGAGGTCCGCGAGCAGATCCTCGGCCGGCTCCAGCCCGGCCAGGTTGTCGAGGGCAAGATCTCGAACATCGTCGACTTCGGTGCCTTCGTCGACCTGGAGGGCATCGACGGCCTGATCCACATCTCCGAGCTTTCGTGGAGCCACGTCAACCACCCGTCCGAGGTCGTCTCGATCGGCGACACGGTGCGGGTCAAGGTGCTCGACATCGACCGGGAGCGCCAGCGCATCTCGCTGGGTCTCAAGCAGACCCAAGAGGACCCGTGGCAGCGCGTCCTCAACGACTACAAGGAGGGCGACGTCGTCGACGGCAAGGTCACGAAGATCGTCGCGTTCGGCGCCTTCGTCCAGATCCTTCCCGGTGTCGAGGGCCTCGTCCACATCTCCGAGTTGGCGCAGCACCACGTCGAGAGCCCCGCCGAGGTCGTCCGGCCGGGCGACGAGCTCAAGGTGAAGATCCTTGAGGTCGACGAGTCCCGCCGCCGCCTCTCGCTGAGCGTGAAGCGCGTCGAGGGGCAGGAGCTCCCGACCCGTCCGCTCAGCGACGACGTCGTGATCGAGGATGCGGAGCCGCCGGAGGGCATGGAGGCACCGGCCGCCGAGTCCGCAGAGGAGGCGCCGGCCAAGGAGCCGGCCGCCGAAGAGGCAGCGGAGGCCGCGCCCGAGGATGGCGAACAGCCGGCCGCGGAGGTCGCGCCCGAGGCACCGCCGGAGGAGATCACTCCCGATGAGGCGCCGTCGGAGGAGCCTCCGTCCGAGGAGCCGCCCTCCGAGGAGCCCCCGTCCGAGGAGCCACCGCCCAGCCAGGGTTGACGCGCTTCGTCGGCCTCACCGGGGGGATCGGGGCAGGCAAGTCGGAAGCGCTCGCGGCATTCGAGCGGCTTGGAGCCGCCACCCTCTCGACCGACAGGGTCGCCCATGACCTCTTGGAGGACGACGAGGTTCGCGCCGCCCTCGTCGAACGCTGGGGGGAGGTGATCGCTCCCAATGGAAAGGTCGATCGCGACAGGGTCAGCGCCATCGTCTTCAACGATCGCGGGGAGCTCGCCTGGCTGGAGAGCGTCACGCACCCGCGGGTCGGCGCTCACGTGCTCGAATGGCGGCAGAAGCTCGATCCCGGCGTCCCGGTCGCGGTCGTCGAGGTGCCTTTGCTGTTCGAGGCCGCGATGGAGAACGCGTTCGACGCAACGGTCGCGGTGGTCGCCGACGATGAGCTTCGCGACGCCCGCCTGCGCGATCGCGGCCAGGGCGGACTGGCCGGACGGGAGGAGAGGCAGCTCGATCAGGCCGAGAAGGGGCGCCGTGCCGACCACATCATCCGCAACGATGCCTCGCTCGAGGAGTTGGAGTCAGAGGTGCGAAAGCTGATCGAGCAATTGACGGTGAAGGAGCCGGAGTGAGCGCCACCGTGCGCGCGCGACGCGCGGGCAGCCGCAAGAGCGGCGGCCGCGCCGGTCGTCGATCGTCCGGCCGGGGCCGCCCGCAGGTGGGGAGCCGCCGCGGGCGCAGGACGCTGGTCATCGGCGGGACGCTCCTGATCGCAGCGCTCGGCGTCTTCCTGCTCATCAACAGCGACCGCTTCCAGCGCACGCTCGAGGAGTTCACGCTGCCCCTGCGCCACGAGGACATCATTCGGCAGCAGGCGGCCGACAAGGGGGTGCCGGCCGACCTGATCGCTTCGGTCATCTACGCGGAGTCCCGGTTCCGCGACCAGACCTCGCACGCCGGCGCTCGCGGCCTGATGCAGATCACGCCGGGCACCGCGAAGCTGATCGAGAGGCTGAGCGGGGGTCAGACCTTCAAGTTCGAGGACCTCTCGAACCCGGACATCAACATCCGGTACGGGACCTTCTACCTCCGCTACCTGCTGGACAAGTTCGGGGAGAACGAGGTGGCGGCGCTGGCGGCGTACAACGCGGGGGAGACCAACGTCATCGCGTGGGGCGGCTCGGATCTGCAGCTCGATGACATCCCCTTTCCCGAGACGCGCGGGTACGTGGAGGATGTACTCGACAAGCGTGACGACTACGCGCGTCACTACCGTCACGAGCTCGGACTCGGCTAGGGACGGGCCGAACCACCGCCATGAAGACGAGGCGTCGAACCCGCAACCTGATGGCAGCCCTCGCGTGCGCCTGCGCGCTGAGCGCCGTCGCTGTGCCGCCGGCCGGCTCCGCCGCGCCTCGTGCGCACTCCTCGATCGTCGGGGGCGGGCCCGCCAACCCGGCGCAGTGGCCCTATGCGGTGGCCATCTTCCGCAAGGGCCACATGCACTGCAGCGGCTCGGTGATCGGGCCGACCAAGGTCCTGACGGCCGGTCACTGCGTGGCCGGATTCAACCTCGCCAACTTCCAGGTCATCCTCGGGCGCCCCGACCTGAGGAACAAGACCGCCGGGCAGGTCATCGGCGTCAGCTCGGGGAGGGTCCATCCGGACTTCGAGCAGACCGGGCTGCACGACGTGGCCGTCCTCAACCTCGCCCAGCCGACGAGCGTCCCACCGGTCCCGTTGGCGACTCCGCAGCAGAGCGCCGGGGCCACGGTCGCCGGCTCGACCCTGCGCGTGGCGGGCTTCGGAGCGACCAACCCCTTCGGCGTACACCTCTCGCCCTTCCTCAAACAGACCTTCGAGATCGTCCGGACCGACAAGCGCTGCCTGAAGGCGTATACGAGAGACCTGTTCGCGCCGGAGAGCATGATCTGCGCGCTGGGTGCGAAGCGGAAGAAGGCGGGCCGCTTCAAGATCCACACCTCGGCGTGCTCGGGTGACAGTGGAGGCCCCCTGGTCGCTGACACGCCGACCGGAACCGTTGAGGTCGGCACGGTTTCCTACGGGGGTGCGCTCTGCGGCCTGCCCGCCGCCCCGTCGGTCTACTCGCGCGTCGCCGCGAGCCTGGACTTCATCAACGCGCCCTAGCGCGACCCTGATCAATCGAGGAACGCCCGTTGCGTCGGTTCAGGGCGCCCGAACGAACCGACAGGTAGCTGCTTTTCGTCCAAAGCGTTAGCTCGGCGACGGGGCAGAGTCGGAGCCCTCCGGGGCCGTCATCTTTCATCGTCTCTTGATCTATCGAGCCTAGGTTTTTCTGAAATGGGTGGTCTGCGGCAGTCTGGCGCCGGTCCTGCTGTGAGTAGCCCGCCGGCCGCGGCGGACCCACCGCCCGGCTCGACCACGCAGGCCCAGATTGCGGCGCGCCGAGAGCAGAGGCGCGAGGCGAAGGTCAGACGCCGACGGCGACGCCGGCGAACCTTTCTTCTTGTGGCAGTGCCCGTTCTGCTGTCGCCAGTGATCTATTCGTATGCGACCTGGATGCTGCGGCCTTCGAGCATGGCCTTCTTCCCGCGCAGCGTCGAGTGGGTCCGGGCCGATGTTCCCCTCGGCAACCAGCTGGTCGATGAGATCGAGCACGTCTACTACAGCTGGAACGCGCCGACCAAGGGCGGCCCACAGCTGACCAGCCTGCCTCCGACAGGCGCGGCCGTGAAGGCGCCGAATGAGGCGGCCCCGGGGCCGCAGCGGATCAAGCCGGTATTCCCGCACCGCCTACCCGGCGAAGGGGTCTGGAAGCCGACCGGCCCACCGATCCAGGGTGGCGCACCGGTGCTGGTGACGACCTTTCGCCCCGAGCTCGACTACCCGCGCATCGTCGCCTACGTCGCCTGGTTCGATCACACGCGCACCGCGCTCGCGTTCTATCCGGGCCGCTACGAGCCGCCGCACGCCGCCGTACGCGGCCCGATGATGGTCCCGAACGACCAGCGCCGGCGGTTGCTGGCGACTCAACAGCGGCTTCATCTACTCGGACACGAACAACGGCTCGACCGACAACGGCCGCATCAACGAGCCGCTCGCGAAGGGCAACGCCACGCTCGTCGGCTATCGCGATGGCCGCGTCGCGATCGTCAGGTGGAGCGCCGGCGCCAATGCCGGGCCGAACGTTGCCTGGGCCCGCCAGAGCCTGCCGCCGATCATCTGGAACGGACGACTCAACCCCGCC
>DATAPB010000119.1:0-29991 GCA_036265435.1 Solirubrobacterales bacterium | reverse complement strand
GGTCGGCCGGACGTTCAACGTCACCCGCGAGCGGATCCGGCAGATCGAGAACCAGAGCCTCAAGAAGCTTCAATCGCTGGCTGAGGCTCAGAAGCTCCGCGAAGTCGCCTAAGCCAGCTTCCCTCGTGGCATAGGCTCCTTGCGCACGATCACGCGAGGAGAGGAGAAGGCATGCTGGTCTTTTTCAGCGCCCGGCGTCTGAAGGGCGATCAATGGGACGAGTTCCGCAAGGCATGGGGGGGAGGCAGCGACGAAGCGCCCGAGGGGCTACCCGAGGGTTCGGTCGTCTACCACGCTCGGAACATCAAGGACGACAACGAGGTCATCTCGTTTGGGATCTTCGACATCGACCGGAACTCGCTCGACGTCGTGCGCGGCTCGGCCGAGGACGAGGCCAAGCGCCAGGAGGAGATCGGGAAGTACGTCCACGACACCCCGCTCGAAGGGGTCTATGAGGTCGTGGAGGAGCTTCGGCCTTAGCACCCCAATTTTGCTGATCTAGCTACGCCCGCCCACGCCCGATAGGGCGAGGGATGGGTTTCGATATCGACTCTGCGCTCCGCTACATGGTGGAGCGGGAGGGCTCAGACCTCCACATCAAGGCGGACTCGCCTCCGATCGCGCGCGTCCACGGCGACCTCTGGGCGCTCCAGGCCTCGGAGCAGCTCGCACCGAGCGACACCGAAGGAGCGCTCAAGGACATTGCAGCCCCCGAGATCCTCGCCGAGTTCGAGGAGAACGGCGAGGCCGACTTCTCGTACCAGCTCGAGGGGGTCTCCCGCTTCCGCGTCAACGCCTTCAAGCAGAGGGGCGCCGTCTCGATCGCGCTGCGCGCCATTCCCTTCCAGGTCCGGACGATCGACGATCTCGGCCTCCCCGAGGTGGTCCGCCGGCTGGCCGAGGAGCCCCGCGGAATCATCCTGCTGACCGGAACGACCGGCTCGGGCAAGTCGACGACGCTCGCGGCGATGATCGACCACATCAACTCGACCCGGGCTCGCCACATCGTGACGATGGAGGACCCGATCGAGTACCTCCACCGGGACAAGCTCTCGATCATCAACCAGCGCGAGGTCGGCGCGGACACGAAGAGCTTCGCTCAGGCGATGAGGCGCGTCCTGCGTCAGGACCCCGACGTGATCCTGATCGGGGAGATGCGCGACGAGGAGACCGTCCGCACCGCGCTCTCGGCCGCGGAGACCGGCCACCTCGTCATGTCGACGCTCCACACCCTGGACGCGACCGAGACGATCAACCGGATCATCGACTTCTTCCCGCCGCACCTGCAGCAGCAGGCGCGGGTCATGCTCGCCTCGACGCTCAAGGGCGCGATCTCGCAGCGGCTGGTGCCGCGGATCGACCGCGAGGGCCGGGTGGCCGTCTCCGAGGTGATGGCCGTCACCGGCCGCATCCAGGATCTGATCCTCAACCCGGAGGAGACGGGGAAGATCAGCGAGGTGATCTCGGAGGGCGACTTCTACGGCATGCAGACCTTCGATCAGGCACTGCTCGGCTACGTCACCGACGGGGTCGTCTCCGAGGAGGTCGCCATGGAGACCGCATCGAGCCCGCACGACTTCAAGCTGATGCTGGCCGCCAAGGGCCAGCGCGCCAGCGGCATCGAGCAGATCGTCGGCAACGGCGATGGGGAGCCCGTGGGAGCAGAGGTTCAGTGAGACAGGCGATCAACAACAACCCGATGGTCCAGATCGCCGTGCTCGGCGGGCTGGCTCTGATCGTGGCCGTCTTCTTCATGATGAACACGAAGAAGGGATCGTCGGACTCGAGCTCCACGGCCTCTTCGGCCGCGCCGGTGACGTCCAGCCCACCGGCCACCGGCAGCGCCACCCCCTCGACGGGGGCGGCGACGGCCGGGTCAGCCGCGGTGCCCTCGGCTCCGCCCGCCACCGATGGCGTCAGCCCCGACGCGCTGGTCCCGGGGCCCGGGCTGCCCAAGCCCCTGATCGCCGCCTGGAAGGGCGGGGACACCGTCGTCCTGCTCGTCGTCCGGCAGGGCGGCATCGACGACCGCCTCGTGCACAGCTCGGTGCGCCTGCTCACCGGCGATCCGGGCGTCTCCGTCTTCGTCACCCGCGCGAACAGGGTCGCCCGGTACTCCCGGATCACCCAGGGGGTGGCTCTCTCCCAGGCCCCGGCGCTTGTCGTTCTGCGGCCCAAGCGGGTCAGCGGACCGTCGCCCGAGGCTCAGGTCGCCTACGGATTCCGCGACGCGCAGGGGGTAGTGCAGGCCGTCCACGACGCCGTCTACTCCGGCAAGGACAACCTGCCCTACAGCCCCAGATGAGGTGGTACCCGCGTGCGGGAGCTGCCTGAGTATCTACGTCCGGTTCCCGGAGCCGGCGGCGACGCGGGAGCATCCGCTGCTCAGGCCGCCGCGCCGGACGCCGAGGGAGAGACTGGTGGAACACCCGGCCTGATCCCGCCGATGAGCCGCGGGCATACCGGCGGCTTCATCACGGATGCCATCGTCGAGCTCGGCCACGCTACCCGCGAGCAGGTCGATCAGGCAATCGCCGCTTCGCGAAGCGCGGGCAAGCGGCCCGAGGAGATCCTCGTCGAGCAGGGAGCGATCGACGCCGAGCAGCTCTCCCGGGCCACGGCCGAGCGCTACGGGCTCGACTATGTCGATCTGTCGCTGTTCAACGTCGACATGGGCGCGGCCAACCTGATCTCGGCCAGCTCGGCGCGCCGCCACCAGGTGCTGCCGGTGGCCTTCGTCGACGAGACCACGCTGTTGCTGGCGATGGCCGACCCGACCAACCTTCTCGCCCTGGACGACGTCCAGATGGGGACCGGTCTGAGCTGCGCCGTTGCCGTGGCTTCGGCCGGCGACATCGAGGGGCTGGTCACGAAGATCAGCACGATGCAGAGCACGATCTCCGATGCCATCACCGAGGGCGCGGAGGAGGAAGAGGAGGCCCTCGAGGACGGCGGGGAGCTCACCGACCTGCGCGCCTCCGCCCAGGACGGCCCGGTGATCAAGCTGGTCAACAGCATCCTCGGACAGGCCGTGGCGGAGGGCGCCTCCGACATCCACTTCGAGCCGGAGGACGGGGATATGCGGATTCGCTTCCGGGTCGACGGCGTGCTGCAGGAGAGCGCCCGGGTGCCGAAGCGGATGGTCGCGGGCGTGATCTCACGCATCAAGATCATGAGCGAGCTCGACATCGCCGAGAAGCGCATCCCTCAGGACGGGCGCGTGGGCGTGAAGATCGACGACCGCCGCATCGACCTGCGTGTGACCACGCTCCCGACCCAGACCGGCGAAGGGGCGTCGATCCGCATCCTCGACGAGTCGGGCGCCCTGAAGACGCTCGACGACCTGGGCATGATCGGGGACCAGCGGACGCGCTTCGAGACCTCCTTTCGGAAGCCGTACGGCGCCGTGCTCGTCACCGGACCGACCGGAGCCGGTAAGTCGACCACCCTGTACGCCGCGCTCCAGGAGCTGAACGGGGTGGACAAGCACGTCGTCACGATCGAGGACCCGGTCGAATTCCGGCTGGTGGGGGTGAATCAGATCGGCGTCCACCGCAAGGCGGGGCTCACGTTCGCAACCGGGCTGCGCTCGGTTCTGCGTGCGGATCCGGACGTGATCATGGTCGGCGAGATCCGGGACGCCGAGACCGCCAGGATCGCAATCGAGGCCGCCCTCACCGGCCACATGGTCCTGACGACGCTGCACACGAACGACGCCCCCGGCGCAATCACACGCCTGCAGGAGATGGGCATCGAGTCCTTCCTCACCTCCTCGGCTGTCGAGTGCGTCGTCGCACAGCGCCTGGCTCGGGTGCTCTGCAGCCACTGCAAGAAGCGCGTCGTCATCCCGCAGGCGTCCCTCGCCGAGTCCGGCTTCCGGGTCGGGACCGACCTGGAGGCCTACGAGCCGCTCGGCTGTCCGCGCTGCCACGGCAGCGGCTATCGCGGCCGGCTTGGGATCTACTCGGTGATGGTGCTGAGCGAGCGGATCAAGGAGATGATCGTGGCGATGGCGCCCGAGGCGGAGGTCGGCGCCGTGGCCGTCGAGGAGGGAATGCTCACCCTGCGACAGTCCGGCCTGGAGAAGGTGCGCGCCGGCATGACGAGCATCGAGGAGGTCGCCCGGGTCGCGTCCTGAGCGAACCGACCGTCAGACCCCACTTTTGGGTGTCAAGGGCGACGCACGAACGGACGATTGGTAATGGACATGGAAGCTGCCGCTGCTTCACCCCAAACGCGCGATTTCGACTTCGCCGAGGTTCTCACGAAGATGGCCGAGGAGCGCGCCTCGGACGTCCACCTGAGCCCTGGCTTCTGCCCGGCCATTCGACTGCGGGGGCGAATCACGGCGCTTGAGGACTACGAGCCGCTGACGGCGCAGCAGACCCGCGACACCGTCTACAGCCTGCTCAACGACGACCAGCGCAAGCGCTTCGAGTCGCACAAGCAGCTCGACCTCGCTTACGCCGTCCCGGGCGTCGCGCGCTTCCGCGTCAACTGCTTCTTCCAGCGGGGATCGATCAGCGCGGCCTTTCGACGCATTCCACACGAGATCCCGAAGCTCGACGAGCTCGGCCTGCCACGGGTCCTCGAGGAGCTCACCAGGAAACCGCGAGGGCTGGTCCTGGTGACCGGGCCGACCGGCTCCGGCAAGTCGACCTCGCTCGCGGCGATGCTCGACATCATCAACGAGGAGCGCGACGAGCACATGCTCACGATCGAGGACCCGATCGAGTTCCTCCACAACCACAAGCGCTGCATCGTCAATCAGCGGGAGATCGGCGCAGACGCGGAGGACTTCGCGTCGGCACTCAAGGCGGCCCTTCGTGAGGACCCGGACGTGATCCTCGTCGGCGAGATGCGCGACCTCGAGACGATGTCGACCGCCCTGACGGCGGCCGAGACAGGCCACCTCGTCTTCGCCACTCTGCACACCCAGTCGACGGCCCAGACGGTCGACCGCATCATCGACATCTTCCCAGCGCAGCAGCAGGCGCAGGTCCGGATGCAGCTCTCGATCGCGCTTCAGGGCGTCGTCACCCAGCAGCTGCTTCCGACGGCGGACGGCGCCGGGCGTGTGGTGGCAGCCGAGGTTCTGATCCCGACTCCCGCAGTTCGCAACCTCATCCGGGAGGGCAAGACGCATCAGATCTACTCCGCGATCCAGACCTCGGGCTCGATCGGGATGCAGACGATGGATGCCCACCTCGCCCAGCTGGTGCGCCTCGGCCGGGTCTCGCGACAGCTCGCCGAGCAGCGTGCGTCCGTGCCCGAGGAGCTCAAGCGCCTGCTCGGGGCGGCGCCGCCGGCCATGAGCGGCGCACCTGCCGCGATGACGAACGGGGCCTGAGATGAGCACGTACGCGTTTCGCGCCGTCGACGTAGCGGGCGTGCCCTCGCGCGGCGAGGTCGACGCCGAAACCAAGGCCCAGGTCACCGAGAAGCTCCGCGAGCGCGGCCTGATCGTCCTCGACGTCTCCGAGACGAGCGAGGCGTTCAAGCTCGAGAGCGCCTTCGACCGCTTCCGCGGAATCAAGACGCGCGATCTCTCGGTCTTCGCACGGCAGTTCTCGACCCTGATCCAGTCGGGTATGCCGATGCTCCGGTCCCTCTACACGCTCGAGGACCAGACGGAGGACGAGCGGCTCAAGGGCGCGATCGCGGGGGTCCGAAACGACGTCGAGGCCGGCAGCTCCCTGGCGGATGCCATGGGGAGGCGGCCGCAGATCTTCGACAACCTCTTCCGGGCGATGGTGCGCTCGGGGGAGAGCTCCGGGCGCCTCGACGACGCGCTCGACCGGATCGCCTTTCAGCTCGAGAAGCTGGACGCCCTGAAGCGGGAGATCCGATCGGCCGTGATGTACCCCGCCTTCGTCTTCGCCGCAGCCCTGGTGATCATGCTCGCCGTCGTCATCTTCATCGTCCCGATCTTCGCGAACGCCTTCAAGGAGGCCGTCGCGGATCAGCCTGGTGAGTCCGCTTCCCTGCCGATGCTGACGCAGATCATGATCGACATCTCGAACTTCCTGAAGGGCTACTGGTTCATCTGGCTCCCCGCCATGGTCGGCCTGCTCATCGGCTTCTTCCAGTGGAAGAAGACCGACCGAGGCAGGGAGGGCTGGGACCGGGTCAAACTCCGCTTGCCGATCCACATCGGCGACATCGTCCGCAAGGCCGCCGTGGCGCGCTGGTCCCGGACGTTCTCGGGGGCGGTTGCCTCCGGCGTGCCCCTGCTCGAGGCGATCAAGCTCACCGGCCAGACCTCCGGCAACTTCCAGGTCGAGAAGGCCATGGAGGACGTCTACGCCTCCGTCCAGAGCGGCGGTACGCTCGCGCACCCGATCGAGGAGGCGGGCGTGTTCCCGCCGATGGTGGGACACATGGTCTCAGTCGGCGAGGAGAGCGGTCAGCTGGAGCAGATGCTGACGAAGGTCGCCGATTTCTACGAGGCGGAGGTGGACGCCAAGGTCAAGGCCCTCACCTCGCTGATCGAGCCGGCGATGATCGCGATCGTCGGCGGCATGGTGGGTTTCATCGTGATCGCGATGTACCTGCCGCTGTTCTCCCTCTACGACAAGATTCGATAGTCGCCGGGGCCCTGGACGCAAGTTCGACTCCAGCGGCCTAAGCACTTTTCAGGGACTTGCTAAAGGCCTGTCGCCATCCGTCGATTCAAGGCCGCGTAAGGAAATAGCCAGGGCCTCGGTGAGAAAGGCAAAACCACCGCGAGGTGGCGACGCAAAGCCAACGGGGTTCTGAGAGAGATCTCAGAGCCGGCCGGGCTGCCACCGGGGTTAAACAGACTCCCAGGGGCACGGGGCTCTGGCAGCAACTGAACCAAGGAGGTTCAAATGCTGTTGAAGCTCCGCGAAAGGATGACCAAGGACGAGAAGGGTTTCACCCTGATCGAGCTCTTGGTCGTCATGCTGATCATCGGGATCCTGGCCGCGATTGCGATTCCGACGTTCTTCAACCAGAGGAACAAGGCCAACGATTCCAGCGCCAAGGAAATGGCTCACACCGCTCAGGTGTCGGCCGAGACCCTGGCGACCGACAACAACGGCTCCTACGCGACTGTCAGCCCGGCGAACCTCGCCGCGGTCGACAGCTCGGTCAGGACCACGGCGGGCAGCCCGCCGAAGCCGTTCGTGAGCGCAGCGGCTCCCTCCGGTACGAACAACACCGGTTGGGCCCTGACGATCACCTCGTCCACGGGCAATACGTTCTCGATCACGAAGGACCCCGCGTCCGGTGCGCTGAGCTACACCTGCACCGTCGCCGGGACCGACCGAGGCGGTTGTCCGACCGGCGGAAACTGGGGCTAACCCCAGCTAGCCAAGCATGAGTCGAGGGCGGGCCTTCGGGCCCGCCCTCTTCTTTTGCTGGGAGGCTGATTCGCCCCGACGCTCATACGGTCGGCCAGATCCCCAAATCCTGGTATCGACCAAGGTCACCTACGCGCCGATTGAAGGCGGCGTAACGGAATAGCCAGGGCGTCGGTGAGAAAGGCAAAACCACCGCGAGGTGGTGACGCAAAGCCAACGGGGCTCCGAGAGAGATCTCAGAGCCGGCCGGGCTGCCACCGGGGTCAACAGACTTCCGACGGCTACGGGGCTCTGGCAGCGATTGCTTGGACTAAGGAGGTCCAGATGCTGTTGAAGCTCCGTGAAAGGATGACCAAGGACGAGAAGGGTTTCACCCTGATCGAGCTCCTGGTCGTCATGCTGATCATCGGGATCCTGGCTGCGATCGCGATCCCGACGTTCTTCAACCAGAGGAACAAGGCCAACGACTCGAGCGCCAAGGAAATGGCGCACACCGCCCAGGTGTCGGCGGAGACGCTGGCGACTGACAACAACGGCTCCTACGCCACTGTCAGCCCGGCGAACCTCGCCGCGGTCGACAGCTCGGTCAGGACCACGGCCGGCTCGCCGCCGAAGCCGTTCGTGAGCGCGGCGGCCCCCTCGGGTACCAACAACAGCGGTTGGGACCTGACGGTGACGTCGTCCACCGGCAACACGTTCTCGATCACGAAGGACCCCGCGTCCGGTGCGCTGAGCTACACCTGCACCGTCGCCGGGACCGATCGGGGCGGTTGCCCGACCGGTGGCAACTGGGGCTAACCCGGTCGACCGATCTGCGTGAGGCTCAGGGAGCCCACGTGAAGGGGAGGGCGGGCCTTCGGGCCCGCCCTCTTCCTTTCTGGACGTCCGATTCATGGTCCAGCCGCATTGGCGCTCATACGGTCGGCCAGATCCCCCAAATCCTGGGTATCGCCGACCGTCGCCCGCGCGCCGATGAAGGGCAGAGGTCCCGGAACCCATGCAACCTCCCAAGCTCACACGGATCGGTCGTGACGAGGCCGGCATCGCCATCGTCGAGGTGCTCGTCAGCGCCCTCGTGCTGCTGATCTTCTCCGTCGGCGTGGTGACGGTCCTGACGGGCTCGACCCGAGCGACCGCGCAGGAGCGTCACAGGACGCAGGCCAACATGCTCGCCGAGCAGGAGCTGGAACGGGTCCGCTCACTGCGGATCATCGATCTGGTCTCGCTGAACTCGACCAGGTGGGTGCTGGACGACGGCACGCAGCTGACGAGCGGCTGCCCCTCAAGCGGGCCCCAGTCGCTGCAGACCTGTTACACGATCACCTCCCAGTCACAGTTTCAGAATGAGCCGGCCGCCACCAGCGGCTGCGCCGCCGGCACCGGGTCGCGCGACTATTTGCTACTCACGGTCAGCGTCAGCTGGACCGGCATGGGCGTACTCCACCCGGTGAGGGCATCGACGATCGCCTCGCCTCCGAGTGGGTCCGTGGTGCCCAACAGCGGCACGATCCTCGTCAACGTCGTCGATTCGCGCAACGTCGGCATGTCGGGCGTCGTCCTGAACGGCTCCGGTGCGGGGTCATTCAGCGGCACCACGGGGCCGACTGGCTGCGTCCTGTTCAGGAACGTGGCCGTCGGCAACTACACGATGTCCACGGGTGGCACCGCCTCCTCAATGGTCGACCAAAACGGCAACGCGCCCGCCAACCAGACGGTGAGCGTCGTCGATCAGGGGACGAACACGGTCAACCTGCAGTACGACCGGCCCGGGTCGATCTCGAACATCAACTTCAGGACCCGGGATTACTCGAACAATCTCGTCACCTCCTCGGCCGACTCGGTGATCGTCGGCAACACGGGGATGCAGACTGCCAAGCAGTTCACGCCAACGGGTGGCGTGCGGGCGACGACGATCTCCACGACGGCCACGCTGTTCCCGTTCACGTCCCCGTACGCCGTCTACGCCGGCACCTGTTCCACCAACACCCCGCCCGCGGGACCGATGCTCGGAAATGCGACCGTGCCGGTGGGCGGAGCGGGGTCGCTGGCGACGCCGGGCTACATCCAGCTGCCCTCCCTCCAGGTCACCGTCTGGAGCGGGTCGAACGCGACGGCTCCGGGAACCCGGCTCTCTGCGGCGAAGGTGACGGCCAGGGACACCGGATGCAACGTCACCCGGACGCTGACGACGAGCACCAACACCAACGGCCAGGTTCCGGTGGGGGGCGACATCGGCCTCCCCTATGGGACCTATGACGTCTGTGCAAACAACTCCACGGCGACTAACAAGCGGACCATGACCGGCGTGGCCCTGACCTCGGCCGGTGCCACGGGAACGCCGCTTGACATCTACCTGGGCGGCCAGCCCGCGGGGACGTGTCCATGAGAGACGAACGAGGGTTCACCATCGTCGAGCTGCTGGTCAGCATCGCCGCGACGCTCGTCGTGATGACGGGAGTGGTGACGCTGACCACGATGGTGATTCATCACCAGGCTCGCATCACCAACCGGGTGGACGCGGACTCACGCGTGAGGCCTGCGATGACTCGGATCGTCCAGGGACTGCACTCCTCCTGCGTCACCTCCCACATCGTCCCCGTCCAGGCCGGCAGCACCGGCACCTCGATCTCATTCCTGTCCAAGCCTGGGTCGGCGGTGGGCCCGACCCCGGACCTGCACACCGTCACCCTGAGCGGATCGACCCTGCGCGAGGCGATCTTCCCGGCGACGGGCGGCACCGCGCCGAACTGGACGTTCTCCGGGACCGCGAGCTCGAACATGATCCTGCTCACCAACGTCTCCGCGCCCGGCGGAGTGATCTTCCGCTACTACGACTTCATCAACGGCGCGCTGTCCACGACGCCGCTGCCGACGCCACTCAGCGCCACGAACGCCGCACGAGTCTCTTACGTCACCACCTCGTTCACCAGCGCTCCCTCCAAGGGCGTCTCCACGCAGGACCCGAACTCACCGTTGATGATCACCAGCGGGGTCGACCTGCGCCTGGAGAACGCCGGCCAGTATCCGAACCAGGACAACCTGCCATGCGTCTGATCAGGGGCCTGAAGAGCCGTCTGCAGCTCTTCCGTCAGGAGGACGGCTTCTCGATGATCGCTGTGCTGGGCGCGATCGGGTTCACGACGATCCTGGTCGGCGTCGCGGTCGCTGCGACCAACCACGACCAGACGTTCCTCCGGCGCGACATCGACCAGAAGCGCGCCTACGCCGCGGCACAGTCAGGCATCGCCGACTACACCTACCACCTCAACACCGACAGCGGCTACTGGGCCCGCTGCACGAACGTCCCGACGCCGAACGCGGTCAATCTCAACATGAACGGGAGCCCGACCAACCTCCGGCCGGTCCCGGGGACGACCGACGGCTCGCGGTACGGCATCGAGCTCCTGCAGGCCACCAGCAGCCCGGGCAACTCCCAGTGCGACCCGCAGAATCCCAACGCGACGATGCTCGAGGCGAACGGCCCCAACACCGGGACCTTCCGGATCCGCTCCACGGGCTACTCGGGTACCTCGAAGGCGTCCATCATCGCCAGCTACAAGCAGGCGAGCTTCCTCGACTACGTCTACTTCACCCAGCTGGAGACCTCCGATCCGGTCACGTACGGATTCCCCAATCCCTCGGCGGCACTCACCGGTGCCTACTCGCAGTGCACCAAGTTCCGCCGCGACGGGCGGGAGAGCTCACCGATCCCCGGCACCAGCAACCAGTTCTGCGACCAGATCGTCTTCGTCGGCGGAGACACGATCGACGGTCCGGTGCACACTAACGATGACCTCCGCGTCTGCGGAACCCCGACGTTCGGCCGCAACGCCGCGGACGCAATCGAGGTGAGTGCTCCACCTGTCGGCTGGGCCCGGGGCAACAACTGCACCGGCACGCCCACCTTCAGAGGGTTCTTCGCGACCGGAGCGCCGGTGCTCACCCCGCCCGCAACCAACACCACGCTGAAGGCCTTCGCGGGCCCGGCCAACACCTACACCGGCCAGACGAAGATCGTCCTCAGCGGCAACAGCATGACCATCACCACGAGCACGGGGGGGACGGTCGGCCCGCTCCAGGTGCCCACCGATGGCGTCGTCTACGTCCAGAACGGCGCCGGCTGCTCCAACTCGTACTCGCCCTTCACGACCACCTATCCACCGACCTCGGGCTGCGGGAACGCGATCGTGGACACCGGGGGCAGCTCGTACAGCGGCCAGCTGACGATCGCCGCGGAGAACGACGTGATCATCGACGGCGACATCCGGCATAACAGCAGCTCGGCCGACCTGCTCGGGTTGATCGCCAACAACTTCATTCGGGTGAAGCACCCGGTCTGCGAGTCGACCGATCCGACCTGCGCGGGTGGAACCGGGGTCCCGGGATCGGTCACCGAGCAGGCGGCGAAGGGCGACTGCGACCTCGACAACGACGGGAATCGGGCCGTGAACGGCAACGGGTCGAACGCGAACATCACGATCGACGCCGCCCTGCTCGCCATCGACCACTCGTTCATCGTCGATCACTACGACTGCGGTGCCAGCCTCGGGACGCTGACCGTCAACGGCGCGATCTCGCAGAAGTTCCGCGGCGCCGTCGGGACCACGGGCGGGACCGGATACATCAAGGACTACAACTACGACGATCGTCTCCGCTTCCAGGAGCCGCCGCACTTCTTCGATCCAGTGCAGTCGGCCTGGCACGTCCAGCGAGAGACGCTGGGGTAGTGGGCATGTTCCCGGCCGCCTCACTCGCGTTCGTCGGCGGAATGCTCACCGGCAGCTTCGTCGGCGTGGTCGCACACCGGGTCCCGCGCGGTGTCTCGATCGTCCGCCCCCGCTCCGTCTGCGACTCCTGCGGTACCCAGATCGCGGCATACGACAACGTGCCGGTGGTCTCCTGGCTGATGCTGCGCGGGCGCTGCCGTTCGTGTCAGGCGGCGATCCCGGCGCGCTACCCCTTGGTCGAGCTGACGGTGGGGATCGCGTTCGCCGCGACGGCGATCGTCCTGCGCCACGACCCGGCGCAGCTCGCGCTCGGCCTCCTCTTCGTCGCCATGCTCGCGGCGATCACGCTCACCGACCTCGAGCGCAGGGTGATCCCGAACACGATCCTGCTCGCGGGTGCGATCGCCGCGGTGGCGCTGGTGGCGGCCACCGATCCGTCGAGTTTGCCTGAGAGGGGGATTGCCGCGGCAGCGGCCGGCGGGGGCCTGTTCCTGATCGCTCTCGCGTATCCACGCGGGATGGGGATGGGCGATGTGAAGCTGGCCGCCGTGATGGGCCTGTACCTCGGCAGCGCCGTGGCGCCGGCGCTCCTGATCGCCGTGCTGGTCGGCACGGTCGTGGGCGTCGGTGCGATGGTCAGCCAGGGTTCCGAAGCTCGAAAGATGGCTGTCCCGTTCGGCCCCTTCCTGGCCCTCGGCGGAGTGATCGCGCTGCTCGCCGGCGATCAGCTCATCGACGCCTATCTGAACGCCTTCGTTCGGTAGCCGCTTTCATCAGTCTTGGGTATGCGGCTCGGCCGCACTCTGGCCGATGGGAGAGGAAGCGCAAGGAGCGCCTGCCAATGATCTCCGGAATCACCGCACGCAAAAAGCCCTCCTCCGTCGGTCTCGACATCACGTCCGAGAGCATCGCCGCGACCGAGGTCGCCAACGGCGGCTCGGTGGGCCGCACCGCGATCGTGCCGCTTCAGCCCGGCGTCGTGAAGGAGGGCGATCTCGTCAACCGCGAGGTCCTCTCCGAGGCGCTCAAGGACCTCTTCAGCCGCCACAAGCTCGCCAAGACCGTCCGCATCGGGGTCGCCAACCAGCGCGTCGTCGTCCGCAGCCTTCAACTGCCGATGATCGAGGACGGTGAGGAGCTCGACACCGCGGTCCGCTTCCGCGCGCAGGAGGCGATCCCGATGCCGCTCGAACAGGCCGTGCTCGACCACCAGGTGGTCGCGAGGCGCGACGGCCCCGACGGCAACAAGGTGATGGACGTCCTGGCCGTCGCTGCTCGCCGCGACATGGTGGCCGGCCTTCTCGAGGCCGTCCGAGGTGCGGGGCTGCAGCCGGTGGGGATCGACCTCTCCGCGTTCGGGATGATCCGCGCGCTCAGAGATCGCTCGGCGCCGATGCCGGTGTCGGGGGATGCGCCCCTCCCCACGAGCCTTTACTGCCACCTCGGCGACGTCACGAATCTCGCCGTCGCCCGCGGCAACGAGTGCGTCTTTGCACGCATCAGCCCCTTCGGCATCGAGACGATCGCCGACCGGCTGGCAAGCCGCAAGGGCGTCGCGATCGATGAAGCTCGCGACCTGCTCATGGAGGTCGGGCTCGAGGAGGACGTCGAGCTCTTCAGCGAGCAGGGAGCCGACCTCGCTCGCGAAGTCATCGAGGAGGGCGCCACCAAGCTCGCCGAGGAGCTGCGGATGTCAATGGACTTCTACGGCGCCCAGGACGGTGTGACTCCGGTCGACCGCGTCGTGCTCTGCGGCCCGGGCAGCACGATCGCCGGGCTGCCAGAGCGGATACAGGCCGGCCTGACCCTCGATGTCTCCGTCGACCTGCCGGCGGCGCTTTCTCACCTGGATCAGGAGGACGCCGCACGCCTCACCGTCTCCTACGGACTGGCCCTCGAGGAGTAGTCCGGTGCGCCCCGTCAACCTGATCCCCCCTGATGAACGCCGTGGCGATCGCGCCGCGATGCGCACGGGGGTGTTCTCGTACGTGCTGATCGGCGCGCTTGCCGCTGCCGTCCTCGCAGTGGCTGCACTCGGGCTGACGAGCAAGCAGATCTCCGACAAGAAGTCCGAGATCGCCCAGCTTCAGGTGCAGGAGCAGCAGGCGCAGGCGAAGGCGCAGAGCCTGGTTGCGTTCACGAACTTCCGGGCCGCGCAGGAGGCTCGCTCCAGCACGATCGTCAGCCTGGCGCAGAGTCGCTTCGACTGGCAGCGGGTCCTCAACGAGTTCGCCAGGGTGATTCCCTCGGACGTCTGGTTCGTCAAGATCGCCGGGACCGTCGATGCGACCGTCTCGGTTCAGGATCAGCCCGACATCCAGGGCAGGGACTCGGTCGCCGGCCCGGCACTGGAGATGGAGGGGTGCGCCTCGAGCCAGGACGCCGTGGCGGGCCTGATCGCCAATCTCCAGGAGATCGACGGCGTCACCCGGGTGGGCCTGGAGTCCTCTGAGAAGGCCGACGATTCCTCGGGCGGAGGGGCCACCGCGGCCCCAGCGAGCGGGGACTCGGGTTCTGCAGTGAATACCGATTGCCGCACGCGCGACTTCATCACCCAGTTCAAGATCGTGGCCGGCTTCGACGCGGTCCCGGCTCCGTCCACCGCAACGTCGGCGCCCTCCGTGCCGGCTGGCGTGCCCACGACCGGCGGTTCCCAGCTCACCTCCCAGCCCGCCTCGACCTCGGGGAGCGGTGGCTGAGATGCGGGCGAACGAGCGCATGATCTTCGTCGGGGTCGCGATCGTCGCGCTGGCGGTGGGCTTCTACCTGCTCATCCTGTCCCCGAAGCGGAACCAGGCCAGTGAGCTGCAGAGCCAGATCGACCAGCTGCATTCCTCGATCGCCACCGCCGAGCAACAGACGAGCTACGGCGAGCAGGCACGTCAGGACTTCCCGAAGTACTACGGCCGGATGGTCGTCCTCGGCAAGGCCGTTCCCGCCGAAGCGGACACCGCCTCACTTCTCGTACAGCTGAATTCGATCTCGAGTCAGACCAACCTCGATTTCAGGTCGATCGCCATCAGCGACGGTGGCAGCGGCTCGGGAGCCCCCGCGGGGGGAGCCGCCGCGACGGGGTCGAGCTCGCCGACATCCCCGACGGGTGCCGCCCAGGCGGCTGCATCCACCGCCAGCACCGCGAGCTCCGCCGGTTCCACGACCAGCACGGCGTCCGCGACCGGCTCGAGCCCGAGCCCCGCGACGGCGTCCGCCGCGCCCGCGCCGGCGACCGAGGCCGCTGCAGCCGCACTGCCGATCGGGGCGACCGTCGGCCCCGCCGGGCTTCCCACTCTCCCCTACAACCTCTCGATGCGGGGCGGCTACTTCGACGTCTCCAACTTCATCGGCAAGATCGATGGCCTGGTGGAGCCGGTCGGCGGCGGCTCCCAGCTCGCGCCGGACGGGCGGCTTCTCACCATCGGCGGATTCAACCTGCAGCTGAGGGGCACTGGAACGTCGCCGCGGCTGAAAGCCGACTTCGTGATCAACGCCTACTCGACCGGGAGTGAGGGGCTGACCCTCGGGGCGTCTCCGTCCGCGCCAGCTCCGACGAGCCCCGGTGAGACCCAGGTGCAACCCGCGAGCGCGGTGGTGGCCAAGTGAAGCTCTGGAAGGTTCAGAAGTTCGCCGGTGACGTGGTCTACGACCTACGGCAGAAGAATCTGCTCCTGCCGGTCATCGGGCTGCTGATCGCCCTCGTTGCCGTGCCGGTCCTGATCGCCAAAGGCAGCTCGGATGGGTCAACGGGCCCGTTCGGCTTCGGGACGACCTCCGCGCAGAGCTCGCCCGAGAGCGAGAACGCCGTGGTCGCATACCACCCCGGCGTCCGCAACTACAAGAAGCGCCTCGACAAGCTTTCGGCGAAGAACCCGTTCACCCAGCAGTTCACCAGCCCACCCGCGTCCTCCAGTTCCAAGAGCTCGGATTCGCTTGGAGAGGCGCTCTCCGGATCTACCGGCAGCACCGGCGTCGGTGGCGGCAGCACTGGCGGCGGGGGCACGGGCGGCGGCGGCACGGGCGGCGGCAAGTCGCCCGGCAAGGTAGAGAGCACGACGAAGACGACCTACTACTGGTGGCAGGCGGACGTGCAGGTCGGCGAGAGCGGCACACAGCTGGCGACGATGAACAACGTCAAGCCCTTCCAGTTCCTTCCGAGTCCGGACAAGCCGGTGCTCACCTACATCGGCACTGTCGGTGGCAACCAGGCAGTCTTCCTGGTCTCCAAGGACGTGAGCAGCATCGGCGGGGAGGGCACCTGCTTCCCGAGTGTTGACGCCTGCCAGCTCCTCGGCCTGAACGCCGGCAAGGGCGCCGACCTGATCTACGGCCCCGACGGCAAGACGTACCACGTGCAGGTCCTGCGGGTGAAGCGCGTGACGAGCACCAATCCGCCCAATTTCTAAGCCGGACCCGGCGCTTCACAAAGTAAAGCTATGGCGCTATCCTGGGCGGGGTATGGACCGTGAATGCCCCGTCTGCCGGACCGCAGACGTGATCTCCGGGAAGTGGACCCTCCTCATCATTCGCGACCTGGCGGATGACTCGCTCCGGTTCTGCGAGCTGGAGCGCTCGCTCGACGGAATCAGTCCCCGCACCCTCTCGCTGCGCCTGAGGGCGCTCGAGGAGCAGGGGATCGTCGAGCGCCGCACCTTCCCCGAGGTACCGCCGCGCGTGACCTACCAGTTGACGGACAAGGGCCGGGCCCTCGTCCCGCTGATCGAGGACATGCGCTCCTACGGCCGCCGCTGGCTGCCGCTCGAGGAGCGCGAGCCCGCCGGCGCCGCCGCCTAGCGCTAGCGCCGCCGATTTCGTGCACTTGGCCCCGGATATCGGGGTCAATCGCACGAAATCGTTCCGGAACGGCTGATGCGCCTCCTTCATTGCCCCTTTGGGTTCGCTGCAACTCCGCTGTCATCGGCAGGAACGCCCCCAGCCGCGGGAAATCCGTTCTGCGTGACCACGCTTGAGAGCACCACCGAGCGCCTCGAGGAGGCGCTCCGCCGCCTCGCCGTAGAGGCCGCGGACCTGTTCGAGGGGCTACTGGCGACCGGGGCAGAGATGCCCTTCGACCTGGAGCCCTCCGACGACGGGCCGCTGCCGATGTTCTCCTACGCGCCGCTGACCGGGCAGTTCATCCAGGGCCATCTGGCCGAGCTGCGCCGCCTGGAGGCGTTCGTCGAGGTGCGCGAGATCGCCGGAGAGGAGGCCGCGATCGGCTTTCTGATCGGCCTCTGGGACGGGAAGAGCGAGTTCGATGTCGCGGGCGATCGCCTGCGAGGCGCGATCGACGCGGTCGTCTCGATGATCGCCTCCGACTCCGATGAGGCGACTCCCGCCGGCGAGGTGATCGTGCCGCTGGTGGGCTTCCACATGCCGGTGGACGAGATCGAGCTTGATGGGGTACGGATCGTGCGCGCCGACCAGGTCGATGACGCGCCGATCGATGCGATCGACGCCACGCGGTCCGGCGGACGGGGCAAGCCCGGCTTCCTGGCCCGCCTGAGCTGCGGGCTGGCGACCGTCGCGCCCGCCGCCGCCGTGGCCGACGACCTGCGCCGCGCGCTTCGCACGCTGAGGCTGTTCAGGCCCGGTGCGGTCGGGCTCCACGCTCACGGCTGGGCCAAGCGATCCGGAGGCTGGGAGCGCTTCGGCACCGGCGTAGGCCGTCCTCGCCAGGGCGGCTACCGGCTGACGGGCAACGAGGTGTCCGAGCTGGAGAGCTTCTCCCGCATGCTGGCCGAGCGCACGACGCGAATGCCCTCGCTCGACTGGGCGGCATCCCGCTTCGAGCTGGGCGCCGAGCGCTCCTCGTTGATTGAGGCGCTCAGCGACTATCTGCTCGCCCTCCGCGGCCTGCTCGAGGGTGGCGGGCCGGCGAGGACCTCTCTCTCGGCCCGGGTCGCGGCGCTCGCCTGCGAGCCCTTCGAGCGCGAGCAGGGCCGCGTCACCGTCGAGCGCGCCCTGGCGATCGAGCGCAAGCTGATGAGCGGCGGCCGCTACAAGCCCGTCGCGGGCACCTCCCCGCTGGACGTGATCGCGGAGGTCGAGGAGCTCCTCCGCCGCCTGCTCAAGGGCATGGCGATGGGCGAGCTCGGCGGCGACCTGCGCGTGGCGGCCGACGAGATCCTGCTCTCCGAGGGCCTTTCGGGGATCCACTCCGACAGCCCCGGCATCGGCGCGACGGCCGAGTGGCGGTTGCCCGATCCCAGGCCCGCCGACGACCTCGACCTCGCCGCGATCTCAGACGCGAACCTGGGGGAGGCCGAGATCGAGGTACACCGCGCCGAGGGCGAGACTCAGGAGGAGCACGTCGAGCACGCCGAGGCCGAAACTGCGTCGGAGACGAACGAAATCGGCGATTTGTCCGTCCGCAGGGGCGGCGACGATCCGCAACCGACGACGAAGATCGTCGTCGATGAGGTCGAACTACCCGACCTAATGGGCCCAGAGAGCGACCATCGCGCTTCGCCCCCGCCGCCCGACTTCGGGGGTCGCGCGGATTGGTTCTCGGCCAGTGACGGTAATGGCGAGCCGGAGTGGCCGGCGTTCGCGAGTCCGCGGCGCAAGCAGAGGCAGGATCCCGACCGCCAGCCCTCCACCGACCGCGTCCGCTACCTCTTCCCGGTCCCGGACGCGACCGACTGGGAAATCGGCGAGTTGCGCTACGAGCGCAACAAGTCGACCTAGACCCGCCCTACGCCGCGCCCGAAGCAGCCAGCGCCTCGCGCTGCTCCTCTGAGGCGAACAGGTAGCGATCGATCTTGAGCAGCGCCTCGAGGTCGTGCACGTCCTCGTCGAGGTAGGGGATCCTGATCACGGCCTTGGGCTGCAGCTCTCGTTGAAGATGCTCGACGTTGCGCGCATCGCGCGCGGCGAGCGCCTGGTAGTCGGCGAAGTTCCGCGCGACCCGCTCGGCCAGGTCATCGTCGTCGAGCAGCTCACTGAGGTCGGCCTGGACCTCGCCGGTCGTCAAATCGGCCTCGGTCTCGTAGTGGACCTTGTTGACGATCACGCCGCCGACCGGGAGCTGCGCCTCGACCAGCTTGCGGTGGAAGTAGACCGCCTCCTCGATCGGTTCGCCCTGTGGCCCGCAGACGACGACGAAGGTGGTGGCCGGATCGGCGAGCAGCTCCGAGACGCGCTTGGCGCGCTCCCGGAAGCCGTCGACCATTCCGCTGAACGCCTGGAAGAACTCTGAGAGGTCGGAAAGCAGGTCGAGTCCAGTGACCCGCTTCAGCACGCTCATCGCCATCGAGCTGCCGCGGCCGACCACCCTGGCGGCGACCCCCGTCGGCTTCATGAACATCTGCATGCCGCGCCCCTCGATGAACTGGGTGAGCCGCTTCGGGGCGTCGAGGAAGTCGAGGGCATTGCGTGAGGGCGGCGTGTCGAGGACGAGGAAGTCGTAGCGGCCCTCCTGGTGGATCTCGAAGAGCTTCTCCATCGCCATGTACTCCTGGGATCCCGCCAGGGCGTTGGAGAGCTGGCGGTAGATGCGGTTCTCGAGGATCCGGTCCCGCGTCTCCGCATCCGGGGCGTGTTTGCGGACGAGCTCGTCGAAGGTCGCCTTGGCGTCCAGCTGCATCGCCCAGAGCTCGCCCTTCATCTCGGCGCCCGAGCTCTCGAACAGGGCTGGATCGACCTTACGGGGCGTGTTCTCGAGCTCCTTCAGGCCGAGCGAGTCGGCGAGGCGCTTGGCCGGGTCGATGGTGAGCACGCAGACCTTCTGGCCGCGGGCCGCCAGGCCGGCGGCCAACGCAGCCGAGGTGGTCGTCTTGCCCACGCCTCCCGAGCCCGCGCAGATGCAGATCCCGCGGCCGTCGACGATGTCGGTGATCGTCGCCATCAGACCAGCGCCCCGGCGAGGCGCTCCAGCGAGGGCACGTCGAGCTGTGGCTTGAAGATGAAGGGCAGGGTCTTCACCGGCGAGGCGACGGCCTGCTTGAGCCGCTGCAGCTGCTCCCGCTGGGAGCGGCAGCGCCGGTGCTCGGAGAGTGCGGCCCGAACCGCCGCCTTGGCGCCCCCGTCGGCACGCTCGAGCGCATCCTCGAGTTCGCTCGCGTCGCTCGTCGAGAAGCGCTCGGGATAGAGCCCGTTCATGTACACGCGGTCGACCGCCATCCCGATCTCGTTCGTCAGCGAGTCCTCGAGGGAGGCTGACTCGTTGACCGGCATCTCCTCTGGCAGCGAGACGATCGCCACACCGGTGCTGTCGTGGTCGGTGATGAACCGGTCGAGTGCCTCGGCCTGGTTGTGGACCGGGCCGACACGGGCGATGCCCGCGAAGGTGCGCGGCGTCTGGAGGAACCCGATCCCGTGGCCGGTCGCCGGGGCGTCGACGATCACCAGGTCGTACTCGGCTGCCTTCTTCACCCTGCGGTTCGGCTGGGCGAGCTCCCAGATCTTGCCGATCGTGACCAGCTCCTTGAGTCCGGGGGTGGCCGCGGCCAGGTAGTTGAAGATTCGGGACCGAACGAGCAGGTCCCGCATCGCGCGGACCTTGAGCTGGAGCAGCAGGTACTCGCGCAGGGAGTGGTCAGGGTCGATCGAGATCGCCCAGAGGTTCTCCGCGACCTCGACCTCGTGAAAACCCACCTCGGCGCGCCTGAACATGCGGGAGGCCGTCTCCTGGCCGCCCACCTCGCAGACGATCGTTCGTTTGCCCCGCGCGGCGGCGGCGAGGCCCAGCGCGATCGAGATCGTCGACTTGCCGACGCCTCCCTTGCCGGTCACGAAGACCAGGCGCTTGTCGAGTAGCTCTGGCACGGCGACGGATTGTTCCAACCAGAGGAAGGAAACCGGCCCTCATGTGCGAAATAGCCGCAAGCGATGGGAATCTTCAAGAACAAGGACGCTGCCGACGCGGCGGCGGAGAGCGGTCGCATGCGGCCGGAGGAGCTCCTGGGCCCCAAGCCCGAGAGGCAGGACGAGGCGGCGTCGGCCACCGACGACGCCAAGTCAGGCACCGGTGACGAGGTCGAGGAGAGCGCCGGCAAGCAGGAGGTCGAGGCGAGCGACGAGCCCAAGGCCGGGGCGAGGGGCAACCCCGATCAGCCCAAGAACGAGGGCGCGGCGAAGGTGATCGCCTTCGCGAACCAGAAGGGCGGCGTCGCCAAGACGACAACGGCGCTCAACCTGGCGGTCGCATTCAAGGAGTCGGGCCACCGTGTGCTCGCCGTCGACATGGACCCGCAGGGCAACCTGACCATGTCGCAGGGCATCGACCCCGACAAGGTCGACCGCAGCATGTTCGACGTCCTCGTCCACCGGATCCCGATCCGCGAGGTGATCGTCGAGCGCGAGATCGACGTCGCAGTCGCCTCGATCGACCTGGCCGGCGCCGAGATCGCGATGAGCACGCAGATCGGCCGCGAGCGGTCCCTGCAGAAGGCGCTGGACGTCGTCAAGGAGGACTACGACTTCGTCTGCATCGACACACCGCCGAGCCTGGGGCTGCTGACCGTGAACGCGCTCACCGCAGCGGACAAGGTGATCGTGCCGGTCCAGTGCGAGTACCTCTCCATGCGGGGTCTGGTCCAGCTTCAGAACACGCTTCAGATGATCCGGGAGAACCTCAACCCCGGCGTAGAGATCGAGGGGATCCTGCCGACGATGCTCGACTCGCGGACCGTCCACGCCAAGGAGGCGGTGGAGATCCTCGAGGAGAACTTCGGCGACCTCGTCTTCAAGTCGCGAATCCGCAAGGCGATCAAGTTCGCCGAGGCGCCGGTTCGCGGCAGCTCAGTCATCAAGTACGACCCGAACGGCAAGGCTGCGGGCGCCTACCGCGAGCTGGCCAAGGAGGTTCTCACCCATGGCTCGGAGTAAGAAGCGCGCCAGCATGCGCGAGGGCCCCCTCGCCGACCTCTTCCGCTCGACCGAGGAGTCGGTCGCGCCGGAGGAGATCAAGGTCACGGCCAAGGACGGCGGCGGCATCGCGGTGGAGGATCCGATCCAGGAGACCCCGCTCCCCGAGCCGGTTCCGGAGCCCACGCCTGAACCCGTCCCCGAGCCGACCCCCGATCCCGTGCCCGAGCCGGTCCCCGATCCCTTGCCCGAGCCGCTCCCCGAACCGACTCCGCCCGAGCCGGTCGCTGACGCCGAGATCGAGATCCACCATGAGGGCCTCGAGCGCCTCATGGGCGGTCCCGGGCTCGAGGTGCGGCCGCGCTACGGCCGCGACGAGCCCTCGACCGAGGGGCCGGCGACCCGCCAGCCGGTCGTACCGCGCACCCACCAGGCCGTCCTGCGCGTGGTGGGTGTCGGCGGCGCGGGCGTCAACGCCGTCAACCGGATGGTCGAGGCGGAGCTGCCCGGCGTCGAGTTCGTCGCGATCAACACCGACCTTCAGTCCCTGCAGACGTCGCACGCCGACCTGACACTGCACATCGGCGGCGAGATGACCCGCGGTCTCGGCGCCGGCTCGGACCCGCGCGTCGGCTACAAGGCGGCCTTCGACGAGCAGGACAAGATCAAGGAGCTGCTCAAGGGCTCGGACATGGTCTTCCTGGCCTCCGGCGCCGGTGGCGGCACCGGGACCGGGGCGGCCCCCGTGGTCGCCAAGTTGGCGCGGGACATCGGCGCGCTGACGGTCGCCGCGGTCACCAAGCCGTTCGCGTTCGAGGGAGCGCGCCGCATGGCGCAGGCCGAGGCGGGCATCGCCGCACTCGGGACCGAAGTCGACACGATGATCGTCGTGCCGAATGAGCGGCTGCTCACCATCCTCGAGCGGCGCACCACGATCACGGACGCCTTCCGCGTCGCCGACGACGTCCTCCGCCAGGCAGTCCAGGGCATCTCCGACCTGGTCATGCTGCCCGGGCTGATCAACCTCGACTTCGCGGACGTGCGGACCACGATGCTCGACGCCGGCGACGCGATCCTCGGCATCGGCATGGGGGTAGGCGAGCACCGCGCGACCCTGGCCGCCGAGAAGGCCGTGGCATCACCGCTGCTCGAGACCTCGGTCGAGGGTGCGAGGTCGATGCTGCTCTCGATCACCGGCGGGCCCGATCTCTCGCTGATCGAGGCGAGCGAGGCGGCCGAGGTCGTCAGGCGTGCCGCCCATCCCGAGGCGGAGATCATCTTCGGTGCAAGCGTCGACGAGGACATGAGCGAGGAGGTCTGGATCACCGTGATCGCGACCCGCTTCGACTCGCACTTCTCCCAGCGTCACTTCCGACGCGATCGGCGCTCAGAGCCGCGCGAACCGCGAAGCCTCGACCGGGACGCGGTGCAACGGCAGGAGCGCTCCTCGGATCCCCTGGCGGACTGGCGCGCAATGCCGAACGTCCGCTACGGCAGCGCCGACGAGCTCTACGGAGACGGCAACGGCCGCGGCGGGTTGGACCGACGCCCCACCGAGCCGCGCTCGATCGAGAATCGTGTCCTCGATGTGCCCGAGTTCGATCCGGAGGACTAGGCCGGCGAGCACGCCGAGCCTTCGGAAAATCCCGGATCTCGAAGCAGGGGTTCTCGCCGATGCTCGGCAGCGACCGAGTCGGGAGACTTATCGCGGTCCTGGGAACAGGGAGGTCCTCAAAGTCGTAATCAAGCGTCTGGGCAGGACTAGGGAGTTCGGAGGGGAGTAGACCGGCCGGCGAGAGCCGGCCGGTCTCGTTCTTGGGGGACCTCGCCTAGGCTGGCGCCATGCCAACGAGCAAGGGAGTCGTAGCCGCGGGCCATCTGCTGACAGCGGAGGCGGGCGCGCAGGTGCTGCGCGAAGGGGGCAATGCGGTCGACGCGGCGATCTGCGCGGTGCTCACCTCGTTCGTGACGGAGAGCCAGCTGAGCGGCTTCGGTGCGGGCGGGTTCATGATGGTCCACGAGGACGGAGAGGACAGCCTCACGGACTTCTTCGTCGCCGCGGGTGGCGCCGATGGAGCCGAGCGCAAGGCCGAGCTGATCCCGATCCCGGTGTACTTCGACGAGACGCCGCAGATCTTCAACTGCGGCGCTGCTTCGTGTGGTGTGCCGGGGAACCCAGCCGGCCTCGAGCACGTCCACCGCCGCTTCGGCTCGGTGCCGATCGCGAGGCTCGCGGAGCCGGGCATCGAGCTCGGGCGAAAGGGCGTCCGGCTCACCAAGGGCGCGGCCTACTTCCACGAGATCCTCCACCCGATCCTGGTCTCGACGCCTGAATGCGCGGCGCTCTACACCCCCGACGGCAAGCGCCTCGTGGAGGGAGACACCTTTCGCTACCCGGAGATGTCGGACGCCCTGGAGCGCTTCGCGGCGGAGGGCGCCGCGCCCTTCTACAGCGGCGACACCGCCCGGCTGATCTGCGACTGGGTCCGCGAGCGCGGCGGCACGCTGGGCATGGACGACATGTCTGCCTATGAGCCGATAGAGCGGCGGCCGGTGGAGGCGCGCTTCCGGGGCTACGACGTGCTCACAAATCCACCGCCCTCTTCGGGCGGCATCCTGATCGCGTTCGCGCTGGGGGTGCTCGAACGCCTCGGAGAGCACAGCGGGGTGGAGCAGCTCGTCGCCGCCACCGAGGCGGCCAACGCCCGCCGTACCGATGAGTTCCACCGGGGGTTGCACGACGAGGCCTACGTCGAGCGCTTCCTCCGCGCCGACCTCGACGAGGTCGCCGAGCGGATTCGCGCCGGCGACTGGGTGGGCGGCCACGGCGGAGCAGGTGGTCCCTCCGATCGGCTGGGCTCGACCACCCACATCGCCGTCCTCGACGCCGAGGGCAACTGCGCGTCGGTCACCTGCTCGAACGGCACCGGGTCCGGCGTCGTCGTGCCCGGCACCGGGGTGCACCTCAACAACATGCTTGGAGAGGAGGACCTGAACCCGCAGGGCTTCCACAAGATCCCGCCGGGCCAGCGCGTGAGCTCGATGATGTCCCCGACGCTGGCGCTCCGAGACGGCGAGGTCGCGCTCGGCCTGGGGAGCGCGGGATCGAACCGGATCCGCTCGGCGATCCTCCAGGTCGCGGTCAAGGTGCTCCAGGAGAGGATGGACGCGGAGGCGGCGGTCCACGCGGGCCGGCTCCACTTCGAGGCCGGCACGGTGCAGGCCGAGCCCGGGGTGGACGAGGCTGCCCTCGCGGACCTCGAGCGCCGCGGCGTGCCCGTCGTCCGCTGGAAGCGGGAGAACCTCTACTTCGGGGGCTGCCAAGCTGTCGCCCGCGACTCCGAGTCCGGCGGGCTCAGCGGCGGAGGAGATCCGCGGCGCGGCGGCGCGGTCGTGCTTGCCTGAGCCGAGCTACTCCGGCAGGCCCGGGAAGTGGACCTTGCCGTTCGAGCTCGCGCGCTCGGCTGCCTCCTCGGCCCGCTCGAGCGCCTTGCCGACGGCCCCGAGGGCGTTGGCGAGCAGCGCCATCCGCTCGTCCTCGTCGCGCATCTCGAGCAGCTGCTGCTTGGTCTCGGGCGGCAGCTCGATCCGCGACGCGATCGAGTATGCGGACGCCTCGGCGAGCTCGGACGGGTCGGGCCGCTCGCCGGTCGCGCGCTCGGCGAGCTCGGCGAAGGCCTCGCGTGCCGCGGTCGCGGCCTGCTCGTCGATCGGCGGCACATCCTCGTCGGGGATCAGCTCGACCTCGCCGGACGGGTACTCGGGTGACTCGAAGCGGTCGAGCACCCTGAAGGGCGCCTCGCCGCTCACGACGATGTTCATCCGCCCGTCGTCGAAGCGCTCCAGCACGTCGTCGATGCGGGCGGTGCAGCCGATCGACCGCGCCCCCTCGTCATCGCGCAGGACGATTCCGAACGGCTCGCCCTGCTCGAGGGATGCCCCAACCATCCGCTTGTAGCGCTCCTCGAAGATGTGGAGCGGGACCTGCTCGCCTGGGAGCAGGACCAGCGGCAGCTCGAAGATCGGAAGCTCGAGACCTGCCATCCCGGCCCATCTTAGATATGCGAGGGTCCCTCGCTGGGGCGCTACCGCTTTATGTCCAGCGAGATCGACTTCGAGGCCGAGGGGCTGCTCGGCGACCTGACGGGAACGGCGCGCGAGGCGCGACTCGCGCTGCTCGAGGAGCTCGCGGATCAGGGGGTCTCCCTGGATGAGCTGAAGCAGGCGGTGAAGGAAAACCGCCTCGTTCTGCTTCCCGTCGAGCGGGTCTTCGACGAGGGCGCGGACCGCTACACGGTCGGCGAGGTCGCCGAGGCCTCCGGGCTCGAGCCCGATTTCCTCGAGCGGCTCCTGCAGGCCTTGGGTGCACCGATTCCGAAGGAGGGGGAGCGGGTGTACGCCGACGCGGACATCGAAGCCGCGAAGCGAGCGAAGACCTTCCTGGACGCGGGCCTGCCCAAGGAGGGTGTGTTGGAGACCTCGCGCATCATCGGCATCTCGATGGCCAACCTCTCGGATGCCAATGTCGATCTGGTCGGTGAGGTGTTCACCGAGCCGGGCGTGGATGAGCGGGAGTTGGCGCTGCGCTATGCCGCGGCGGCGGAGACAATGGCGCCGCTGCTCGGCGAGACCCTGCTGCACGCGTACCGGCTCCATCTCCGGGAGCGAATTCGCCAGGCGGTGATCACCGAGGCGGAGCTGGCGGCGGGCAGGGTCTCTGGAACCGACGAGATGACGATCGCCTTCGCCGACCTGGTCGGCTTCACGCGTCTCGGGGAGTCGCTCGAGATCGAGCAGATCGGCGATCTCACGGGCAGGCTCTTCGAGCTGGCCTCGGATGCGGCCCGTTCGCCCGTGCGGCTCGTGAAGATGATCGGCGACGCAGCGATGTTCTCCTCGCCGGAGTCGGAGCCGCTCCTCGAGGCGGTCATGGGGCTGGTCGACTCCGCCGGGACGGACGAGATCCCGCCGCTGCGGGCCGGCGTGGCCCGCGGGCAGGCGCTGGGGCGCGGGGGGGACTGGTACGGGCGGCCGGTGAACCTGGCGGCCCGGATCACCAACTTCGCCCGGCCCGAGAGCGTCGTCGTGGACCAGGCGGTGAAGGACTCGATCGAGGACTCGAACGCCACGCCGTTCGACTTCTCGTTCGCGGGGAAGCGCAAGTTCAGGGGCATCGAGGGCGAGGTGCCGGTGCACCGCGTCCGCCGGGCGGCGGACGAGGACTAATCCGCCCTTAACGCCGCGCCGTAACGCTCGTTGACGCTCTGAGTCTGGGACGGATATGGCCTTGCTGATGCTGTTTGCGCTCGTTGCCGGGGCCGGCACCGCGCTCTCGCCCTGCGTGCTGCCGATCCTGCCCGCGGTCCTCTCAGCTGGGGTCACCGGGGGGAGGCGCCGGCCCCTCGGCGTGGTCACGGGCCTCGCACTCTCCTTCACCTTCGCCACGGTCGGGCTCGTCTACGTCATCGACGCGCTCGGGCTTCCGAACGGGGTCGCGAGGGACATCGCGATCGTCGTTCTCTTCGTCTTCGGCTTCTGCCTGCTCGTCCCGCCGGTGGGGGATCGGGTGGAGGCTTTCGCGAGCCGGCTCGCCCCGGGGCCGGCTCGGTTCGGCGGGGACGGCTTCGGTTCTGGCCTGATCGTGGGGGCGAGTCTCGGACTCGTCTACGCACCCTGCGCCGGTCCGATTCTCGCGGGCGTGATCGTCGTCTCCGCCGCCCAGGACTTCACGGCGGGTCGTTTCGCGGTCGCCCTCTCCTACGCCGTCGGCTCGGCGATCGTCCTCTATCTGTTGCTGCTCGGGGGTCGCAGGCTGGCGCAGCGCCTCGCACCGGTCCGCGGACGGATTCAGATGGCGCTCGGCGCGGTGATGGTGCTGGTCGCAGTTGCGATGACCGCCAACCTCGACACCCGCTTCCAGACCGCAATCGCCAGCGATCTTCCGGGCTTCCTGGTCAATCCGACCAGTGGGCTCGAGACGAGCAACGTGGTCGCGGCCGACCTGGCGAAGGTCCGGCAGACCGGCAAGCCGATCGTGGATCCGTCACAGCTGAATCAAGCGGTTGACCTCCCGACCTACGGACAGGCCCCCGACTTCACCGGTACACAGGATTGGTTCAACACGCCGGGTGGGGAACCGCTCTCGCTGAGCGACCTGCGCGGCAAGGTCGTCCTGATCGACTTCTGGACCTACACCTGCATCAACTGCATTCGTACCCTCCCGTACCTCGAGGCCTGGCAGCAGCGCTACTCGCGAGACGGCTTCACGATCGTCGGCGTTCACTCTCCCGAGTTCCCGTTCGAGAAGGACGCGAGCAACGTCGAGGCCGCGATCCACCAGAACCACCTCACCTATCCGGTGGTGCAGGACAACGACCTCGCGACCTGGGACGCCTGGGGCAACCAGTACTGGCCGGCGGACTACCTGGTCGACGCCCAGGGGAACGTGCGGTCTGCGCACTTCGGCGAGGGCGGCTACGACCAGAGCGAGCGGGAGATCCGCACGCTCCTTCAGCAGGCGGGTCACTCCAACCTGGGCGCTGGCGCGCGCGCGTCGGGACAGGCGCCGTCGGCCGGCGCGACGACTCCCGAGACCTATCTCGGGGCGGCGCGGGCGAGCGGCTGGGCGAACGGCGAGATCCACCCGGGCCACCAGGACTTCGGCCCCGCTGCGGCAACGCTGCCGGTCAATCACTTCGCCTACGGCGGGCACTGGGCGGTCACGGACGAGGACGCCACGTCTGAAGCCGGTGCCCGGATCGACCTGGAGTTCAACTCGCGCCGAGTGTTCCTGGTGCTGGGCTCACCCGACCGGGCGCTGCAGGTGCAGGTGCTGCTCGATGGCAAGCCCATTCCGGCGAAGCTCGCGGGTGCCGACATCCAGGACGGGCTGGCGACGATCCAGGCGCAGAGGCTCTACCGGCTGGTGGATCTGCCGGCCGTCGCACGCCACCGCCTCACGCTCCGCTTCGCGCCCGGAATATCGGGCTATGCCTTCACCTTCGGGTAGTGCCGCGCGAAAACCGGCGATGAAGGGGTGAGATACGGGGTGTTGGCGACTTATGCATCCCCGTGCATGCAAAAGTCGCCAAGGATCCCGCTGATGCCGTCATCGCCCGAATCGCGGCGCGGCAGTACGGAGTGATCTCGCTCGAGCAGCTCGAGGACGCCGGCGTTCAGCGTCAGGGCCGTACAAGCCGGTTGCGCGCGGGCCGTCTACACCGCATTCATCGCGGGGTCTTCTGCGTAGGGCACCGCGGGCTGAGCAAGGCGGGAAGGTGGATGGCTGCGACCTTGGCCTGTGGCGAGGGGGCAGTCCTCAGCCACTCCAGCGCGGGAGAGCTCTAGGGCATGATCCGCCCTCGTCGGCCGCCCTCCCCCGCCGCGTTTGACCCGGAGACCCACGTGACGGTTCCGAGGGAGGCTGGCCGGCGCCGACGAGGAATCGTCATCCACCGCTCTCGGAACCTGGGGGCAGGCGTAACTACCTGCCGTCTCGGCGTACCGGTCACCACGGCTCCGCGCACCCTCTCGGACCTCCGCCGCACGCTCCCACCCAAGCGATTCGCCGCCGCGATGCGCGAGGCGGAGTTCCTTGGACTTCCGATCGCCCCTGATCTCGCGCCCGATGGGACTCGCAGCTAGCTGGAGAGGCGTTTCCTGACCGTCTGCCGCCGCCACCGTTTTCCCCAGCCCGAAGTGAACGTTCGCGTTGGCTCCTTCGTCGTGGACTTCCTCTGGCCATCCCAGCGCCTCGTGGTCGAGCTGGACGGCTATCGCGCGCACGGAAGCAGGAGCGCTTTCGAGGCGGATCGCGCTCGGGATGCCGAGCTTGTCGCGCTCGGATTCTCGGTCATTCGAATCACCTGGCGGCAGCTCGAGGACCCGCGACTTGTCGCCGCAACTGTTCGTCGACTCCGACGGGCCCACGCGCGGGGAATGCTTGGGGATCACTACGATCACTTCGTGGATCCCGAAAGAGCACGCGAGCGGCTCGCCGAGGAGCGCGCGCGAATCGAACGGGAGCTCGAGGGGATCGGGCGCCAGGAGCCCGGCGAGGAGCCGGAGGACGAAGGCGACCAGGCGGACGACCTCGACCAGGCCGGCAAGGACGAGGCGATCCGCGAGCAGCTCCA
>DATAPB010000118.1:0-4037 GCA_036265435.1 Solirubrobacterales bacterium | reverse complement strand
CGGAGCAGACGGAGGTCACGCGGCGCGAGCGGCGGGCGGCGCTGCGGATCCAGCGGATCAGCCCGACGTCGTCCTCGGCCGAGAGGACGCCGACGCCGCCGGCGACGATGAGCGTGTCGATCGGGCCGCGGCACCTCGCCGTGGTGGTCTTCGGGAGCAGGGAGTAGCCCGCGCCGCGAACGGCGATCGGATCCGGCTCCTTCGCGACCACCTCGACCGAGTAGGCGCCGCCGCCGCTGATCGCGTCCGCTCCGGCGAACACCTCCGCCGGGCCGATCACGTCGAGCGGCTGCACCCCCGGGAAGGCGAGGATGACGACGCGTCGGGGCTTCGTCTGTGAGGCCATGCCGGGCATCATGCCGTGCCTGGGATCTGTCCGCAATGACCGATCGCGGACGATTACTGCCACGCCCCCTCAGGCAGCTTTGCGGGCGCGCCTGCGGTTCGGCCAGGTCCTAGTAGGGATCCGAATCACGTCCGGATCACGACCCTCGGCAATGGCCTGCTCGCGCTCGTACCGGCGAAGCCATTTCCGCACCGCCACATCCGAGACGCCGTACTTCCGACCCACCGCGCGGTAGCCCACGTCAAGGACCTCCTGGAGGAGCTGTTTGTGGGGTGGTCTCTGCACCTTCCGGGCCCGCGGCGGGTGCACGCGGACCTTCGGACGAGCCCGTGTCCCACATCTTCGAGAGCAGTAGCGGTGGTCCCAGTACTTGGGGGAGAACTGCCGCCCGCAGAGCGCGCAGTCGCGAAAAGCCGGCAGCCTCGGCAGTCCTCTCTTGTTGCCGCCGCAGTGCGTATCGAAGGTCGCGGCACAGTTAGGGCACACGATTCGCAAGTTCTCGATGCGGTTGTCGTCACGCGTGCCGTTGACGTGGTCGAGAATCAACGCCAGTCGTCTCCCACGCCAGATCTCGCCCTGGCCACAGAGCTCACAGATCGGCACCTTCAATCCAGCCTCGTAGAGACGTCGCTTCAGATGGGCGCGGTTGTAGGTCGATCCTTCGACGAGGATGTTCTCGAGAGGAATCGGCTCGTTGCTCCTACGCAGCGCCTCGGTACTCGTGCCGGCCGAGTCGAAATGGTCGGTCGAAATGCCCCAGCGTTCCGCCCACTTCTTCAAGGTTTTCGGGTTCGCACCCGTGTGGCAATAACCAATCCGACGCAGCGACTCGGCCCAGGACCTGGATTCGCCGATCGCCTTTCGGGCCTCGTGTTCGGTGAAGCGAGGTGCCATCGATGATCGAACGTATGTTCGCATCCAGCCCGGACGTAGACTGGCCCTATCCGGGGTGGGGTAATCGGTAGCCCGGGTCACTTTGGATGATCAAGAGGAGGTTCGAATCCTCCCCCCGGAACTGACTCAGGCCGAGGCCCTGAGGGCGGCCATGCGCTCGCGCCGCTCGCGCGTCACCTCCAGGAGGACCACCCTGATCGCGCCGACGATCGGCACCGCGAGAATTGCCCCGACCACCCCCAGCAGCGCCGCTCCGACGATCACGGCCGCAATCGTGGTGAAGGGGCTGAGCTCGACTGCCTGGCGCATCACCGTCGGCTGGACGATGTAGTTCTCGACCTGCTGGTAGACGATGTCGATCAGCACAATCACCACGGCCGGCACGATCCCGACCGTGAGCCCGATCAGCCCCAGGATCACTCCGGCGATGGTCGCTCCGATCGTGGGGATCAGGTCGAGGATTCCCACGACGATCCCGAGCACCACGGGGTACGGGAGCCCGAGCGCCCAGGCGGACCCCCCCAGGATGACGCCGGCAAGAACCGAGATCGCGATGTTCCCCAGAACGGCCAGCGAGACGCTCCGCTCGACCCGGACCGCCAGCGATTCGAACCTCTTCGCCCTGTCCGGCTCGAGCAGGTTCGCGATTCCGTGGCGAAGCGAGGGAAGCTCCATCACCAGATAGAGCGTCAGGAAGCTGAGGGTGACCAGGTTCAGGACCCCGCTGAACACCGAACCGGCCGTGCCGAGCAGGGTCGTGGCCGTGCTCGGCAGATCGCTGGCGAAATTCTGCAGCCCCTCCTTGACGTTGTCCGTGAAGCCGGCGTCCTGAATGAGCCCCTGGATCGCGGAATCGTGCTTCAGGTCATCCACGTACCCGGGCAGCGCATCGGAGAAGTTCAGGATCTCGTCGTACAAGGGGTTGGCGATCGCCACCACGATCAGGAAGGCCCCCACGAAGGTGATCGCGAAGACCACCAGCGACGCCCTCCCCCGGTTCCATCCCCGTTTCTCGAGCCCGCTCACCGGCACGGAGAGCGCGAGGGCGAAGACGAAGGCGAGCAGGATCGAGATGAGGGTGTCGAGGATCACGATCCCCATCGCGATCAGCGCAGCGAGCCCGATCAGGATCGCCAGCGTGCGCACGGAGACGCTCACCTGCACCCGCTGCACGGGCGGGTCCTCGCGCGACTGCTCGCCGGTGGGCTCCATCGAGGCTAACCAAGTATCGGGTGAGCGCTGGATGGAAGCCGGATTTCCGCGGCGGCACTGATCCATGAGAGGGTCCGATGCGCACGACCTCGCAGCCCAAGCCCGGAGGGAGAGATGGCGAAGGAGTACGTGTTCCTGGATGAGTGGGACGTCGAGACGCCTCAGGAGGCGGTCTTCGAGGCCCTCGCCGATGCCCGCACCTACCCGGAGTGGTGGAAGCCCGTCTACATCGAGGTCGAGGGCGACGAGGCTCCCGGCGACGGCGTGACGACCAAGCAGCACTTCAAGGGCAAGCTGCCGTACACCCTCAGGACCACCTCGACCATCACAGCCTTCGATCCCCCGACCCACTTCCAGGTCGAGGTCGTCGGCGACCTCACCGGCACCGGCAAGTGGACCGTCACCCCCAACGGAGACGACAGGGTCCACGTCCGCTTCGACTGGATCGTGCACGCCGACCGTCCACTCCTCCGCTACCTCACCCCGATCCTCCGCCCCATCTTCCGCTGGAACCACAACTGGTCCGCGGCCCGGGCGGAGGAGGGTCTGGAGCCCTACGCCCGCGCACACGCATCCGGCGCCAGCACCACCGCCAAATAGTCTCCCGGGCGCATGCCGCCTCTCCACTCCCGCTTCCCGCGGATCTCCTCCTACGGGTTCATCTCGAACTGCCACACCGGCGGCCTGATCGCACCGGACGGATCCATCGAATGGCTCTGCCTCCCTCGATTCGACGACCCCAGCGTCTTCGGCTCGATTCTCGACCGCAGCGCGGGTTTCTGGCGAATCGGCCCCCCCGGCCTCGGCGCGCCGGTGAGCCGCCGCTACGTGCCCGGCACGAATGTCCTCGAGACCACCTGGATGACCGGCTCGGGGTGGGTCATCGTCCACGACGTACTGACCGTCGGCGACTGGCGGCAGGAGAACGACTACGAGCCACATCGGCGTCCCCCACCCGACGACGAGGCCGAGCACGTCCTGGTCCGGCTGATCGAATGCGTCCAGGGCGAGGTCGACATCGAGATGATCTGTCAGCCGGCCTGCGACTACGGCAGCAAGAGACCCGAGTGGCAGCGCCGCGGCGACGCCGGTACCGACGCCGAGCTGACCAACGAGGACATGCACCTGATCCTCACGGGCGATCTCGGCCTGGGCGTGGACGGCACCGACGCCCGGGCCCGCCACCGGATGAAGGCCGGCGAGGTCCGCTTCAGCGCCCTCAGCTGGGGGCCCTCGCCGATCCCTCCGACGTCAGCCGAGGACTGCCAGAGCCGCTTCGAACGCACGGTCGACTTCTGGCGACGCTGGCTTGAGGGCGGCAGCTTCCCCGACCACCCCTGGCGCGGTGCTCTGCAGCGCTCCGCCCTGGTGCTCAAAGGCCTGACGTACTCACCCACCGGCGCGTTGATCGCCGCGCTCACGACCTCCCTACCCGAGACGCCGGGCGGCGAGCGCAACTGGGACTACCGCTACACCTGGATCCGCGACGCCACCTTCACCCTCTGGTCCCTCCACACCCTCAGCCTCGACTACGAGGCGACGGACTTCATGGGCTGGCTGACCGACATCTACCAGGAGAACCTCA
>DATAPB010000117.1:0-10492 GCA_036265435.1 Solirubrobacterales bacterium | reverse complement strand
CAAGAAGGTCAAGGACACGACCGTCTGGCTGTGCAAGCCGGGCATACCGGACAACCCCTGCGAGCCGGGATTCGACACGACACTGCTGTCGCCGTCCGGCCAGATCATCGGCACTCAGACGTTGAAGCCCGACAAGAAGCGGAAGATCGACTGCTTCTACGTCTATCCAACGGTGAGCGACGACAAGAGCGCGAACTCCGATCTCTCGATAGATCCGGAGGAGCGCTCGATCGCGCTCTACCAGGCCGCCCGCTACGGCCTCCACTGCCGTGTCTTCGCGCCCATGTATCGCCAGGTCACCCTGCAGGGGATCCTCGGCAGCGGGTCGATTCCCCCCGAGGCGGGACAGCTCGCCTACGGAGACGTGCTCGCCGCCTGGAAGACCTACCTGCGCAAATACAACCAGGGGCGCGGGGTGGTGCTGATCGGTCACTCTCAGGGCACGTACGTCCTCCGTGAGCTGATCCACCAGGTGATCGACCCGCGGAAGAAGGTACGCAGGCAGCTCGTCTCGGCGATCCTGCTCGGCGGAAACGTCACGGCGGCTGCGGGCAGCAACGTCGGTGGCGACTTCAAGCACATCCCAGGCTGCACCAGGGCCAAGCAGACCGGCTGCGCGATGGCCTTCTCCACCTTCGACGCCCCGGTGCCCGACGACACGAAGTTCGGTCGTCCCAGCACCCTCAACCTGCCTGGCCTCGCCACCACCGGTGACGTGCTCTGCACGAACCCTGCGGCACTCCGCGGCGGCTCTGCCCCACTCACCTCGGTCTTCCCGACGCAGCCTTTCGCGCCCGGCACGACCATCGGCCTGGCAACCGGCCTCGTCGGTATGTCCCAGCCGGCCGGAGCGACCACGCCGTGGTTCCAGGTCCAGGGCTACACCGGCGCGTGTGACGCCGGCAACAACGCGCACGTGCTCCAGATCAGCCCGGTCGCCGGCGCGCCGACGCTGAACGCGGTCCCTGATGCCACCTGGGGCCTCCACCTGGTTGACGCCAACATCGCCCTCGGCAACCTCACCGATGGCGTCGCGATCGAGGCCAAGGCCTGGCTGAAGGCCAACAGCAAGGCGAAGGGCAAGAAGAAGACGCGGTAGGCGTGGTGCTCTCGCGCTCCCCCGAGTGATCCCACCCTCTCTCTAGACTCGCGCCCATGTGCGGGATATGCGGTCTCGTCAGCCTCGACGGGGCCACGACCCCGGATCCCGCGGCGCTGGCCGCGATGAATGGGACGCTGGTCCACCGCGGCCCCGATTCGGACGGCAGCCTGATCGACGGGCCCTGCGGGTTGGCGATGCGGCGGCTCTCGATCATCGACCTCGCGGGAGGCGATCAGCCGATCGGCAACGAGGACGGCCGGATCCAGGTGATCCAGAACGGCGAGATCTACAACTACCGCGAGCTCATGGAAGAGCTGCGCGGGCGGGGTCACACCTTCACCACCCACAGCGACACCGAGGTCCTCGTCCACCTGTATGAAGAGCGAGGCCCCGACTTCGTCGAGGAGCTGCGCGGGATGTTCGCGATCGCGATCTGGGACGCCCGCCGCGGGCGCCTCGTCCTGGCGCGCGACCGGTTCGGGATCAAGCCCCTCTACTACCGCGTCGCCGGCGGCCAGCTCTCCTTCGCCTCGGAGCTCAAGGCCCTGATTCGCCAGCCCGGCTTCTCCAGGGAGATCGACCCCTCTGCGCTCGAGGCCTTTCTCGCCTTCAACTCGATTCCCGCACCGCTGACGATCTTCAGCGAGTCGCGCAAGCTGCCCGCCGGCCACACGCTCGTTGCCGAAAACGGCGAGGTGGAGCTTCACCGCTACGCCCGGCCGACACCCGTCCCCGCCGAGCAGGTCCGGACAGAGCCGGAGGAGGCGCTCGCCGAGGAGCTCCGGGGACGGCTTCGCGACTCGGTCAGGGCCCATCTGGTCTCAGATGTGCCGGTCGGGGTGCTGCTCTCAGGCGGCATCGACTCGGCGATGCTGACCGGGCTCGCGGCGGCCGAGAGTGGCTATCGAGTCAGCACGTTCTCGATCGGATTCGAGGAGCAGTCCTTCGACGAGCTCGAGCTGGCGCGGCTGGTCGCCAACCGCTACGGCACCGACCACCACGAGCTGGTCCTGCGCCCCGACGCGGTCGAGCTGCTGCCGAAGCTCGTCGACGCGTTCGACGAGCCCTTCGGCGACTCGTCGGCGCTCCCCACCTACCTGGTGTCAGGGCTCGCCTCGGACACCGTCAAGGTCGTGCTCTCCGGCGAGGGGGGCGACGAGCTCTTCGGCGGCTACTACACCTACGTCGCCGACCGCCTCGCGCCGCGGGTGGGCCGCGCCGCGCCGCTGCTCCGGCCCCTGGTTGAGCGGCTGCCGAGCTCCTCGGAGAAGGTCAGCTTCGACTACAGGGCCAAGCGCTTCGTCCGCGGCGCGCACCTGCCACCGGTGGAGCGCCATCACGCCTGGAAGGAGATCTTCTCCCTGGAGGCCCAGGACGAGCTGCTCAGCTCACCGAGGACGACCGACCCGCTCGACGTCTACCGGGCGCGGTACGGGGAGACCGAAGGCGCGCAGGAGCTGGCTCGCCTCCAGGACCTCGACATCGGCATCTACCTCGTCGATGACCTGCTGGTGAAGACCGACCGGGCCAGCATGGCCCACTCGCTCGAGGCTCGAGTGCCCTTCCTCGACCCCGTCGTGGCCGAGCTGGCGCTGGCGCTCGAAACGAAGCAGAAGGTGCGCGGCTTCTCCAAGAAGCGGTTGCTCCGCCGGGCCGCGGCGCCACTCTTGCCGAAGGAGATCGTCCGCGGCCGCAAGCAGGGTTTTTCGATCCCCGTTGCCGCGTGGCTGCGGGGCGATCTCGGGCCGTTCGCCCGCGACGTGCTCTCACCGGAGACGGTCGAGCGCCAGGGCTACCTCGACCCGGCGGCCGTCACCCGCGTGCTCGACGACCACATCTCCGGCAAGGAGGACCTGAGCCGCCAGATCTGGGGTCTTCTCAACTTCACACTCTGGTTCGACCGCTACGCCCGCGAGCCGGCCGCCGCCGAGACTTCAGCCGCCTGATGCCCGACACGATCGACGCCCTCTTCGCCTTCATCTTCGCGGGAGCCGCGGTCTGGGCCCTGGTGCCGGCGACCGAGTCGCTGGCGAGGGCGATCGGCCCGCGCGGCATGGACGTGCCCAATGAGCGCAGCCTCCACGAGGTCGCGACGCCGAAGCTGGGTGGCATCGCCGTGCTCGTTGCCGTGCTCATCGGCGGGACCATCTTCCTGCCCTGGGACCACGAGACCCGCGCGATCCTGGGCGGCGCGATCGTGATCACGGCGGTTGGCGTCGTCGACGACCTCGTCGATCTGCCGCCCGGGCTCAAGCTGCTCGGGCAGACCGCCGCGGCGATCATCCCGGTGGCCTCCGGGGTGACGGTCGACAGCTTCACGCTGCCGTTCCTCGGCCGCGTGGACCCCGGCTCCGTCCAACTCCTCGACCCGCCCGGAATCGGGGCCATCGACCTCGGCCAGATCCTGACCGTGTTCGGCATCGTCGCCGTCGCGAACGTGATCAACCTGATCGACGGCGTCGACGGGCTGGCCGCCGGCGTTTGTCTGATCTCGGCAGCCGCGCTCGCCGTGATCGCGCTCTCGCTGGATCGCAACTCGGCTGGCGTTCTGGCCGCCGTGACGGCCGGCGCCTCGTTGGGCTTTCTCCGGCACGGCTTCCCGCCGGCCTCGAGCTTCATGGGGGATACCGGCTCCAACCTGCTCGGCTACCTGATGGCCGTCATCACCGTGCAGGGAGCGCTGAAGACAAACGCGGTCGTCGCGCTCTTCTTCCCCCTTGCGATCCTGGCCGTGCCGATCCTCGACACCGGCTTCGTCGTCGCCAAGCGGGTCAAGTACGGCAGGCCGATCTACCGGGCCGACATGGAGCACTTCCACCACCGGATGGCCCGGATCGGGTTCAGCCAGCGGCGCACGATCGCCTACCTCTACGGGTGGACGCTCGTGCTCGCCGGGCTCGCCCTGGCGCTGCGCTTCGTCCCCTACACGGACAACCACGGCAACTTCGACCCGCTCTGGACGGCCGTGATGGCGGCCTGCCTGGTGGCGGCGGCGATCGCCAGCTTCCGCCTGCTGACCGCGCTCGAGATCCTCAAGCTGGCCAAGGTGCGGAACCGGCAGTGGCGCCGCCGGCTGGGGCTGGCCCAGATTCCCCAGGCGCCCCTCGAACCGGAGGTCGAGCAGGGGGTTCTGCGGGAGCTCGACACCGGGACCTTCTCGGTCGTCGATCCCGAGACGGGCGAGTTCACGGCGGTCGATCCGGACACCGGTGAGATGGATGCTCTGCCGCAGGACGGTGGGGAGGAGCTCAGCCCGCCCCCACAGCGCGAGCAACCTGCTCGCGCCCGCGGTAGACGCGACTCATGATCGTGCCCTGGCGGACCCCCAGCGCTCGCGCCGCCTCGGCATAGCTGAGGCCGGCAAGGTCGACGGCGGCCACGGCCTCCCGATACGGCCTCGGGAGCTCGGCGAGTGCGTCGAGCACCTCGGCGGCCTCGAGCGAGGACTCGGGATCGCCCTCGGAGGTCCGTGCGGCGATCGTGTCGGGCGCGCGATCGCCGGAGTCCGTCGACTCTCGCCGGACCCGCTCGTCACGGAGGTGGCTGTACCAGGTGTTCCTCAACGCCTTGACCAGGTATCCGAGGTCGTCTTCTCGTCGCAGGAACCGGGGCCGGGAGAGGACCTTGACGTAGGTCTCCTGGACGAGGTCCTCAGCCAGGTCGCGGGAGCCGCACATCGCCCACGCCACTCGAAACAGCCTGTCGATGTGATCTCCGGCGGTCTCGGGATCCAGCCGGCGCTCCTCCCTTTTGACGGCGATCGCGGTCAGAACGGCACCGCCCCGTCGCCCTTCCAGGACGCGAGCTTGACCAACTCGCGATCGCCCACGCCCGATCCGCTGATCACGCAGGTTCTTCCGTCGCGCCACCAGGTGACCGCGCGCCGGCCGCTTTCTCCGAAGACATGGAGGTTGACGCCGTTTCGCTTCGTCGTGGTCGCATCGCTGGGCGCGGCGATTCCCTTCCCGGAGACGATCGTGTACGCGAGGCGCTTGCCGTCGTGCTCGTAGATGACCGTCTCGGCCTGACGGTCGCCGATCGGATCCGAGCGGACACCCACCCCTCGCCAGCCGAACTCGTTGGACCAGTTCGGGAAGGGAACGCCTTCGACATCGGCGGCGAGGAGCTTCGGATTCGACGAGTCCACGCTCACCTCCGCCGTGGACGGCCGCTCCGCGAGACGGGCCGCGTCCCGCACGCTCGGGCTTCCGGCTCCGGTCGGCAGGATGAGCACGGCGGCGAGCGCCGCCGCGGCGAGCGCGCCCGCCAAGCCGCCGCCGATCGCGAGGCGGCGCAGCCTTCGCGGGGGAGGGCTGACGGCCTTGGGGGCGGCGCTCGCGGTTGCCGACGCAATCCGTGCTCTCAGAGAAGCGGGCGCCTCCAGTTCGAGGCCGCGAATCGCGGCTGCACCGGCCCGCTGGCGCTCGAGGGCCGCGCGCAGGGTGGGCGAGGCGGCGAGGCGGGCCTCCAGCTGGACGCGTGGGTACCCCTCCAGCGAGCCGTCCGCGAGGCGAGTCAGGTCTCGCCTGGTCCGCTCGTCGGGCTCCCTCTGTGATCGATCGCGATCCATACGTGCTCCATCTGCCAAGACGCGCGGGCCGCGGATTTATTCCGTGACGCAAATCCGTTCCGGGCCCGCGGAATAAGTACGAGTGGGACCCGTCCTTGGGCTTGGAAATCCAACCCAAAGGAGCTCGAGATGGAAACCAAGCACCCCAACGGACGTCGCCGACGGCGTTTCCTGCCCACCCCCGCCCTGGTGGTCGCATTCGTCGCGCTGTTCGCGGCGATGGGCGGCCTCGGCTACGCGGCGGGCAAGCTGAAGCCCAACAGCGTCAAGGCGAAGAACATCCGCAGCGGCGCGGTGACGAGCGACAAGCTCGCCGACGGCGCCGTCACGACGCCGAAGTTGGCGCCGGACGCTGTCGCGCCGAACGCGGCCAGCGCGACGAACGCGCTGAACGCGATGAACGCGGCCAGGCTCGGCGGAGCCGCCCCCGGCGAGTGCCAGACGGGCTGGCTGAAGGCCTCGATGGTCGTCGACACGTCGGCCCTGACTCCGGATCAGCCGGACGCGGTGGTACCCGGGTTCGACTGTGCCAGCAAGGCCGAGGACGCCATTCACATCCACCGCGAGGCGACCGGCGTCTACACGGTCAGTCTCGCCGGCATCGACACCGGCGTGGCCATTACGACGAGTGCCGGAGCCGGGGCGGTCGGGAATGCCGTCACCGCGGCATCGAAGATCGAGGGTGGCGAGCTGACCGTGCGGACCTGGACCAACAGCGATGGACACGTCGCCGGCCAGGCCGACACAGCGCCCCCGCTGGTCGATGGCAGGGCCTTCGGTCTGATCGCGTTCTGACCAAGACTCGGCCCGACGACCCTGCCGCCCTCGGGGGCAGGGGAACGGAACCGAGGTTCGCGCCCAAGCCCTCTCGGGCGCGTCCACTCCAGGAGCGGCCGCCGACCCAAGCCGGCGGCCGCTCCGTCTTACAGGCACTCCGCCGTCGAGGTCCAATCGCTAGCATTCGCCGTCCCTTCCGGCCGGTTCGGGGGGTGACCTATGCGGCGGCCGGTTTGTTGGCCGACGTTCACGATGGGGGGCAAGCATCTCAATGCGCTCGTTCGACATCGAAATCACATTTGGGGTCAGCAGTTGTCGACTCTGGCCTTAGACGGACCAAACGGGGCGACCGGGCCATCCCGGATGGCGAACCTGCTGCGCTACCTGGACCTGGTCCTCCTTGTTCTGGCTCTCCCGGTGTTCATCGCGGCTGATTTCCCCATGGCCGGCTACCTGGCCGTCGCGGGCATCTGGATCGTGATGTACGGGATCGAGCTCCTCTCGAATCGCGCCATCGAGGGAGCGGTCGCACGGCGTGATCGCAAGGCGGCCATGGGCTGGCTCGGTGCCACCGGCCTGGCGCGGGCTTGGATAGTCGCGCTCGGCGTGCTGATCATCGGCCTGACGGCCGGCAAGGACGCGGGCCTCGCCGCGGCCGTCCTCGCGGCGATCCTCTTCACCCTCCACCTCGGCTCGCGCGTCCTGCTGCGCCTGACCGAGCCGCAGGAGCCGACCTGATGGCCAACCGTCTCTTCGATTGGCTCAAGGGCCTCTCGTTCCTGGGCAAGATCGTGGTCTTCATCGCTGCGTGGCTTATCCCCGCCATCGCGCTGCTGCTGATCTTCGGAAACGACGGCAAGAACGACGAGTTCAAGCCGCAGGACGAGTTCAAGCTCCACGACTGGATTCCGATCCACCTCGGGCCCCTCAACCTCTCGATCAACCGCGCGGTCCTCTACCTGCTGCTGGCGAGCGCGCTGACGATCTGGGTGATGGTCTACATCGCCCGCCACATGCAGCTGAAGCCGAACCGCACCCAGGCCGCGGTCGAGGTCGCCTACGACGTGACCAAGAACAACATCACGGGCACGAACCTCCCGTCCTCATACGCGACCAAGTGGTTCCCCTTCCTGGCGACCCTCTTCTTCTTCATCGCCTTCTCGAATCTGATCGGCTACCTGCCGCTGCCGACGAACAGCGCCGAGACCGTCGACTTGTTCGGACTGGCGCTTCCGACCTTCGCGATCTACGCCGCGACGGCGAACATCTCGTTCGCCCTCGCCCTCACCCTGGTCGTCTGGTTCAGCTACCACATCGAGGGAATCAGAAAGAAGGGGTTCATCGGTTACCTGCGGAGCTTCCTGCCCTCGGGGCTCGAGAGCATGAATCCGATCGGCAAGGCCCTGATCTTCAGCATCGAGCTGCTCTCCCAGTTCATGCGGCTCGTCTCGCTCTCGGTGCGGCTCTTCGCGAACATCCTCGCCGGCCATCTGCTGCTGCTCTTCATGGGAGGTGGGCTGGCCGTCTTGCTCGGCCTCTCGGCTCTCGGAGCCCTTACCTTCCCCCTGGCATTCGTCTTCTTCGTTCTTGAGGTCGGCCTGATCGCAACGCTGCAGGCGTTCATCTTCGCCACCCTCTCTGCCATCTACATCGGCGGCGCCGTCGCCGAAACTCACTAATCAAAGGAGCGCTGATTCATGGTTGAAGTGTTGGTTCCGCTCGCCCAGGCATCCCAGGGCGTCACGGACACCGGAGTCACCGACGCCGGCAAGGCGATCGCACTGGGCGTGGGTGCCGGTCTCGGCTCGATCGGGGCAGGCATCGGCATCGGCTTCATCTTCGGTAAGGAGATCGAGTCCGTCGCCCGCCAGCCCGAGATGAAGGACGACCTCCAGCAGATCCGCTGGCTCGGCTTCGCACTGACCGAGGCGGTCGCCTTCTACACCTTCATCTTCGGTCTGATCGCTTTCTTCCTCTAGGCCGGCAGTGGACCCAGTCACGCTGACAACGACCGTCGTTCCGCTCGCCGCTGAGGGTGACTCCGGCGGCAGCTTCCTGGTCTCACCCAACCTGGGGCTGATGATCTGGACGCTGCTCGTCTTCGGGGTGACGATGTACGTCCTCAGCAAGGTCGCCTTCCCGCGGATCCAGGAGGCGCTCGACAAGCGGGCCAACCTGATCCGCGACTCCATCGACGAGGCGGAGAAGACCCGCGCGGAGGCCAACGAGATCCTGGAGGAGTATCGGGGCCGCCTGAAGGAGGCGCGCGAGCAGGCGGACGACATCATCGCCCGCGCTCGCAAGACGGCCGAGACGACCACCAGCGAGGCCGCCGAGCAGGGACGCGAGAAGCGAGAGGAGCTGCTGGCCGCCGCCCGCCGGGACATCGAGGCGGAGACGCGGCGCTCCCTCGAGCGTATCCGCAAGGAGGTCGCAGATCTGACGGTTCTGACCACCGAGAAGGTGACGCGGAAGTCACTCGACCCGGACGACCAGAAGCGGCTGATCGACGAGGCGCTCGCCGAGGTGGATTTCTCCAGCCTGAGCGGGAACGGCTCAGGCGAGGTCACGGAGGGGGCCGCCAGCTAGTGGAGGAGATCGCCCGCGTATACGCAACCGCCCTGTTCGGGGCGGCCAAGGACCGGGGGAAGCTCGACGCGATCCGCGATCAGCTCGGGCAGTTCGTCGATGCGCTCAGGGACAACCGCGATCTGCAGCTCTTCCTCTTCAGCCCCTATTTCTCCTCGGCGGAGAAGATCGAGGGCCTGAAGAGGGCGGTGTCCGATGCCGAGCCGGAGCTACTCAACTTCCTGGAGCTGTTGCTCGAAAAGCACCGGATGCCGGCGATCTTCCGGATTCGCAGCAACTACGACGCGCTCTGGGACAAGGAGAACAAGCGGCTCGGCGTCACCGTGACGAGCGCGGTGGAGTTGGATCCCGAGATCGTCAAGCGGATCGGCTCGGAGATCGAGGAGCAGACCGGCGACACGGTCGAGCTGCAGAGCAAAGTGGACCCCGACATCCTCGGCGGGCTGGTCGTGCAGGTCGGGAACCTGGTCTTGGACACGAGCATCCGCAACAGGCTCGAGAAACTTCGAAAGAGCGTCGCTTCAGCGGCGTAGGCAAAGGAGTGACGTAGAGAGATGGAGATCAAGCCGGACGAGATCGCAAGCATCCTGCGCGAGCGGATCGAGGGCCTGGATGTGGACTCCGCCGACCTCTCCGAGGTCGGCACCGTCCTCGAGATTGGCGACGGCATCGCCCGCATCCACGGGGTCGACAACTGCATGTCCCTCGAGATGCTCGACCTGCCGCACGACGTAGTCGGGTTGGCGCTCAACCTCGAGGAGGACAACGTGGGCGCGGTGCTCTTCGGCGACTGGGACAAGGTCTCGGAGGGGGACACGGTGAAGCGCACCGGCAAGCTGCTGGAGATCCCGGTAGGCGACGAGTTGCTCGGCCGCCTGGTCGACCCGCTCGGCCGGCCGCTCGACGACAAGGGCGACATCAACACCACGGAGACCCGGTCCGCCGAGCACAAGGCCCCCGGCGTCGTCCACCGCCAGCCGGTTGTGGAGCCGATGCAGACGGGCCTCAAGGCGATCGACTCGATGATCCCGATCGGCCGTGGCCAGCGCGAGCTGATCATCGGCGACCGCCAGACGGGCAAGACGGCGATCGCGATCGACACCATCATCAACAACAAAAACTCCGACCTGGTCTGCATCTACGTGGCGATCGGCCAGCGGATGTCGACCGTGGTCCAGGTGATGGAGACCCTGGAGGAGAACGGTGCGATGGAGAACACGATCATCGTGGCCGCGCCCGCCGACGAGGCGGCGCCGATCAAGTACATGGCCCCGTATGCGGGCTGCGCGATGGGCGAGTACTTCCTCTACCAGGGCAAGCACGCGCTCTGCATCTACGACGACCTTTCCAAGCACGCGGCCGCTTACCGGCAGATGTCGCTGCTGCTCCGGCGTCCGCCGGGTCGCGAGGCCTACCCGGGCGATGTCTTCTACCTGCACTCCAGGCTGCTGGAG
>DATAPB010000116.1:0-16280 GCA_036265435.1 Solirubrobacterales bacterium | reverse complement strand
CTTGACCCGGCGGGAGTCGAGCTCGAAGCGCTTGGCGACCTCGTAGATCTCGTCGCTGGTGAGGACGCGCACTGCGCGCTCGAGCGTCTCGTATTCGAGCACCGCCCCCACCAGGGTCCGGAGGGAGGTGGCGCTGCCACCGACTGCGACCGCCTGGTCCGGATGCTCGAGCTCGGTGCCCTCGAAGAAGTCGGCGATGTAGTCGCGGAGCCCGCGCACCTCGGCCGCGGAAGGTGGATCGGACTCGAGATAGTCCTCGGTCAGCAACCCCGAGCCGATCTTGAACGACTTCACCTCGGTGACTCCGTTGGGGACGGTGCCATAGATGACCTCCGAGGAGCCGCCCCCCACGTCGACGACGGCTACGGTGCCATCTACCGGATGGCCGAGCGACTTGGTCGCTCCGATGAAGGCGTAGCGCCCCTCCTGCTCCTCGTCGAGGACGTCCACATCGACGCCGGCGATCTCCTCGATCTCCTCGACCACCTTGTCGCGGTTCTTCGCCTCGCGGATCGCGGCGGTCGCCACGGTCCTGACCGTCTCTGCCCCCATCTCCTGTGCGAGCCGGACCTGAGTCCTCACCACATCCGCGACCTCGGCGATCTTCTCGGCGGTGATCTTCCCGTTCTTCGACGCGTCTTTGCCGATCCGGGTGTAGGCGCGCTGCTCCATCACCTTGCGGAGCCGACCGTCCTCTGGCTCCGCGACCAGCAGCCGGGTGGTGTTGGAGCCGATATCGATCGCCCCGCAGAGCATCACACTGGATTCTCCCAGGGCAGTCGGATCAAGCCAGGCAACTAACGCGCTGCTTGCGACGCTATGCGTCGAGCGGCGCGCCGATCAGGGCCAGGCGGCGGTTGAGCGCGCCGAGGGCGAACTCGGCAAGCGCCCCGTCCTCGACGCCGAGCACGTCCCAGGCGCCCTCGCTCGGCGGTGCGATTGACTCCGCGACGGTGGGAAGCAGCTCGCGGATCTGGTCTCGGATCATGTCCGCCATTGCTGGGTCGGCGGCGAGCGCCTCCCGTAGGAACCATGTTCCGTAGGCGATGTGGCGCTGCTCATCCGAGGCGATCTGGCCGTAGCCCTCGGTGAAGCCGGGCAAAATGTCGCGTTCGCGGAGGTAGTCGAGGATGAAGTGAGAGGCGGTCAATCCGAGCGTCCCCTCGATCACCATGTGGTAGATCGTCACGAAGCGGACCTTGGCCTCGCGGTCGGTGGGATCGAGCCTCAACCGATCGTGCGCTTGGACCAGCGCCCGGTCGAAGACCTGTTCGAAGGCATCGCCGAGCACCTCCCGGGCGCGGGCGACGTGCGCGCCGATCACGGCGGGGTCGGCGATCACCTCGTTCTGAAAGCGGGCGTAGAACTGCATGTGCCGGACCTCGTCGACCAGCTGCGTGGAGAGATAGCTGCCCTCCTCCTCGTCTTCTTGTGCCAGCACCAGGCCGCAGAACTGCGTCGAAATCCTCTCCTCGGCCACCATCAGCGAGCTGAGCGCGAAGTAGAGGAGGTTTCGCTGTGCCTCCTCGAGGTTGGCCCAGTCGGCCGGGTCGCGCGAGAGGTCGACATCCTGGGACGCCCAGTGGGCCCGCTCCCAGTCCAGATAAAGCTGCTCGGGGTCCTTGAGGGCGAGCGTGTCGGCTGAGCTCATGCCCGGACTCTCGCCCGGATGATCGCGCTCCCAGCTTGATCGTGGACGCGGTGCGTCTCCCGGATCTCCACGCCCTCGAAGCCCGCTCTCTCGAGCTCACGACGGAATTCATCCTGGGTGAGAGCCCCTGCGATGCAGCCAGTCCACTGCGCCATGTCCCGACGGGTCGCCTCATCCATTCCCGGGTCGGCGACGATGTCCGAGACAGCGAACCTCCCTCCCGGCCGCAGCACCCGGGCCGCTTCCCGGAAGACGGCGGGCTTGTCACCGGAAAGGTTGATCACGCAGTTGGAGATGATCACGTCGACGGAGTCGTCTGGCAGCGGGACATCCTCGATCGTCCCCTTCACAAACTCGACGTTCTCGATGCCGGCCTCGCGCTGGTTCGCTCGCGCGAGCTCGAGCATCTCGTCGGTCATGTCGACGCCGTAGGCCCTACCGCTGAGGCCGACCCGCCGAGCGGAGAGGAGCACGTCGATCCCACCCCCCGAGCCGAGGTCGAGAACCGTGTCACCCTTGTGGAGCTCGGCGACCGCCGTCGGGTTGCCGCAGCCAAGGGAGGCGAGCTTGGCGGCATTGGGAAGCGAGTCCTGGTCGGCGATCTCGTAGAGGCCGGCGCCGAACGTCTCGCCGCCACACGCGTCCGGGATATCGGTGCCGCAGCCGCAGGAGGCAACGGGACTCTCGGTCGCCTCGGCGACCGTGGACGGGCCACAACAGGCGACGCGCCCTTCATCCACCGAAGTTGCGGCGGCCGCGTAGCGCTCGCGCACGGCCTTGCGAATCTCGTCCTTCTCGGTCAGCTCAGCCATTCGCTTAGCTCCTTCATTGCCTCGGGATTGACGTAGTAGTAGGCCCACAGCCCCTGCCGTTCGGACCCGACGATGCCGGCCTCGCGCAGCACCTTCAGATGGTGTGAGACGGTCGGCTGGGAGAGATCGAAGAGCGGCACCAGCTCGCAGACGCAGACCTTGCCGGCGTGCTTACGGAGCACGTCGACCAACTGCATGCGAATCGGGTCGCCGAGGGCCTTAGCCACTTTCGCCATTCGCTCGGCCTGGACACGCTCGATGTCCGGGTAGACGACCGGCTCGCAGCACGGTTCGCCGACAGGACGCTTGTGTTTCGGCGCGAGCTCCAAATCGACAGCCATCTATATACGTATATCGATTGAATAGATGATTGTCAACCTTTAGAATTAGCTCGTGCCCGGTGCCAGCGAGCACACCCGCCGAGTCGAGACCCTCAGTGCGAATTGGACCGCCGGATCAGACGGAGGCGATGGCCGGTTCGAGCTGCTGCTCATAACGGAAGATGGGGAGCGACACGTCGTGGCACCGAGCCCGACGTCCACCATCGCCCTGCTGGCCCTCAGTCAAGCCGACACCGTCCTGCTCTGGGATCCCGACGGACGGACCCTGATCGCCGCGAATGTCGTTGGCCGTATGCCCTGGACCGAGGATCGTGAGAATGACCCTTCTCAGTGAGTGATCAGCTAGCGGTGATCACCGACATCCACGGGAACCTGCCCGCCCTCGAGGCCGCCCTCTCTCGGATCGGGGGGCTCGGGATCGACGAGGTCTACTGCGGCGGTGACCTGGTCGGCTACGGGCCCTGGCCGAACGAGGTCTGCGACCTGATCCAGGAGCGCGCCATCCCCACGATCTACGGCAACTACGACTACGCGATCGGCCGCGATGAGGAGGACTGCATGTGCGCGTACCCGACGCAGCACGAGCGGGAGCTCGGTCAGCTCTCCGTGGACTGGACTCTCGAGCACACCAGCCGCGCATCAAAGGACTTCATGCGAAAGCTGCCCTTCGACCTCCGCTTCCAGCTCGGCGAGCAGCGAGTACGGCTCGTTCACGGCTCCCCGCGCAAGGTCAACGAGTATCTCTTCGAGGACAAACCGGCCAAGACCTTCGAGCGAATAGCCGCGGAAGCCGATTGCGACGTGCTGGTCTTCGGCCACACCCACAAGCCCTGGATCCACGAGTACGGAGGGGTCCTGTTCGTCAACTGCGGATCCGTCGGCAAGCCGAAGGACGGCGACGTGCGGGGCGGCTTCTCCGTCCTCGATGAAAGTGACGGTCACGTCGAGGCCCGGATCGAGCGATTCGAGTACGACGCCGAGTATGCGTCGGGCCAGGTCGCCGCCGCTGGGCTGCCGAGCGAGTACGCCGAGAAGCTGCTGGTCGCGGCCTGAGTCGGCGTCGCCGGATGAGCCCTCCTCTTCCGCGGCGCCTGCTGGCCGAGTTCCTGGGCTCAGCGTTCCTGGCGGCCGTTGTGATGGGCTCCGGGATCGCGGCACAGCAGCTTTCACCGGATGAGACCGGGCTCCAGCTGCTCGAGAGCGCGGTCGCAACCGCGGCGGGGCTATTCACGATCATCCTGATGTTCGGGCCGATCTCGGGCGCACATTTCAACCCGGTCGTCTCCCTAGTCGACGCGAGCTTCGGCGGCCTGCGCTGGCGCGAGGCGCTCGCATACATCCCCGCCCAGGTGCTCGGGTGCATCGCGGGTGCCATCGTCGCGAACGGGATGTTTGCGCTGGCGGCGATCAGCATCTCTACAAAGCACCGCGCCTCGGAGGCCCATTTGCTCGCCGAGGTAGTTGCGACCCTGGGGCTCCTCCTGGTGATCTTCTCCCTCGCGCGAACCCGCCGTGGATCGATGGCGCCAGCGGCGGTCGGGGCGTACATCGGCGCCGCCTACTTCTTCACCAGCTCCACGAGCTTCGCCAACCCGGCGATCAGCGTCGGACGGGTCTTCTCGGACACCTTCGCCGGGATCGCGCCGGCTTCGGTGCCCGCCTTCGTAATTGCCCAGTTGGTCGGAGGAGTTGTCGCGATCGGGGTGCTGCGGGTCCTCTATCCGGACATCACCCCGGACGAGGCGTCGGAGGTGATGGTTCCGCACAAGGAGACGGCGCCAGCGTCCTAGCCGCGGTCCAGTCGTCAGCTCGAGGGGAGCGGCGCCTGGCCTGGATGGGAGGCGTCCTCGAACTCCCTGAAGAGGCCGGTGACGACGAAGGCGACCTGCTCGCCGATGTCCACGGCGTTGTCGCCGATCCGTTCCAGTGCGCGGGCGACCAGCATCATCGTCATCGCCCACTCGCGGGTATCGACGTCCTCGCCGACTTGGACGGCCAGCTGGAAGACCTCCTTGTTGAGATCGTCGATCAAGTCGTCCTGGCGGACGAGGTCGCGGGCAAGCTCGACATCCCGCCCCTCGAACGCCTTCTTCGCCTGAGAGAGCATCGACCGGCCCTGCTTGCCCATCCGCACGGTCCGCTCCACCATTTCCGCGTGGACCGGAGCGTCGTAACCGGTCAGGGGGATGAGCTTGGCGATATTCACGCACTGATCCCCCATCCGCTCGATGCTGTGCATTACGTGTAGCAGAGCCGAAATCAGGCGCAGGTCGGTCGCCACTGGGGCCTGGGTGGCGAGCAGCGTGAGGATCTCCTGATGGACCTCCAGGTAGCGCCCGTCGATGCGGTCGTCATCGGCGATCACCAGCTCGGCGAGCTCGATGTCCCGGTGCTCGACCGCCTCAAGAGTCCGGTCGAGGCTCTGGATGACCATGTCCAGCCCGTCGAGCGCCCGCACCTCGAGGCTCTCGAGCTCCGCCTGATAATGGAGGCGGGTCGACTCTGGCATCAGCCGACCTTCCCGGTCACGTAGTCCTCGGTCCGGGGGTCAGAAGGGTTGGTGAAGATCTTGTCGGTATCGGTGTACTCGACCAACTGGCCCCAGCGGTTGTCTTCATCGGCATCGAGCTCCACAATCAGGAAAGCGGTTCGGTTGGAGACGCGCGCCGCCTGCTGCATGTTGTGGGTGACGATCACGATCGAGAACTCTTCCTTGAGCTGCAGCATCAGGTCCTCGATCCTCCCAGTGGAGATAGGGTCGAGAGCCGAGCAGGGCTCGTCCATCAGGATCACGTCGGGATCGACTGCGATGCACCGCGCGATGCAGAGCCGCTGCTGTTGCCCACCTGACATCCCGTAGGCGTTCTCATCCAGCCGGTCCTTGACCTCGTCCCAGAGGGCCGCCGAGCGTAGGGCCCGCTCGACCCTCTCCCTGACGTCGGGAAGTCCGAGCACGCGCGGCCCGAATGCGACGTTGTCGAAGATCGACTTCGGGAACGGATTGGGTTTTTGGAAGACCATGCCGATCCGCTTGCGGACCTCGACAGGATCGACCTCAGACGCGTAGAGGTCCTGGTCGTGGTAGTAGCAATGGCCCTCGACGGTCGCGGTGGGGATTAGGTCGTTCATCCGGTTGAGGCAGCGGATCAAGGTGCTCTTGCCGCAGCCCGAGGGGCCGATCAGTGCAGTGATCTCGTTCTCGTGAATGTCCATCGAGACGTGCTGTACCGCCGGCTTTCCGGCGTAGCGCACGGACAGATCCTCGAGCTTGAATACGATCCCCGCCCCCGGGGTGCCACGGCCATGACCCCCACCTTCCGCGACGCCCGAGACATCAATCTCGGGCGCTCCATCACGGGAAGTCGCCGCCTCCGCTTCCCTTCTCGCTTGATCAGCCACTCGTTCCAAGGCTATCGACCGTCGCTTTCATCGCTGGTTGTCCGTCGGTTACCACTGCTGCTCATATCTATTCCGGAGCCAGATCGCGAACGAGTTCATCGCGAGCAGCACGATCAGCATCAAAATGACCCCGGCGGCGGCGACCACGTGGAACTCCTCCTGCGGCCGCTGCGCGTAGTTGAAGATCTGGACCGGCATCGCCGAGTACCCGCCGGAAAAGGCCTGGGGATCAAAGGTGACGAACGTGGCCGCACCAACGAGCAGCAGTGGGGCCGCCTCGCCGATCGCGCGCGACAGCGCCAAGATCACACCCGTAGCGATCCCGGGAATCGAGGCGGGCAGGACCTGACGGCGAATCGTCTGCCACTGGGTCGCGCCCAACGCCAGCGATCCCTCACGGATCGAAGGTGGTACCGCCCTGATCGCCTCGCGGCCCGCGATGATCACCGTCGGCAGGACAAGGAGCGCCAGGGTGAGGGAGCCCGCCGCGATGACGAAGCCGAGGCTGAGCGGCCCCCGAACGATGAAGGCAAGCCCCAGGATCCCGTAGATGATCGACGGCACCGCCGCCAGGTTCTGGATGTTGAGCTCGATCAGCCGGTTCCACCAGCGCGTCCTGTCGGCGTATTCCTCCAGGTAGACGGCCGCGCCCACGCCAAGCGGCACGACCAGGAGGATCACACCGCCGATCAGGTAGAGGGTCCCGATGATCGCCGGCCGGAATCCGGCCTTTTCCGGAAAGATCGTCGACGGCCCGTTCGTGATCAGGTGAATTCCGAACGACGGAGAACCCTTGATCGCGGACTGGAGAATCACCGCGGCGAGTCCCAGGAGGGCGATTCCCACCGCGAGGAGCAGGACCGCAAAGAACAGGTTGCCCGTCACCTTGTCCCCTCGGGGCTGGGCTCTGAGCGACGCCTTGACGGTCGCCTGGGCGCCCGCAGCGGCCAACCGGGTGCGCTCCGAGCCAAACCCGGGGAGACGCGGGCTCACTCGTAGACCTCCCGGAAGCGGCGAACGAGCCGGATCGCCACGGCGTTCATCGCGAGCGTCAACAGGAACAGCAAAGCTCCAACCGCGAAGATCGTGTCGTACTTGACGGTGCCCGTCGGGATGTCGCCCGTAGCGGTGACGCCGATGAAGGCGGTCATCGTCAGCACCGACTGGCCGGGGTCCAAGGTCCCGTTGGGCGTTCCACCCGCGGCCAGCAGCACGATCATCGTCTCGCCCACGGCTCGCGAGAGGGCGAGCACGATCGAGGCGACGATGCCGGAGATCGCCGCGGGGAAGACGACCTTCGTCGAGACCTTGAGCTTCGTCGCCCCAAGCGCATAGGCACCCTCCCGCAGACCGCCGGGAACGGCCTTCATCGCGTCATCCGAGATCGAGGCGATGATCGGCACGATCAGCAACCCGATCGCAAGCCCCGCAACACCGGCGGCGAAGGGCGGGGTCCTGATGAAACTGGGAAAGATGTCCTGGACCTGCGGGCTGACGAAGGTCAGCGCGAACAGCCCCAGAGCGACCGTGGGGATGCCGGCCAGTACCTCGAGCACGGGCTTCACTATCCGCCGCACCCGCGGGCGCGCATATTCACTCAGGTAGATCGCAGAGAGGAGCCCGATCGGGATTGCGAACACGAGTGCCCAGAGACTCGTGTTCAGCGTCCCCAGGACGATGTTGAACACGCCATAGGTCGCGTCGGCCTGGTTTGGCGCCCAGGTCTGAAACGAGAAGAAGTCGGAGGGCGAGATCGACTTGAAGAAGTCAATCGACGGCGTCAGCAGCGAGATCACGATCGCCGTCGTAGTGATCACTGAGATCACGGCGCAGGCGGCAAGCGCAAGCTCGATCAGCTTCTCGCCGCGGCGCGGACGCGCGGCCACCAGGGGACGGGTGGGGTCTTGCCGCCCGATGGCCCTGGTGGCCGCTGTCACGTCACGCGCTTCCATCTGACTGGTGCTTCGTCGCCCTAGCTCCCCGAGATCTGCTGGAGCTTCTGCTTGGATGCTGCCGCCTGCTCGCTCGTCATCGGGATGAAGCCGGTCTGATCGGCGATGGCGACGACGTTGTCCTCGTAGAAGCTGAGGAACGAGTCCACCGCCGGGTTCTTCAACGCGTCCGCCGATGCATAAACGAACAGCGGGCGGGAGAGGTAGTACGAGCCGTCCTGAGCCGTCTGCGGCGAGGGCGCGACGCAACCCTTGCCCCCGTCGATCTCAAGAGCCTTGACCTTGTCCTGATTCTCCTCGAAGAACGAGAACCCGAAGTAGCCCATACCGCCCTTGGCGCCGGAAACGCCGGTGACAGTGGCATTGTCGTCTTCGCCGATGTCGTTCACGTCGGTTGTCCTCTGGGCACCCTCCTCACCGTTGATCTTGTCGGTGAAGAAGTCGAATGTCCCTGAGGTGCTGCCCGGCGAGTAGAGCGCGAGATCCTCGTCGAACGAGGGTTGGAGGCCCTGAATGTCACTCCAATTGCTGATCGTCGACTTCGGCTCCCAGACGGACTTGAGCTGATCCACCGTCATGCACTTGACGGGGTTGTCCGGGTTGATGGCGACGGTCAGCGCGTCGTTCGCCACCTGAAGCTCCTGGTAGGAGATCCCCTTGGCCTGGCAGGCCTTCGCCTCGTCGGATTCGATTGGTCGTGACGCGTCGGAGAGGTCAGTCTCGCCGGCGCAGAACTTCTCGAAGCCGCCGCCGGTGCCGGACGTGCCGACCGTCACCTTGACGTCGGGATTCTCGCCGTTGAACTCCTCGGCAACGCCCTCGGTGAGGGGTCCTACGGTGCTTGAGCCGTCGACCCGGATCTGGCCAGATACCGAGCTGCTTCCGCCACCGTTGTCATCACCGCCACCGCACGCGGCGACGCCGACAGCGAGCGCACCGGACGCGGCGAGAACGAGCCACCACTTGCTTGACATTCAATCGCTCCTTTTTCGGGTTCAGGAACGGGGATTCGCCACTCGGTGCGGCGGAGAGTTCTCCCCTAACTGTTCGGCGCGGCAGCCTGACAGCGGCACGCCACCATCTTGTTACGCAGGTGTGGCGCGCTTGTAAAAAGGATGTAAACGGCGTCCTGGCGGCCGATTTGACCTGGTCGTCAGGCGTGCGGCGAGAACCGGTAGCCGAGCCCGGTGTGCGTATGGATGAAGCGGCGGCCCGGCAGGACTCGGTCGAGCTTTGCACGCAGCCTGCCCACATAGACATCCACCGAACGGTCGCTCTTCCGGTAGTCCCGGCCCCATACCGCGCGATAGAGCTCGTCGCGGGTCATGACCCGCTCCGCGTTGTGAGCGAGCTCGCAGAGCACCTGTAGCTCGCGCACCGTGAGGGTGAGCGGGCGCCCGTCGACAAGCGCCGCGTGTTCGGCCGGCCGGATCTCGAGTCGACCCGCGTACACCGGTGATCGGTCAACGCCGATCAGCTCGGTGATCGAGGCGGGTCCGCCGTTCACGCCTTGCATGCGCGTAGAGCTTCGCGGCCGCCTTGCCGCAACTCGTTACGGTCGAGTGAAGATCCGGTGAAGCCGAGGTGAACGGGGGACTGCCGTGCCGGCGATCGTCAGCTCCGCTCGGCGGTCACTTCGTCGAACCGCTCCTCCGGCAGCTCGATAGGAGCGGCGCTCTCGAGCGGCTCCTCCACCCCGTCGACACGCTCGGGATCGAAGCGGTAACCGATCCCGAAGTGCGTGTGGATGTACTGCCAACTCGGTGAGTGGCTGTGCAGCTTCTGGCGCAGCTTGCGTACGAAGACGTCCACGGAGCGGTCTCCGTGGGCCATCGCGTAGCCCCAGACCTTCTGGTAGATCTCATCCCGCTCGACGACCTGGCCCGGCACCTCCGCGAGCAGCTCGAGCAGCTCGAACTCACGCCGGGTGAAACCGAGGCTCTGGCCGCCGACGAAAGCCTGGTACTGGTCCGACCGGATCTCGAGCTCGGCGTGCAGGATTGGCCAGGAGTTGAGTCGGACCTCGGACCGCCTCCGGCGCCGCACAACGGCCTCGATGCGCGCCATCACCTCCTCGGGATGACAGGGCTTGGCGATCCAGTCATCCGCGCCGAGGCGGAGCCCGCGAACCCGCTGGCGAACGGTCGACTGGTCGGTGCAGACGATGACGCCGAGACCCGGGATCGCCCCACAGACCTTCTCGAGGAACTCCCAACCCTGGGGGCCCATTGCCGAAATGTCCAACAGCAGGGCATTCACCTTCATGGCGACCAGGTCGTCGACCGGAACGCTGCCGGGGAGCAGCCTGTGCTTCCACCCCGCGCCGTCGAGGCGCTTGCCGAGGACAGTGAGAAAGGCGCTGTCGGTGTCGATCACCGCCAGCCGGATCGCTTGCGCTTGTTCGGTCATTCTGGGCCCTCCCCTGAAAACCGGTCCCACTCCGGGACTTTCCTCGTTCTCGTCGCGGCGCATCATAGGGAGGGGGGCGGCCAGGGGATCCCGGACCTGCGCGAGTTCACGGGATTTTCACGGGCAAATGCCGGACAAATGGGCGCCCAGTCGTATCGGGATGTTCACACCGGGGGCGCTTTCGCTGGCGAGACTCCCGCTCACTTTCGAGATTTCCTCTCTCGTCAGCGCGCGCGACCCCTCCCTGCCCCGGGTCGCGCGCTTTTTTTTGGGCGATCTCCGGGGCGCCATCGCCCTGGCAAGACTGGGCCTGCGGCGATAATCGGCGCATGGCGCACAGCCACGCCCACGGCCTCTCCGGCGAGTCCGACACGAGACGGCTCGCCGGCGCCTTCGCGCTGATCGTCGGGTTCATGGTGGCCGAGCTGGTCGCCGGGATCCTCGGCTCCTCCCTCGCCCTGATCTCCGACGCGGGTCACATGCTCACCGACGCCGTCGCGATCGGTCTGGCGCTGGCCGCACTCCGCCTTGCCCACCGCCCGCCGGCCGGCAGCTTCACCTACGGCCTGCAGCGGGCCGAGATCCTCTCCGCCCAGATCAACGGGATCACGCTGCTGCTGCTCGGGGCGCTGATCGTCTTCGAGGGCATCCGGCGCCTGATCGATCCGCCGGAGGTGGCGGGCGGTCTGGTCCTGGTCGTGGCCCTGATCGGCATCGTGGTGAACCTGGTCGCGGCGCGGATCCTCGCCGGAGCGGAGCGCCGCAGCCTGAACATCGAGGGTGCGTTCCTGCACATCGTCACCGACCTCTTCGCCTTCGTCGCGACGGCGATCGCCGGCGCCCTGATCCTGATCTGGGGGCTCGACCGGGCGGACGGAATCGCCTCGCTCCTGATTGCGGCCCTGATGCTCTGGGCCGCCTACGGCCTGCTGCGAGAGAGCGGCAGGGTCTTCATGGAGGCAGCGCCGAAGGGCCTCGACCCGCAGGCGATCGGCGAGGCGCTGATCGAGGAGGACGGCGTGGTGGAGGTGCACGACCTGCACGTCTGGGAGGTGACGACTGGAATGCCGGCGATCTCCGCCCACATGATCGTCAGGCAGGATGCCGACTGTCACGAGGCCCGCTGGCGCGCCGCCCGCCTGCTCGCCGACCGCTTCGGGGTCGAGCACTCGACCCTCCAGGTCGAGCATGAGCCGGGCGACGAGCTGCTGCAGATCCAAGAGCACTAGGCGCGCTCATCTTCACCATCTAGCCGAACGTGGCGGAGCGGACCCCCGTCGCGATCAGGAGCAGGACCCCGACCCCGGCGAAGTACCGGTAGATCACGAACGGCCGGTAGCTGTGGGTACGCACCAGTCGCAGCAGCCAGGCGATCGCGATGTAGCCCGAGACCGCGGAGGCGATCGTGCCGACGATGATCGGGCCCGCGACATCGTTCGGTAGCCCGTCGTGGATCGCCTTGTAGGCGCTGTACACGGTGGCGCCGAAGACGGCCGGGATCAGAAGGAGAAACGAGACGCGGGCCGAGGAGTCCCGGTCGAAGCCGAGGTAGCGCGCGGCGGTGATCGTGATCCCCGACCGTGAGGTCCCGGGCGCGAGTGCAAGGACCTGCGCGAGGCCGACGTAGAGGCCGTCCCGGAGCGTCATACCGTCGACGTCTCGTCGCTCGGGCAGGCGGTCGGCCCAGCCGAGCAACGCACCGAAGACGATCAGCTGAATGCCGATCATCCACGGCTCCCCCAGGTGGTTCTCGATGAAGCTCGACCCAAGGCCGCCGGCGATCACGGCGGGGATGGTCCCGACGGCGATTGCCATGGCGACCCGCTCGTCGACGGTCTCGATGGCGCGGGCCCGCACGCTCCGGAAGAAGGCAGCGAGGTAGGTGACGACCTCGTGCCGGAAGTAGGAGATCGCGGCGACCAGCGTCCCCGCGTGCAGGGCGACGTCGAAGGTCTTGTTGAACTTCTCGTGGTCCTCGAGGAACGTGTAGTCCTGAAGCCAGGGGACGAGGATCAGGTGCCCCGAGGAGGAGATCGGCAGGAACTCCGTGAGGCCCTGGACGATCCCCAGCAGGAGGGCCTCCAGTTCGGACATCGGCGCGGCATGGTAGTGGCCGCCCTGCGGCCACGAGCTGATGGCGAAGCCGGATCGCGAGCCGGCGACTACGTCTGGGGTTTCGGCCGGTCCCCGGTCTGGAACCAGGCGAAGACGAAGCAGCCGAGCGCGACGATGGCCGCCGCGATCCCATGCTTGACGTGATGGTGCGCCGAGCCGCTCTCGTGGCCCGGGAAGAACGACGGCAGCGAGCTCGCGCTGTCGACCCAGTAGATGATCGCGATCACCAGGAAGACGGTCCCGAGCGCGACGGCCGGCACGATCAGCTGTGGTCGCTTCTGCATGCGTACCTCCTTACGTGAGCGCGAAGGCAACCGTGAGGACGGCGCCGACGACACAGCAGTAGACGGCGAAGGGAGTCAGCCGGTTGGTCTCGAAAAAGCGCAGGAGGAACCGGACGGAGAACCACGCGGTGACCGCGGCACAGAGCGCGCCGACCAGCGCCTGGCCGCGGACGTGGTCGCCCTGCGAGCCCAGCAGGTCGGGCAGCTTCAGGACACCGGCCGCGCCGATGATCGGGGTGGCGAGCAGGAACGCGAAGCGCGCGGCCTCCTCGTTGGAGAGGCCGGCGAGCAAGCCGCCGCCCATGCTCGCCCCCGAGCGGGAAAGGCCCGGGATCAGCGCGAGGGCCTGGGCTGTGCCGATCCCGAGGGCCTCGCGGAAGCCGAGGCGGCGTGCGATGTCCTCGTCGTTCTGGATCCCAGCTTCGTCGCGCGCGGGGGCGCGGCGGCGGAGCGCCTCCGCCCCGAACAGCATCAGGCCGTTGACGAAGAGGAAGATCGCGGCGGTCTCCGTGGAGGCGAAGAGCGTGCGGAGCGGGTGCTCGAGCAGCAGGCCGAGGAGGCCGGCGGGGATCGTGCCGATCACGAGCAGCCAGCCGAGCTTCGCGTAGCTGTCCTCGGGATCGATGTAGCGGTCCCGCAGCGAGCGGCCGAGGCCTTTGAGGATCCGGACCCAGTCCTGCAGGAAGAAGAGAAAGAGGACCAGGGCGGTCGCGCAGTGGGTGGCGACCAGGAAGCTCAGGAAGTAGTCGTCGTTCTGGTGGATGTTCCAGCCGAAGACCCGCGGCAGCACGACGCTGTGCCCGAGGCTGGAGATCGGGAACAGCTCGGAGACTCCCTGAAGCAGCCCGAGGACGATTGCCTGGAAATACGAGATCGGATCCATGCCGGAGCCTCGGCCCGGGGCGACCGAGGAGGGGCATGGTTCCGGGGAAACCTAAGGGACCCTTAATCGCCCGCGATGGGCGCTGCCGCGTCCGTTAGATTGCCGGGGCATGCGTTTGGGCCGTTTCTCTCGCAAGCTGTTCGCCGGGCTGGTTGCGGTGGTCGTGCCGCTCCTACTCGCTCCCGCCGCGATGGCGGCTGATGGCGTCGGCGTCTACGGGCGCACGGACGACAAGATCGTCACCTACTTCATGTTCGGCGTGATCGCCTTCTTCGCGATCCTGGTGACGGTCCTGGCGCTCATCCAGATTCGCCTCGACAACCGCAAAGAGAGGCGCACCCAAGACCTAGAGCGCCTCGGAAGCCGCTAGCCGCCTGCGGGATGGGGCTCGCTGGGGACGATCGCGTCGCCGATCAACGAACGCGCCGCCGGCCTGTTCCGGCGCAGCGGTTCGGTGGCAGCGACGGCGAGGTGGTCCCGTTTCGCGGCCGCCGAGAGACCGTCGCCCAGCGGCTCGAGCGCGAGTGGGCCGAGCGGGACCGAGCCGAGAGGGCGCAGCGGGAGACGGTCGAGCGGCGGCGGGCCGACCGCGACCGCGCGATCGAGGAGCGGCTCGAACAGCGGCAGCGCGCGCGCCTGGAACGCCTGCGCCGCGAGCGGGCCGAGAGCGAGCAGCGCGAGCGCTACGTCTGGTCACGGCGGAAGCGCGCGCAGAGGGCGCCAACGGAACGCGGGCGACGGATCGAACCCAAGCAGAAGCGGGCCCAGGCATCGCCTGGCCGCGCGCGGCGGCCACAGCCGAAGCCCGAGCCGGCTCGGGTGCGAATCGACCCAGCCGTCAAGGGTCCGGTCAAGAAGCGGAAGCGCGCGGCGGAGAACCGGCGCCGAGCCGCCGTCAGGCGGCGCGGTCTCTTCTGGCCGACCGCCAAGGCGGGGTTCGCTGTCACCGTGGTGCTCGGCCTGAGCGCCGGTCTGGGCTCGCTGCTGGGGCTGCCCCTGCCCGGCCTCGATGCCGGCGCCGGACGCCAGTCGCTGGCGAGCAGCGCCGCGATCTTCGGGGTCGACTCCGGGACGCCGCCAGGTCTCGCGGCAGGGTACGTTTTCCCGCTGACCGGCCCGCACGGCTTCGGCGACAAGATCGCCCGCTTCGGTGCTCCGCGCTACGGCCACATCCACGAGGGGCAGGACATCTTCGGCAAGGTCGGGACGCCCGAGATCGCGGTTCATGACGGCGTCGTGGTGGATCGCGGCAAGGACGGCAGTCGCTACTCCGGCGGCCGCGGCAACTACGTCGCCATCTTCGACCCGGCGGACAACCACAGCTTCGTCTACATGCACATGCTGAAGCCGCCGCCGGTCCAGATCGGCGACCACGTGCATTCCGGCCAGCAGATCGGGCAGCTCGGCTGCACCGGCTCCTGCGAGGGCCCTCACCTGCACTTCGAGGTCCGGATCGGCAAGGCGACGCTGCGCTCGGACACGAAGCCGATCGATCCCCTCCCCTTCCTGCGGCAGTGGCCGCAGGCGACCCCGGGGTAACGACCACCAGGCCGCTCCACCAGCCCGGCAATAGGCTTGCCGCATGCCCGAGGTCACCTACGAGCGCCGGGGAGCGGCGGGGGTGGTCACCATCGACCGCCCGGAGCGGCGCAACGCCGTCGACCCGAACACCGCCGACCAGCTGCTCGGGGCCTACCGCAGCTTCGAGGACGACGACGAGGCCCGGATCATGATCGTCACCGGCGCCGGCGACGAGGCCTTCTGCGCGGGCGCCGACCTGAAGTCGGTGGCCGCCGCGATGAACGACGAAGGCGTCGCGAAGGAGTGGCTCAAGCCGCGGCCGGACGGGCCGCTGGGCTTCACCCGCCTGACCCCCTCGAAGCCGACGATCGCGGCGATCTCCGGCTGGGCGCTGGCCGGCGGCCTCGAGCTGGCCCTCTGGTGTGACCTCCGCATCGCCACCGAGACCGCGAAGCTCGGCTTCCCAGAGCGCCGCTGGGGCGTCCCCTTGATCGACGGCGGAACGCAGCGGCTGCCGCGGATCGTCGGCATGGGCCGCGCGCTGGACATGATCCTCACCGGGCGGATCGTCGAGGCGGACGAGGCGCTCGGGATGGGGCTGCTCACCGAGATCGTGCCGCCCGGCAAGCACCTGGAGCGGTCGCTGGAGATGGCCGAGGGCCTCGCCTCCGTCCCCCAGGAGACGATGCTCGCCGACCGCCGCTCGGCGCTCGAGGGCTTGGGCCTTCCCCTCGAGGAGGGCCTCGCTCGCGAGGCTAAGATCGGCGGCGCCGTCACCGGCGTCGGCGTCGAGGGCGCGGCCCGCTTCGCCGCCGGCGAGGGCCGCGGCGGCGAGGGCGCCGGCGTCTAGAGCCGGTTTCGTGCGATTGACCCGCTATCCGGGGTCAATCCTTCGTAATCGAATTCAGGACGG
>DATAPB010000115.1:0-16197 GCA_036265435.1 Solirubrobacterales bacterium | reverse complement strand
CTCCCCGCTGCGGGACGCCGCCTCCGGGGGCGAGCTCTCGCGGTTGATGCTCGCCCTCGCGGGGCAGGGGGCGCCCGGTGGGGCGGCGACCTATGTCTTCGACGAGATCGACGCCGGCGTGGGAGGCAAGACGGCGAAGGCGGTGGGGGAGAGGCTGCGTGCGCTCGGTGGGGAGCGTCAGGTCCTCTGCATCACCCATCTGCCCCAGGTCGCGTCGATGGCCGAGAGGCACTTCCGGATCGAGAAGAGCGTCGGCAGCGGGCAGGCGACGGCGTCCGTCGAGCAGGTCGATGGCGACGAGCTGGTCGCCGAGATCGTCCGGATGCTCGGGGGGTCCGACGGTGACGAGGCGGCGGACCGCCACGCGCGCGAGCTGCTCGAGGCCGCCTGATCGACCGATCTCGCGGCTGCCGCTTCTGCCTGACGACGTAGGCTCTCGCGGATGGCGATCGCCACCGCCACAGCGATCCGCGGGTCCGCGCGGCTCGGCCGCCGCACGAAGGAGCTGGTCAAACGCCTCGGACCAGCCGACATCGCGGTGATCGACCACCGCAACCTCGACCGGATCGCGGCCGAGGAGCTGACCGCCTGCGGTGTGCGAGCGACCCTGAATGCCTCACCGTCGTCGGACGGCTCGTATCCGAACACGGGACCGCTCGCCTTGGTCCGCGCCGGGGTCCCGCTGATCGATGCCGGCCCGGAGCTCTTCGAGCTGCTCTCCGACGGCGATCGGCTCGAGATCGCAGGAGCCCGGATCTTCTCGGAGGGAAGGCCGATCGCCGAGGGGAGGCCGCTCCTGGCCGAGCAGCTCGAGCGTGACCTCGACGCGCAGCGCGCCCGGATCGACCGGGCGCTGCACGACTTCACTGAGAACACGATGGCCCACCTGCGTGAGGAGGCGGGCCTGCTCTCCGGCGCGATCGACCTCCCGGAGACCCAGACCCGCTTTCGCGACCGGCACGTCCTCATCGTCGTCCGGGGTACCGACCACGTGCGCGACCTGAGGGCGCTGCGCGCGTACATCGAGGACGTCAACCCGATCCTGGTGGGGGTCGACGGCGGCGCTGACGCGATCGTCCGCGAGGGGCTGCGCCCCGACGTGGTCCTTGGGGACATGGACTCGGCTGGCGAGGCCGCTCTACGGAGCGGCGCCGAGCTGATCGTCCATGCCTATCCCGACGGTGAGGCCCCCGGCTCGCAGCGCCTGCGGCGGCTCGCGCTGCCCCACACGGTCGTTCCCTCCGCGGGCACGAGCCAGGACGTCGCCATGCTCCTCGCCTACGAGAAGGGCGCCTCGCTGATCGTCAGCGTCGGCGCGCAGTTCAACCTGGTCGAGTTCCTCGAGCGCCGCCGCGGTGGGATGTCGTCGACGTTCCTCACCCGCCTCCGCATCGGCGAGACGCTGGTCGACGCCAGGGGCGTCAGCCATCTTTATCCGCCCAGGTAGTGCCGAGGAGACCGAACTACCGCGGCCGCCGGGTCCTCTTCCCGCTGGGCGTGATCCTGCTCGCGACGGCCGGCCTCGCGCTCACCGCGGGTCTGAATCGCTGGCTTGTGTTCCTCTGCGGCATCGGGTACCTCGGCCTGATCGACGACCTGGCGGGCGGGTCGGCGCGGGGCTGGCGGGGGCACGGGCGATCGCTGGCTCGGGGGGAGCTGTCCACAGGGGCCATCAAGGCCGTGGGGACCGTGGCGCTCGCCGCCTACGCGGCGGCCAGCGACGGTGCCACGGGCGGGGAGCTCGTCGTGGACGCGCTCGTCCTGGCGCTCACCGCCCACCTCGGCAACCTGCTCGACACCCGACCGGGACGGCCGGAGAAGGCGCTTGCGCTGGTGGCGGCGGTGATCTGCCTCGGGTCGCTGAGCCTCGCCCCGCTCGAGCCGATCGCTCCGCTGCTCCCGGCCGTTGCGCTCTGCGCCTGGCTCACCCTGAGTGAGCGCGCAATGCTCGGCGACACGGGTTCGAGTCTGATCGGCGGCATGATCGGGGTGCTGCTCGTCACGGTTCTCTCGCCGATCGGGACGGCCCTCGCGCTGGCCGCCCTGATCGTGATCTCGCTGTATGGGGAATTCCGTTCGATCTCCGCCGCAATCGAGCGGGTTCCGCCACTGCAGCGGCTAGACTCGCTCGGCAGAGTCAATTGAGCCAACCGGAGCCCGCCGACACCCGATTTCTGTTCGTGACAGGCGGTGTCGTCTCGTCTCTCGGCAAGGGCATCGCCTCCGCCTCACTCGGTCGACTTCTCGTCTCGCGCGGCTTCCGGGTCCAGCTGCAGAAGCTCGACCCCTACATCAACGTCGACCCGGGGACGATGAGCCCGTTTCAACACGGCGAGGTCTTCGTCACCGAGGACGGGGCCGAGACGGACCTCGACCTCGGTCACTACGAGCGCTTCACCGACGAGAACACCTCGCGGGCCTCGAACTTCACCGCGGGCGGCGTCTACAACTCGGTGATCAGGCGGGAGCGGCGCGGCGATTACCTCGGCGCGACCGTTCAGGTGATCCCGCACATAACCGACGAGATCAAGAACCGCGTCCTGATCGTCGCCGAGTCGCAGGCCGTCGACTTCGTGATCACCGAGATCGGCGGGACGGTCGGCGACATCGAGTCGCTGCCCTTCCTAGAGGCGATTCGTCAGCTCTACACCGACCTCGGCCCGAAGCGCTGCATGTTCGTCCACCTGACGCTCGTCCCCTATGTCGGGCACGCCGGCGAGATGAAGACGAAGCCGACGCAGCACTCGGTCAACGAGCTGCGCCGGATCGGGATTCAGCCCCACGCTCTGCTCTGTCGCTCCGAGCAGGGGCTCGACCGCGAAATCCGCCGCAAGATCGCCCTCTTCGCAAGCCTTCCGGAGGAAGCGGTGATCTCGGCGCGGGACGTGGACAACGTCTACAAGGTGCCCCTCGTCCTGCGCGCGGAGGGCATGGACGATCAGATCCTCGACCACTTCGGGATCGATGCCCCGGCACCCGACCTGGGCGAGTGGGAGCAGCTGATCAAGCGTGCCGACGGCTCGCGCGAGCGCAAGGTCAAGATCGCGCTGGTCGGCAAGTACGTCCAGCTCGAGGACGCCTACAAGTCGGTGATCGAGGCGCTCACCCACGGTGGTTGGGCGCACGGGGTGGAGGTCGAGACGGAGCTGGTCTCCGCCGAGGACATCGAGGAATCGCAGCTCGACGACGTCGACGGGATCCTGATCCCGGGCGGCTTCGGCGAGCGCGGTATCGAGGGCAAGGTCGAGGCCGCGCGGATCGCGCGTGAGAACGGCATTCCCTACCTCGGGATCTGCCTCGGGATGCAGATCGCGGTCGTCGAGTTCGCTCGCCACGTCGCCGGCATGGACGGAGCCAACTCCGCCGAGTTCGACCCCGAGACGCCGTATCCGGTGGTCGATCTGCTGCCGGAGCAGAAGGAAGTCTCGGACCTGGGCGGCACCATGCGGCTGGGCGCCGATCCAGTGAAGCTCCACGAGGACACTCAGGCGCGGGAGATCTTCGGCGAAGCCGTCATCTACAAGCGGCACCGTCATCGCTATGAGGTCAACAACATGCTCCGCCGCCGGCTCGAGGACGAGGGCCTCGTCGCGAGCGGGACCTCTCCCGACGACCGGCTGGTCGAGATCATCGAGCTGCCTGACCACCCGTTCTTCGTCGCGTCGCAGTTCCACCCGGAGTTCAACTCCAGGCCCACCCGCCCGGAGCCCCTCTTCCGCGACTTCGTCGGCGCAGCGGCCAAGCGCGCCGCCGAGCGTCCGGCCGAGGTCGAATCTGCCGCAGAAGCCGAGGCCGACGCCGAGGCCGCCGAGGACGTCACGGTCCGGCGCTCGGCCTAGCCGCCGATCAGTAGCCAGCGCTGCGTGATGGTGAGGCCGTCATCGGTGCGCGCCGCGCGAAGGCCGGTCGGAGTGCCGCCGCCTGCCTCCTCTTCGAGGGCGCCGCGGATCTCGGCTCTTGCGGTGTCGCCCGTCTCCGCCTGATCGAGCCAGGGCTCGACGGGCATCGGCTGTTCCCACTCCGCGTCGCTGCCGGTCTCGCGTCCGGCCGCGGTGAACAGGGCACGGAGCTCCTCCTCCGGGAGGGCGCGGGTGTGGCTCGGATCGCGAAGGCGCTCGAGCTCGTCGTGACGGGGGCCGCCCGCCACCATGTCGATCAGCGTCACCGACCCGCCGGGACGGCAGACGCGGGCCATTTCGGCGATCGCGGCGGCGGGGTCGTCCATGTGGTGCAGGGCGAATCGGCTGACCACGACGTCGAACTGTTCCTCAGGGAAGGGGAGGTCGATGGCGTCGCCGCGGACGAACACGATGTCGTCGCGTCCCTCCGCCTGGACCGAGACGAGTCCGGCGGCGAGCATCGCATCCGTGAGATCGACGATCACGGCGGTTGCGCCGTCCTCTGCGAGGTGCCGGCCGAGCTGGCCCGTCCCTCCGGCGACGTCGAGGATCCGGGCACCGGCAGGAACGTCGATGTGTGCGGCGATCCAGCCGAGGATTCCGCCGTCGCGGAACAGCGAGCGCGACGCCTCGAAGTTGGAGGCCTGCTTGGAGAACTCGCGGCGGACGGTCTCGCGGTGCTCCTCGCTCGCCTGATTTTGCGGCATCGGTCCGGCTACTTCATCCCCATCGAGCCGCCCTGCGGCATCGGCTCCGTGCGCGTCGGCATCTTGCCCTGCATCGAGCCGTCCTTGCTCGGCATCTGGTCCTGCATCGACTTGCCCTGGTCCTGCATCGGCATGGAATCGTCGTTCATCGAGCCGCCGTCCATGCCCATGTTCTCCATAGCCGCCTGGGCCTCGGGAGAGTCGGGGAGCGTCAGGCCAGGAACGTCGGCGGCGAAGAAGGCGACGCCGATTCCGAGGACGACGAGCAGAACCGCGATGCCCCGGTTGGCGATGGCCTTCCAGGGCAGCAGCTTCTCGATCGCGATCAGCGCGGCGACCATGACCATCCAGCCGATGCTCATCACCCCGACGGCGAAGAGCGCCGCCATCAGCCCCCAGCAGCAGCCGACGCACCACCCGCCGTGCTCGATTCCCATCTGGAGCGACCCGAGGCGGCCGGGTTTCCAGGCCGTGAGCAGGAATCCCAGCGGGCTTCGGCAGCGCCGCAGGCACGCGTCCTTCATCGGGGTGAGCTGGTAGATACCCGCGGCGACGATCACGGCTCCGGCCACGTAGGGGCCGCCGCGGTCCCAGGCCAGGAAGCCGATGTCCAGAGCGCGTCCGACCGCGAAGATCGCGTAGCTGACCAGTCCCGCCGCAGCCCAGGTGATCAGGTAGCCGCTGACGAAGAGCGCGGTCGTCCCACTGGTGGACTCGCCCTTTTCGCGCTTTCCCTCCTCCAGCCGCGCGTGCATGACCACCATCGGCGCGATGGAGGGGAACATCATCGCGGCCATCATCACCACCCACGCCGTGACCCAAAAGCCGAGCCCGCCGAGGTCAGTCCCGGGGCCGGCATCCATGCCGTCCATCCGATCTCCAGTCACCGCCCAGGCGACTGCGGCGAGCAGGATGAGGCCGAAGATGAGCCCGAGCTGCACCGCGTTCGAAAGCTGCGGGACTCTCCTCAGTGCCGCGGACTCCATCGCCTACACCGTAGCCAGTACGACGAGGGCCCTCCCCTCCCAAGCGCTCGACGGAGCACTTGTCGGGTGGGCAAGGTGGGGCTCGTGCTGGGCGGGCCGCCGCGCGATGGCCCCCTTCTATCAGCGCGGCGCCGCTCAGGCGAGCGGACGCGTAGCCTGCTCGCCGTGACTTCGCCGGAGGACCAGCGGATGCTCGACCGCTTCGCCCGCCTCTGCGAGATCGCCAGTCCCACGGGCGAGGAGCGGGAGGTGGCGGACGCCGTCCTCGACGAGCTGCGGCACCTGAGCGTGGACGTCGCCGAGGATGCCTCGGCAACGCCCGCGCACGCCGGCGCCGGCAACCTGATCGCGAGGGTCCCGGGCCGGGGTGAGCGCTGGCTCTCGTTCTTCGCGCACCTCGACACGGTGCCGCACGACGGGCCGATCGAGGTGAGCCGGGAGAACCGGGCCTTCAGGAGCGCGGGGGACACGATCCTCGGTGCCGACAACAAGGCGGCCGTGACAGTGCTGATGGAGCTCGCGGCGCGCCAGGTGACGGCGCCCGCTCCGGTTGGCCTCGAGCTGATCTTCACCGTGGCCGAGGAGGACGGGCTCCGCGGGGCGAAGGAGCTCGAGATCGCGTCGCTCCGGGCGCCGTTCGGCTACGTGCTCGATCATGCGAGCCCGATCGGCGAGGTGATCGTGGCGGCGCCGACCCACAAGCAGCTAATCGCGGAGTTCACCGGCCGGGAGGCCCATGCGGGCATCAACCCTGAGGACGGCCACAGCGCGATCAGCGCGGCGGCGGTCGCGGTCGCTGAGATGGAGCTGGGGCGTCTCGACGAGGAGACCACCGCGAACGTCGGGATGATCGAAGGTGGCACGGCGTCCAATGTCGTGGCCGGCCACTGCCGCATCCTGGGCGAGGCCCGCTGCGTCGACGGGGAGCGGGCGTCCGCGACCATCGGGGAGATGGTCGACGCCTGCACCTGGGGGGCGAGCCAGAACGGCTGCGACGTCGATGCCCAGGTGACTGAGATGTTCCGGGGCTACCGGCTGGATCCGAAGTCCGAGGCGGTGGGGATCGCCTCGGAGGCGCTGCGCTCTTCCGGTTACGAGCCGGAGCTGGTCTCGACGGGGGGTGGCAGCGATGCGAACGCGCTGGTGGCATCCGGATACGACGCGGTCCTGCTTGCGAACGGGACCGAGGCGAACCACACCCCGGATGAGCGGGTCACCGAGGACGCCATCGTCGAGATGCTGCGCGTTTGCCAGACGGCGGTCGGGCTGGTCGGAGATGCTGAAGCTGCGTAGGGGCGTGGTCACCGGCGCCGACCCGCTGGTGGTGCGAGTCGGCGATCGGGAAAGGCCTGCCTGGGCCGACCGCGCGCTGGTCGGAGAGGTGCGCGACGGCGACGAGGTGATCGTCAACGTCGAGGCCCTGGATCGGGGTCTCGGCTCGGGCGGTTTCGATGTCGTGCACGTCAACCTCACTCGGGGGCTCGATTCCGAGGGAGCGACCGAGGCGGCCGCGATGAAGCTCAACTATTCGTCCCTGCAGCATCCGGTGGAGCCGGTCGAGGCTCTCGCGGATCGGGGAGCCGGTCGCCCGATTCCGGTCCTCGTCATCTCGCTCCATGGCCAGCTCGCACCCGTGGCATGGGCTGCCGCGCGCGTCGCTGGCGGGCTCCGCGTCGGCTACGTCCAGACCGCGGGCGGTGCCCTGCCGGGCTCTCTGTCGGCCGACGTCGCTCAGCTCCGGCGCCGCGGGCTGCTCTGCGATCACGTCACCGCGGCGCCGGCCTACGGTGGCGGGAGCGAGGCGATCTCGGTGATCGGCGCGCTTCGGGCGGGGACCGGGCCGCTCGGCTGGGACGCGGCCGTCGTCGGCCCCGGCCCGGGCATCGGCGGCTCGGCCACCACGCTGGGGCACGGCGGGATGGCGGCCTTGGACAATGTGCATGCCTCCCTCGCCCTCGAGCTCGAGACGCTGCTCGCCGCGCGAATGTCGAGCGCCGATCCGCGGGAGCGGCACCGCGGCCTGAGCCATCACACCGAGACGGTGCTCGCTATGTTGCTCGGCTCCGTTCGCGTCCCCGCACCCGCGGGCGACGACGAGACTCTCGCGGAACTGCGGGAGGCCTGCGGCGACCGGCACGAGGTGTGGATCCGGGAGGTGGCGCTCGACGAGTACGCGGCCAACGGCCTGCCGGCGACCCACATGGGCCGGTCGCTCCGTGACGATCCCCTCTTCTTCGCGGCCGCGCTCGCCGCCGGGGACGGGCTCGGGGCCGCCGCATTGGTCGAGGAGGCGGCGTGAACGACCAGAGCCGTTCGGACGACGACCGCCTCAAGAAGGAGGGGAGCAAGCTCGTCTACCGCGGGGAGATCTTCTCGGTGCGCAGGGAGACCTTTCAGTACGCGGATGGGAGCCGGGCGACTCGGGAGGTGGTTGTCCATCCCGGGGCGGTCTGCGTGATTCCGCACGACGGCCGGTCCGTGTATCTGGTCGAGCAGCCCCGCGAGGCGGTCGAGGACCCGGCTCTGCTGGAGCTGCCGGCGGGGAAGATGGACGTGGAGGGGGAGACCCCGCTGGAGTGCGCGCAGCGGGAGCTCGGCGAGGAGATCGGCAAGTCCGCCGGGGACTGGCGCGAGCTCAAGTCGTTCTACACGAGTCCCGGCTTCACCAACGAGCGGGTATGGCTGTTCCTCGCGACGGAGCTCTATGACACGCCGGAGCGGCGGTTGACCGACGAGCGGATCGAGATCGTCGAGTTCCCGCTCGACGATCTCGATACCGCCATCCGCCGCTGTGAGGACGCCGAGTCCCTGATCGGCCTGCTGATGCTCAGGGACCTGATCTAGAGGCAGGGACCGGCGCGTCGCCGGGGAAGTACTTGGCATGGCCACGATTGCGCCGCCGGACAAACCGGCGGACCCAAAACCATCCGAGCGCTACGAGGCGCTGGTGCTGGATTTCCTCGGGCACCTGGAGTTCGAGCGGGGGCTGTCGCGCAACACGCTGGCCGCGTACCGGACGGACCTGCTCCAGTTCGGCCGCTTTCTCGCCGAGCGGGGTCGGGAAGCCACCAGCGCCGAGCCCGGCGATCTCTCGGACTTTCTGGCCGATCTCGCGAAGGGCGACGGCAACGGCCGGCCGCCCGCCTCGACCGCCACCGTTCACCGCAAGGCCGCCTGCCTTCGCTCCTTCTACCGACACCTCCGGCGTGAGGAGACGATCGATGACGACCCGGCTGCTCGGCTGGAGACGCCCCGGCGCGGGCGAAAGCTGCCCGAGGTCCTCAGCTACGCGGAGGTACAGCGCCTGTTGGCACAGCCGCGCGGCGACGACCCGACGGCAGTGCGTGATCGCGCCCTGCTGGAGTTGATGTACGCGTCGGGGCTCCGGGCCTCGGAGACCATCTCGCTGGAGATCTCCGACGTCGACACTGAGCACGGGATCGTGCGGGCGATGGGCAAGGGATCGAAGGAGCGGCTGGTGCCTGTCGGCGCCAAGGCGATCGCGGCTGTACGGGTATATCTGCGCTCGGGCCGGCCGAAGCTCGTGAACACACCGGAGGAGCGCAAGCTGTTCCTCAATTTCCGAGGTGGACCGCTGACCCGGCAGGGGCTCTACAAGATCGTGCTGCGCCACGCCGAGTCCGCGGGTCTCGGCGATCGGATGAGCCCGCACACGCTGCGGCACTCCTTCGCCACCCACCTCCTCAGTGGCGGCTGCGACCTGCGCTCGGTCCAGGAGATGCTCGGCCACGCCGACCTCTCGACGACGCAGCTGTACACGCACCTATCGGGCGAGGAGCTCAAGGAGGCGTACTTCAAGGCCCACCCGCGGGCGCACCTGTCTCACTAGCATCGGGCGGGATGCCCGAGCTACCCGAGGTGGAGACGGTCCGTCGCCAGCTCGAGCCGGAGCTGGTCGGAAAGGTGATCACCTCCGCGGAGGTGCTCGACGAGCGCCTGACGCGGCCGGAGCCGCCGGACGCGGTCGCGGGGGCCATCGCCGGACGTGAGGTGACGGCCGTGGCCAGGCGGGGCAAGTATCTGCTCCTCGGCCTCGAGGGCGGGCGGACGCTCGCTCTGCACCTGCGGATGACGGGGAACCTTCTGCTTCGAGACCCCGCGGAGGGGGCGACCGCCGATCTGATGAAGAGCGAGCCGCTCGGGGGTTCGCCGCTGTACGAGTCGAAGCCGGAGCCGACCCATGTCCGGGCGCGCTTCGAGCTCGACGATGGCCGGGTCCTGCTCTTCACCGACGTGCGGCGGTTCGGGCAGGCCGTCGTCCTGGACGCCGGGGACCAGCTCGATGACTTCTTCGCTTCGCGGCTCGGGGTCGAGCCGCTGTCGGGCGACCTCACTCCCGAGCGGCTGCTCGAGCTGGCTGCAAACCGCACGGCGCCGCTGAAGTCGTTTCTGCTCAGCCAATCCCGGATCGCGGGGATCGGGAACATCTACGCGGACGAGGCGCTCTGGCGCGCCAGGCTCCATCCGCTCTCGCCGGCGGGCTCGATGAAGCTCGAGCACGCCGAGCGGCTGGTGGACGGGATCGTCGCAGCGCTCCAGGCGGGTCTGGACCACGGGGGCGCGAGCATCGACGACTACCTGGACGCGCGCGGCGAGCGGGGCTCGATGCAGGAGGAGTTCCTCGTCCACACCCGCGAGGGCGAGCCGTGCCTGCGGCCCGACGAGGAGCATCGTCCGTCTCCGCCGCCCGTGATCCAGCGGATCGTGGTGGGCGGCCGCTCGACCTATTTCTGTCCGAACTGCCAGGAGCGGCTGCGGCGCCGGCCGCGTCGCCGAAGGACGGCCCGACGGGCCACGCGCGGGGCCGGGGCCAGGTGAGCGAGCCGCCGCTCCCCGAGGGATTCGCCGTCGGCCACTGGTCGGATCAGGAGGGCGGCACTGGGTGCACCGTGGTCCTGCCCCCTCCGGAGACGCGAGCGGGGGTCTGCGTTCACGGAGGCGGCCCGGGCACCCGCGAGACCGATGTGCTGCGGCCGCTTGCCAACGCCCAGGAGGCGAACGCCATCCTGATCACGGGTGGGAGCGCGTTCGGCCTGGCCGCGGCGGACGGGGTGGTCCGCTGGCTGGAGGAGCACGAGCGCGGGTACTTCACTCCCTACGGGCGGGTGCCTCTCGTGCCCGCCGCGGTGATCTACGATCTCCCCTCCGGGGCGGGCCCCCGTTCGCGACCGGGTCCCGACGCCGGTTACGCGGCCTGCGAGGCGGCCGCGCCGGGCGTGCCCGAGCGTGGCGCGGTGGGCGCCGGGACCGGTGCGACCGTGGGCAAGATCCTCGGACGCGATCGCGCCCGGCAGGGCGGGCTCGGCTACGCGGCGCTGGTCACCGGGACCGGCCACACCGTGGCGGCGGTCGCGGCGGTGAACGCCGCCGGGGACGTGATCGACGAGGACGGTTCGGTTCTCGCCGGGCCGCGGGGCGAGGAGGGGGAGGTGCTGCGTGGAGCCGAGGCGGTCGCGGCGATGGAGGAGCCGCCGCAATTCCGAGTTCCGGAGGGCAACTCGACCCCGGTCTGTGTCTGCACCGACGCCACTCTCGACAAGCGCGGGTGCTCGATGGTCGCGCGGGCCGCCACCGCCGGCCTGGGGCGGGCGGTCGACCCCGTGTTCACGCCGGTCGACGGCGATGTCGTCTTCTGCCTCGCCTCGGGGCGCGAGGAGCCGGACCCGTTCACACCCTTCCAGATTGGCGCGGCCGCCGCCACGGTCACCGCCGCGGCGATCCGCGACGCGGTGCGCTGGACCGGCTGACCCTGGATCCGTCCGGGTCCTCCGGCAACGTCAATGGGCCATGCCCGGAAGCGTGAAGACGGAGGCCGTGGTCCTGCGGAGCATTCGCTATGGCGAGGCCGATCGCGTGGTGCATCTCTACTCGGCGACACGGGGGCGGATCGGAGCGATCGCGAAGGGCTCGCGGCGGCCGAAGTCCAGGTTCGGGGGCAGGCTCGAGCCGTTCTTCCGGCTCGACCTCGTCCTCTATGAGGGCCGGGGCGACCTGCTCACGGTGACCGGCGCCTCGACTGTCGATGGTCACGCGCGGTTGCGATCGTCGGGGGCAGCGCTCGGGGCGGCGGGCCGAGCCTGCGACGCGGTGCTGCGGCTGCTCGACTCCGGGGAGCCGAACGAGGCTGCCTACAACCTGCTCTGCAACTACCTGGGGCTGCTCGATGCCGACGCGGATGCCGCCAGCGCGCCGGGCACGGCGCTCGCGTTCCGGCTCAAGCTGGCCCTGGCCGCCGGGTTCTCACCCGAGCTGGCGAGTTGCGCCACCTGCGGGGAGGCCGAGCACATCGCGGCCTTCTCGGGCGCGGCCGGCGGCGTGGTCTGCGCGAGTTGCGAGGGGGGCGGCTTCCCGTTCAGCGAGGAGGCGCACCGGTTCATGGTCGAGGCGCTGGCCAGGCCGCTCTCGGATGCCCCGGACGCGGGTCGGGGGGTGACGGCGCAGACCGACAGGGCGATCACCGAGACGCTCGAGCACCACGCGCACGTGAGGCTTCGGGCGGTCGCCTAGCGGCCGCTATGCCCGCGTCCTGAGGCGGAACCGGACTGAATACTCTCGAGTGATGCCAAGCGTGCTCTCCGTCAATGTCGGCCGGCTGCGGCCGGTCCCCTACCGCGGCAAGCAGGTGATGACCGGGATCTTCAAGGAGCCCGTGCGGGGCCGGATCGCGGTGCGCGGCACGAACCTGGAGGGGGACGAGCAGGGCAATCCGGAGGTTCACGGTGGCTTCGACAAGGCGGTCTACTCCTATGCGCACGAGGACTACGTCTGGTGGGGAAGGGAGCTGTCCCGGCCGCTGGAGCCGGGCACATTCGGGGAGAACCTGACGACGCGCGGGCTGGATCTGAACGAGGCGGCAGTCGGCGAGCGGTGGCGGGTCGGGAGCGCGATGCTCGAGGTCTCGGAGCCGCGATTTCCGTGTTTCAAGCTCGGCGTCAGGATGGGCACGCAGCGGTTCGTGAAGCGATTCGCGATGGCGAGGCGGCCGGGCACCTACCTCCGGATCATCGAGGAGGGGGAGCTCGGGCCGGGCGACTCGATCGAGGTGACAGGCCGGCCCGATCACGGCGTCACCATCGGGCTGTTCGTCGACGCCTATCTGGGCGAGCGAGATCGCCTGGAGGAAGTTCTCGCGGCGGACCAGCTCTCAGCCGAGTGGCGGTCCGAGATCGAGGAGCTGCTCGCCAAGCGGCGCGCGGCCTAGCTCAGCTGCGCGGGCGGTACATGCGCTCGGCGACCCGCAGTTTGACGCCCTTGGGCGCGTGGCTCGCCCGCATGAACCAGGGCATGAAGCGGCCGGTGATCGTGGATCGCTTGCCGCGGTCGTACGCCTGCAGCGCGTCGGTGACGCATTGCTCGGCGCTGATCATGCCGGGCGGTATCGGTGTGTCCTCGTCGTATCCGGCGACGCCCTGCCACTCGGTCTTGACGGGGCCTGGGTTCACGACGGTGACCCTGACGCCGGTGCCGCGTAGCTCCGTCCAGAGTGCCTCCATGAAGGAGATGGCAAAGGCCTTGCTGGCGGCGTAGGTGACCTCGTAGGGGAGAGGCTGCATGCCGGCGGTGGAGGCGACGGTGATCACGCCGCCGCGCCTGCGCTCGACCATGCCGGGGGCGAACGCGTGCGTGAGGGTGACGATGGCCTCGCAGTTGACGCGGACCATCTCGGCCTGTCGCCCGGCGTCGAGCTCCAGGAAGCGGCCGCGGAGGCCGAACCCGGCGTTGTTGACGAGGAGGTCGACGTCCACGCCGAGCTCCTCGACCTTGCCGGGCAGCGCGGAGGCCTCGTTCGCGAGGTCGCACTCGACCACGTGGGCTCGGGTGGGCAGCTGCTCGGCGAGCTGCTCGAGGCGGTCGCTGCGTCGTGCGACCAGGATCAGGTCGTAGCCGCGGCCTGCGAGCTGGCGGGCGAATTCCTCGCCGATGCCCGCCGACGCCCCGGTGATCAGTGCCGTCTCAGCCACGGATCGGAGCCTATTCGGATACAAGGAGCCGCGTTCGAGGCGGACGCGCCGTCCGGGGTGCGAACATCGGATAGATGACCGACCTACAACGGGTTGTGCCTGGCGGCGCGCCTTCGCATGAACAGACGTTCGAGGACCGGATCCGCTCCTGGGAGTCGGAGTACCTCTGGGACCGCGCGACCCCCTCGTATCCGGCCAGGCGGCGGGAGTCCGAGCCGGACAGCCCCGTGAGGACGCCGTTCCAGCGGGACCGGGACCGGATCGTGCACTCGAAGGCGTTCCGGCGGCTGAAACACAAGACGCAGGTGTTCGTGGCTCCGGAGGGGGACCACTACCGGACGCGGCTCACCCACACGCTCGAGGCGTGCTTCATCTCGCGGACCGTCGCACGGGCGCTCGGGCTGAACGAGGACCTGACGGAGGCGGTCGGGCTCGGGCACGACCTGGGGCATCCGCCCTTCGGCCACATCGGTGAGGAGGTGCTCGACGAGGAGCTGCGGCAGCACGGGATGAGGTTCAGGCACAACGAGCACTCGCTGCGGGTCGTCGAGGTGCTGGCGCGGGACGGCCGCGGGCTGAACCTGACGGAGCAGGTGCGGGACGGGATCCTGAATCACACGGGCCCGGGAAAGCCGGCGACGCTCGAAGGGCGGGTCGTGCGGATCGTCGACCGCGTGGCGTACATCAACCACGACATCGACGACGCGCTGCGGGCCGGGATCATCTCGGGGGGGGATCTGCCGGCCGGGGAGATCGCGTTGCTGGGGGATACGGGTGCGGCGCGGATCGATCTGCTGGTGCGCGACATGGTGGAGCGGTCTGGGGCCGAAGGGGACATCGCGCAGAGCGAGGAGGTGGGGGGCGCGATGCTTCGGCTGCGGAAGTTCATGTTCGACCGGGTGTATCTCGGGCAGGAGGCTAGGGCCGAGCAGGAGCGAGCGAGGCTGGCGCTGCGGACGCTCTTCGAGCACTATCTCGATCACCTGGATGAGGTACCGGCCACCGATCCGGCGGCCGGGCGGGTGCAGCGGGTGACGGACTATCTGGCCGGAATGACCGACCGTTTCTGCCTCGCCACGTACGACCGGCTCGCCGGCGCGAATAGTCTGGATTGATGGCCAGGTTCACCCGCGAGAGCGTCGACCGCGTGAAGGAGGCGGTCGACATCGTCGAGATCGTCTCGGCGCACACCGACCTGCAGCAGCGGGGGCAGGACTACTGGGGCAATTGCCCGTTCCACGACGAGCGGACGCCGTCGTTCAAGGTCAACCCGCGGGACAAGCTCTACTACTGCTTCGGCTGTGAGGCGAGTGGGGACGTCTTTCGCTTCGTGGAGGAGAAGGAGGGGCTGGACTTCGCTTCGGCGGTGGAGTCGCTCGCCGAGAGGACGAACGTCGAGCTCGAGAGGGAGAACGAGGATCCGAGGGCCGAGGAGCGGCGGCGGCGAAAGGCGAGGCTGTGGGAGCTGCTGGAGCGGACCGCGAAGTTCTACGAGCGCTACCTCTGGGAGTCGCCGAAGGCGGAGAGGGCGAGGAGGTATCTGGCCGAGCGGGGGCTGGGGGAGGAGGTGCTCCGCCGTTTCAGCGTCGGGATGGCGCCGAGCCCGTGGGACCAGGTGCTGACCGGAAGCCAGAGGGCGGGGTTCAAGGTGGACGAGCTGCTGGCGGCGGGACTGGCGCAGAAGGGGCGGCAGGGTGGACAGTACGACCGCTTCCGCAACCGGATCACGTTCCCGATTCGGGACCAGCGGGGACGGGTCCTTGGATTCGGAGCGCGGGCGCTGAGCCCCGACGCGCAGCCGAAGTACCTGAATTCACCGGAGGGGGAGCTGTACCGGAAGAGCCACACGCTCTACGGGATCGATCGGGCGCGGGGGCCGATCGCCAAGGCGAGGAGGGCGATCGTCGTCGAGGGCTATACCGACGTGCTGGCGCTGCATCAGGCGGGTGTGGAGGAGTCGGTGGCGGTCATGGGGACCGCGATCACGCCGGAGCAGGTCTCGATGCTGGCGGGACTGACCGACCTCGTGGTGCTCGCGCTGGACGCGGATCGGGCGGGGGCCGACGCGATGATCCGGGCGCAGAAGGTGGCCGGGGGGAGGGGGTTGGAGTTGCGGGTGGCGGCGATGCCGGAGGGAGAGGACCCGGCGGACATGCTGCAGGGCGGTTCCGTGGATCGGTTCATGCAGATCGTGGACGGTGGGATCGACCTGCCCACATTCCGGGTCGATGTCGCGCTCGGACGGGGTGAGCTGACCAGCCTCACGGGGAGGGAGCGGGTGCTGGACGAGGTGGGGCCGGTGCTGAAGGCGATGGGGGAGACGGCGCTCGGATTCGACGAGCTGGTGCGGAAGGTGGCGGATCGGCTGGATACGGATCCGAGCCTGGTGCTCGCGCGGGTGCGGTCGGCGCCGGACGAGCCGGCGGCCCAGGGTGGCGAGGCGGGTCAGGGGGTCAATGGGAGGGCGCCGCGCCCAGTGGCCGCGACGCTGACGCCGCGCGAGACGCGCGAGCGGGCGCTGCTGGCGATGTGCATCGCGGATCCGGGGGACGGGCGGCAGTTCATCGACCGGCTGACGGACGAGCACCTCTCGCCGACCGGGCGGCCGGCGCTGCACTGGCTG
>DATAPB010000114.1:0-9980 GCA_036265435.1 Solirubrobacterales bacterium | reverse complement strand
GGGCATGAAAGGGCCGAAGTCCTGGCTTGTGTCGATAGCGCTGGGCCTGGTCGGCGCTGCCCTCGGTTGGCTGATCTTCACGGCTGGGCTTGGGATCGGCGACGAAGACGTGTTCGACTGGGGCGGCATCCTGAGCGCGCTGATCGGCGTTGTGATCGTTCTCCTCGTCGCGGGTTGGGTGGTGCGGCGTCGCGCCTCCAGCAGCCAGCCCCCTCGCGTGCCCGGCACTCCGGGCGAGCCCCCCTCCAGCTGACGGAGGTAGCTGCCGGAGAACGCCGAGCACCTCGGCGGGATCCGCTTCAGCGACTGGCTGGCTGAGTCCGCGACGGCCTAGATCTGCATCTGGGCCTGATACCGCGAAGTGGACACAGCGGACGGCAAGAGAGAGACTGAAACGCCTTAGAGATGTCTGCGTCCCTTTGGGGAGGAGAAGGAGTTGGGAGATGCCCCATGCCCCGCACATCCGCGCCGGCAGCGTGGCCGCCATGACGGCCGTGCTGTTCGTACTGTTCTGCCTGGCTGCTGCGGGGGGCGCCCTGGCGAAGAAGAAGGCGGCACTTCCGCCGATCCATGTGCACGGGACCGTCTACACATTCGACGATCAGACTCCGATCGCGGGCGCCACGGTGAGGATCGCGGAGCTCCCGGACCTGAGCACCCAGACTGGGCCGGACGGCGGCTACGACCTCCTGGTTTCCGACGGCACCAGGTTCACTCCCTATGCCGACGCTGTCGGCCACCATCGGATCTACCTCCAGACGTACGTCGGCCAGGGTAAGGACCTCGAGCGGGTCAACTTCCAGATGCCGAGTGACACGGCCTACAACGCGCTTGCGGCGATCCTCTCGGTTCCGCGCGACGCCAACAACGAGCTGGTCAACTGCGCAGTCGTCTCCACCTTCAGCACCATGAACGTGCGTGACGTCAGCTTCAACGATTTCGTCGCCTACGGAGCTCACGGCGTCGCGGGTGCGACGGCCAGCGCGAGTCCCGCCCTGCCCAACCCGATCTACTTCAACGAGTCGGTGATTCCGGATGCCTCACTGACCGAGTCCTCCATCGATGGTGGCGTCGTCTGGCCCGTCGTGTCTGGTGGGGTGTATCAGTTCACTGCACACCATCCCGGGACCCGGTTCGCCCCATTCCGCGCCACCTGTGAGCCGGGCCGGGTCGTAAATGCCAACCCGCCGCAGGGGTTCTACGAGCTCCGCGCCGGCGAGCAGGTCGACTCCGCCATTGCAGCGTCGCTCGCCTCCACCCATTTCGACCTCAGTGGGTCCAAGGCTCTGCTGAAAGCGCGGGTCAAGGCCCACGAGTACCTCGCTGTGAACGGCGTGCTGCGACGTGGCAAGAAGACGCTGGCCGAGCGGCGCACGAAGGGCTTTGCGCCGGGGAAGCGAACCCTTGCTTTCCCGGTCGCCCACAGCCTTGCGGGGAAGCGGGTCGTGGTGAAGCTGACGGTGGAGGACGGTCAGGGGAACGTGAGGAAGCTCAGCCGAAAGCTGGACGTTCCCGGGCGCTGAAGGTGCCCCTTGGGCTGAAACGTCGCTGGTTGACGTGCGGTCGCCCCGACTGACAAGTACCACCAGGGAGGAGACCAGGGCATTTGACGGGCGCGACGCGGATGCGAGAGAACGAGCCTTCACGCACGACCACATTCGTCAGTCTTGAGAGGAGATGCTTATGAGCTCATCGGCAGTCGCCGACACGTACGCCAGCCTGGTTCCCCACGACGGGATCGAGCTTCGAGAGGGATACGCCGAGGTCGGCGACGTCAGGTTGCACTACGTCGAGGCCGGCGATGGGCCGCTGGTCGTTCTGTTGCACGGCTTCCCGGAGTTCTGGTTCGGCTGGCGGCTGCAGATCGCGCCACTCGCGGCGGCCGGCTTTCGAGTCGTCGCACCCGACACGCGTGGCTACAACCTCTCATCGCGGCCGGCTGGCGTCGCCGCCTACAGCGCCGACCTGCTCGCGGACGACATCCAGGGTCTGATCCGTGAGCTCGGCGCCGAGTCCGCGCATTTGGTGGGTCACGACTGGGGCGGGACCATCGCCTGGACGATGGCTATGAACCATCCAGAGGTGGTGGACCGTCTGGTCATTCTCGACGCGGCACATCCACGGACGCTCCAGAAGGAACTGCCTCACCCGGGCCAGCTCCGGAGGAGCTGGTACTTCTTCTACTTCGCGCTACCGGGGCTGCCCGAGCAACATGTGCGCGCCGGACGCTTTCGGTTCTTCCGGAACTTCCTCCGCGACGCCCGCCCCCCCTACACGCCGGCAGAGATGGATCGCTACGTCGAGGCGTGGTCGCAGCCCGGGGCGGTGACGGCGATGATCAACTACTACCGCTCCTCGGTGCGAACGCCTCCGAAGAAGGCCAAAGCGGCAATTCGCCGGATCTCGGCGCCCACACTCGTCATCTGGGGGCAGCGTGATCGCTTCCTCGGTCCCAAACTGGCCGAGCCCGACCACGACGACGTACCCAACCTCGACCGCGTCGAGCGCCTGCCCGACGCGTCGCATTGGGTGCATCACGACGAGGCGGAACGCGTCAATCAGCTTCTCATCGAGTTTTTCGGGGGCTGATGGCGGGAAAAGGCTCCTCGGCACGCCCCGTCGCGTCGTCCTTAGCCCGGTAGATCCTCGGTCCGCTTTTGGCAAGGCTTGCCCCTTCTGCGGAACCCCGCCCTGAAGTAGGGCTTTCCCCACCCCGACCTTTCGGGTGATCACGAGGGCGATCTCGGGCGGAGGGGTATGGGCCGATGACCGCCCGCGCGCGAGAGTTGGGCTATGGCCTTGAACCCATCAACGCGTAACGCAGGGAGGGGGAGTGGGAGTTTGAAACAGCTCGATGAAGCCGTTCACTTGGGTGGCGCTCCGTCCGGGTCGAGGCGCGCGCGGCCCCCGTTGCGCAGTCGCCTGCTTGATCGGCCGCTAGCGGTTGCCCTGGCCTCGGGAGTGATCGGCGCCGGAATCGTCGCCGGTCTGCTCTACGCCACAGGGGTTGCCGGAGACCAGACCACGGTCAGCAGCGTCGAGACGCTGTTGCCCGCCGAGCATGGGTCCGGCCAGGCGTCGCTGAACGCGCCTGCGATCTACTCGGTCGCTGCCCCGGGCGTCGTGGACATCACAGCTAGCGGCATCCACTCGAGCTCGCGCGGGCTCCCGTTGACTCCGCCCGGCCAATCCCAGGTCGCGGTGGGCACCGGCTTCGAGATCGACTCGAGTGGAGACATCCTCACCGCGGCGCACGTCGTCGCCGGTGCATCCTCGATCACGGCTGGGCTCGATGACGGAAGCACCCACAAGGCGACCGTGCTCGGCGTCGATCGTTCGACCGATGTCGCTGTCTTGAAGATCGATCAATCGGGGGCGACGCTGCACCCGCTGCCGCTCGGCAGTTCGCAGGCGCTCGTGGTTGGCGATCCGCTCGCCGTCATCGGTGATCCGCTCGATTTCGACCGCAGCTTGAGCACAGGGGTGGTCTCCGCCCTCAACCGCACGATCCAGGCGCCAAACGGCTTCTCGATCGCGAATGCGATCCAGACCGACGCCGCCATCGACCCTGGCAACTCCGGCGGCCCGGTGCTGAACGCACGGGGGCAGGTCGTCGGAATCACGGACCAGATCGCAACGGGCGGCTCCGGGTCGGACACTTTCTCCGGCGTCGGCTTCGCTGTACCGATCGATGACGTGAAAGCTGAGCTTTCGCAGCTCGAGCGGGGCGCCCAAGTCTCCCACGCCTTCCTGGGAGTAGGCATCGCCCAAACGACCGGTGCGGACGGAGCTCTCATCGGGAGCGTCGCGTCGAGTGGACCAGCGGCAGCTGCCGGCCTGCAAGCAGGTGATCTGGTGACAGCCGTCGACGGCAAGGCGATCCACGACGCGAACGGCCTCGTCGCCGCCATCCGGGCAGCGGGGGCGGGCCAGAACCTGTCCCTCGCGGTGCAGCGAGGTTCGCAGCACCTGACCCTGACGGCCACCCTCGGCAATCAGCCTGGGACAGGCTGACGCAGGGCTTTCCAGCCCACAGTCGCGCTTTCCATCGTCCTCGTAGGCAACTAACCACCCGCAGGACGAGGAAGTACGATCGTCCAGAGCGTGTGAGGAGGAAAGGCTTGTGGCCTACCAGGATCTGACAGACGTGGATGCGGCCATCGCGGACGGGGAGGCGAAGGGCGGCTCGACGACGGTGCTGGTCAGTCGCCGAGAGACGTTCAACGCGGCTCACCAGCTACGCGACCCGGATAGATCCGACGAAGACAACGAGCGTCTGTTCGGCAAGTGCGCGAACCTGCACGGCCACAACTACGTCCTCGAGATCGTCGTCGCCGGGAAGGTCCAGGACGACACCGGCTACGTCATGGACCTGAAGGAGCTCTCGGAGATCATCCACCGGCGGGTAATCCAGGACGTGGACCACCGCAACCTGAACACCGATGTGCTCTGGCTCGACGGGCTCATTCCGACCGCCGAGAATCTCGCTCTGGCCTTCTGGGAGCGGATCCGCTCCGAGCTGCCGGAGGGGCGGCTGCGGACGCTACGCCTGTGGGAGACGGATAAGAACTGGGCCGAGGTTGGAGATCACGCCTGAGACACCGCTGCGGCGGGGTCGCGAGCTGCCGAAGCGCTACACCGCAGCGGACCTGCAAGTGCTGACCGCGGACGAGGCGAGACGGTTCGTCTCCGAGGAGGGAAGTGACCCTCAACTCGACACCTCCCTGGCCTGGGAGCTGCTCTACCGGCTGGAACCCGAGCTCTTGGACAGACTCGTGACTGCGGAGCGGCTGCATCCTGGCGTGCTCGCGTCGCTGCCGCAGGCTGTCGAGCGGATCGTCGAGGTCGGGGCGGGCACGGGTCGCCTGACGATCGAGCTCATAGACCGCGCGGAGGAAGTACTTGCCGTCGAGCCGGCCGCGCCGTTGCGCGAGATCCTGGGTCGAAAGCTCTCCCGGGCGGACGGTGGGCATCGCGTCAGAGTCATCGACGGCTTCTTCGACGAGCTGCCCGCTGGGGACGACTGGGCCGATCTGGTCGTCACCTGCTCGGCTCTCACCCCCGCCGCGGGCCACGGCGGAGACGCCGGCCTGGCCGAGATGGAGCGGGTCTGCCGGCCGGGCGGCACCGTCGCGGTCGTCTGGCCGAACAATCTCGACTGGCTGGCCTCCCGTGGCTACCGGTACGTGAGCTTCGAGGGCGAGATGTCCGTCGAGTTCGCGAGCCCTGCGGAAGCCGTAGAGCTCTGCTCGATCTTCCATCCGGACGCGGTCGCGAAGGTCCGTCGCCTTGGCCGCAGCCGGGTCCCGTACGAGCTCCTGGGAATCAACCCGCCGCGCGACCTCGCGGTCAAGGCCATCCCCCGATGAGGATCGCCGTCATCGCGCCGCTCGTCGCGGCGATCCGCGAGCCCCAGCGCGGCGGCTCCCAGGCCTTCGTCGCCGACCTCACACGCGGATTGCTCGGCAGAGGCCACGAGGTACACCTCTACGCCGCCTCGGGATCGGAGGTGCCGGGCGTTCAGGTGATCGATACCGGCGTCGATCCGCAGGCGCTGAGCGCCACGCTCTACCGGGCCTCCGGCGCCGCTGCCGAGGCGGACGCCGCCGCCGACTCGTTCGCCGCCGTCTACTCGGCGCTCCGCGAAGACCGATACGACGTCATCCACAACCACGCCTTCGACGCACCGGCGATAACCCTCGCCACCGATCTGCCCGCCCCCGTGGTGCACACGGTCCACCTGCCCCCGGATGAGGCAGTCGCGGGCGCGCTATCTCAGGCGACTGATTCCGACAACCCGCCCACCATCGCCGGGGTGTCCGAGTCCCAGGCGAGCGTCTGGCGGCGAATCGTCCCGGTCGCGGCGATCCTTCCGCCCCTCGTGCCGACCGGGCTGATCGAGTGGTCGCCCGCGGCCGGGGACTGCGCAGTCTTCGCCGGCAGGCTGAGCCCGGAGAAGGGAGCGGCCGAGGCCATCGAGATCGCCCGGGCGGCCAGAGTCCGCATCGACCTCTATGGCGACAGCTACGACGCCGAGTACGCACGGGATCGAATCGACCCTCGGCGGGCGGACCCAGACGTCAGGGTCCACGGAGCGGTGCCCCGCTCGACCCTCTGGGCGGCGATGGCTCGCGCCGCCGTGGTTCTCTGCCCCGCGATGTGGGATGAGCCGTTCGGCATGCTCGCCGCCGAGGCGCAGGCCTGCGGGACTCCGGTCGTGGCCTTCAAGCGCGGTGCCCTGGACGAGGTGGTCGTGGACGGGTCGACTGGCTTCCTGATCGCTCCCGGAGACATCGAGGCTGCGGCCGACGCGGTCGGTAGGGCCACGGGGCTGTCGCGCTCGGAGTGCCGTGCCCATGCGGAACGCAGCCTCGATCTGGAGCGCAGCCTCGGGGCTCACGAGCAGCTCTACCGGCGGGTCATTGGCGCCGCGCCCCGGGCCGCAGCACGTGGCTGACTCGCGTCATTGGCTCGAGGGGCGGCTTGCGGTGGTTACCGGCGCCAGTCGCGGCATAGGAGCCGCCACCGCCGAGGCAATCGCGGCCGCCGGTGCTCACGTGCTGCTCGCCGCCCGTGACGGCGAGGCCCTCGATGCCGTCGCCGAGCGCATTCGCGACCACGGCGGCGAGGCGACCTCGAAGCCGACTGACGTGAGCGATGCCGAGGAGGTCGAGCGCCTCTTCGCATCCGCGGAGAAATTGGGCAGCCTCTCCGCTCTCGTCTGCGCGGCTGGCGTTCTCAGATCGGCGCCGTTCGACGAGATCACGCCGGAGACCTGGGCGGAGTCCCTCGATGTCAACCTGACCGGCTCGTTTCTCTGCTGCCGTGCCGCTTTCGCTGCGATGCGCCGCTCCGGCGAGGGGCGCATCGTCAATTTCGGCTCACTCTCTGGCGTCTACGCCACCGAGAAGTTCCCCGGGCTGACTGCGTACAACGTCTCCAAATACGGGGTCATCGGCCTGACGGAGGCGATCGCGGTCGAGGGCAAGGAGCACGGGATCAGCGCGATCTGCGTCAGCCCGGGCGCCGTTGACACCCAGATGCTGCGTCAGGCAAACCCCGCGCTGCGTCCCGGTCTGACACCGGGCGACGTCGCCGAGCTGATCGTCGCCCTGATGGACAGCCGCCTCGTGGCGGCCAGCGGGGCGAACATCCCCCTCTTCTCGAACGAATAGGCCGGCGGCCTCGCGTCAGTCCACGAGCGACCAGAGATCGACTCCCTCGTCGGCAAGCCGGCCGGCGTCGGGTCGCGCTCTCATCCCGACCAGGCGGGCGGCCGCCGCCATCTCCGAGTCGGTGTCCAACTCAGGGTCGCCTCCCCGGTCGACGCCGACCGCCGCCAGCAGCAGTCCTTCCTGCAGGTAGAAGCCGACCAGCTTTCCCTCCTCCAGGCTGCCCCGGATCACCAAGTCGTCCCATTCAATGGCATGACCGGCGTACTCCAGCTTGTGCTCGTACTGGTCTGACCAGAAGGTGTGGACGTAGTCGTAAGGGTCGGTCGAGCCGAGCATCGACCTCGCCGCCGCCTGTCCCATCTTCTCGCCGTTGTTGTAGTGCTCGACCCGAACCCGCCCGAACAGCGGATGGAGGTGGTTCGCCACATCGCCGGCCCCGAAGAGGTCAGGGGCGCTGGCACGGAGGCGCTCGTCGACGAGCAGGCCGTTCTCCTGATCAACGGGCGACGTGAAGCTGGGCAGCACGGGCTCAATGCCGACGCCGACGACCGCAAAGTCGCATTCGATGCGATCGCCGCCCGCCGTCACGGCCGCCCTGACCCTGTTGTCGCCCTCGAAGGCGGTGATCTTGCTCCCGGGCATCAGCTCGGCTCCCTCCGCGCCGTGGAAGGCGCCGACCACTCCGCCGACCTCCTCACCAAGTACGCGCTTCAGCGGAACGCTGTCCGGGAAGAGCGCGGTCACCCGCACCCCGAGCTGCGTCAGGGACGCCACAACCTCGCAGCCGATGAACCCCATCCCGACGACCACCGCATGCCGGTCGGGCTTGATCTCGTCCTTGATCGCATCGCACTCAGCAACCGTGCGGAGCTGGTGGATTCCTGCCAGCTCGACCCCGGGGATGTCGAGCCGCCGATTCCGTCCCCCGGTGGCGATCAGAACCTTCTGGTACTCGACCTCCTGGCCCGACTCCATGACGACCCTGTGGGCCCCGGGATCGACGGAGGCGACCGACGCGGTCAGCCTTTCGACTTCGTTCTCCTCCCACCATTCCGTGGGTCTCACGTACCAGCCTTCGAGAGCCTCCTCGGACCGGAGATAGGTCTTGGAGAGCGGAGGACGACCGAAGGGCACTCCCGGCTCCGGGCCGATCAGGATGACCCGGCCCTGAAACCCCTCGTCGCGAAGCGTCGCCGCCGCGTTGCCGCCGGCGAGCCCGGTGCCGATGATCACGATCGGTTTGCCGTCGTCTGTCTCGGACATCCGCTGCATTCTTCTACTGCGTCACGCCACGGGCAGTTCTTACGTCGCTTTCGGTCGATGCGACCCAGCCGGCGCCTTACAGTTGAAGCTCTTGCCGGGTCGGTTCTCTCAACCAGCGGTCATGATGTTTTCGTCCAGTGTTCACGTGACCGTCACGGCTCACGCAACGCTGCAATCCGGGGAGTCCGCGGAGCGTGGGCGAGCTGCCCGCCGCAACCTTCCCCGCTCAGCTCACGGCGAGTGGTCCCCGGCGGCGGACCGGCCCGATCCTGTCGCGGTGCTCGGGGCCCAGGCGGCCTCGCGTCTGCAGGAGCTCGTCCCGATCCGACACGGGCGGATGCTCGTCTCGCCGTTCACGTTCTACCGCGGCGCCGCGGCCGTGATGGCGGCCGACCTCGCCGCGACGCCGGACTCTGGGATCGTCGTGCAGGCCTGCGGCGATGCCCATATCTCGAACTTCGGCGGATTTGCAGCTCAGGACCGCAGACTTGTCTTCGGCCCGAACGACTTCGACGAGACGCTGCCCGGCCCCTGGGAGTGGGATGTCAAGCGGATGGCGGCGAGCGCCGAGATCGCCGGCCGCGATGTCGGGCTCCCGGCGGATCGCCGGAAGCGGATCGTGACTGCTTGCGTCCGGGAATATCGGGAGGGGATGCGCGGCTTTGCGGGCGAGAGCCACCTCGACGTCTGGTACGACCGCCTCAATGCCAGTGAGCTGGTCGATCGCTTCGGCGGAAAGCTGGGCAAGAAGGGGCGGATCGTGTTCGCGAAGCCGTTCGCCAAGGCACGGCGCAAGACGAGTCTACGGGCGGTCAAGAAACTCACCGAGCGGGTCGACGGCGAGTTGCGCTTCCGCAGCGTCCCCCCACTGCTGGTTCCGCTCCGTGAGCTCTTTGACCCGGTCGACGCTCGGGACGAGGCCGAATACGTTCGAGAGCTGCTGGACGAGTATGCCGCCAGCCTCGACGAGGATCGGCGCTACCTCTTCGGGACATACCAGTTCGTTGACATGGCCCGCAAGGTCGTCGGCGTTGGGAGCGTCGGCACGCGCGCCTGGATATTCCTGTTCGTCGGCCGCGACGGGAAGGACCCGCTCGTATTGCAGGCGAAGGAGGCACGGGAGTCGGTGCTCGAGCCTTACCTCGGCGCGAGCGAGTTCGAGAACCACGGCGAGCGGGTCGTCCGGGGCCAGCGGATCTCACATGCTGCGATCGACGTTTTCCTGGGCTGGCAGCGAAGCGAGGGCCTTGACGGCAACGAGCACGACTTCTATGTACGCCAGCTCTGGGACTGGAAGGCGTCGATCGACCTGTCGGGGATGACCGAATCCGGCCTGCACGCATACACGCGGGCGTGCGGGTGGTCGCTGGCGCGCGCGCACGCCCGCTCCGGCGATCGGCTGGCGATAGCCGCCTACCTGGGCAAGGGCTCGAACTTCGATAAGGCGATCGCCCGTTTCTCCGCGGCCTACGCCGATCAAAACGAACTCGACCACGAGCGATTGGCTGACGCCGTCTCAGCAGGCGACGTCGCCGTCGAGTT
>DATAPB010000113.1:0-7182 GCA_036265435.1 Solirubrobacterales bacterium | reverse complement strand
CTTCCTGGAGACGAGCCGGCCGGGGATCTTCGCCATCGGTGACGTGCACTCGGGTTCGATCAAGCGCGTCGCGTCCGCAGTGGGGGAGGGGTCGATGGCGATCCGGCTGGTCCACCAGCGCCTCGCCGCCGGCTGGCCGGGCGGTGCCGCGCGCTAGCGTCTCGTCATGGCCGCCGAGTGGCCCGCCCTCTCCTACGACGCCTGGAGCGAGACGTGCGACACGCTCCACGCCCACACCCAGGTCGTGGGCAAGCTCGCGGTCGAGCTGGCCCCGCCCGAGCCGCAGCTCCAGCACGCCGCACTGCGTCTGACCCCGCGCGGCTGGGAGACCGGCGTGCTCCCGGCTCCTGACGGCTCCGGGGCGATCGTCGCCGGGCTCGACCTCCGCACCCACGAGGCGTTCATGGAGCACACGGATGGACATGAGATCCGCATCTCGCTGACCCCGAACCGGCCGGTCGCCGAGGTGACCCGCGAGCTCCTCGAGGCCGTCAACCGCCTGGCGGGGGAGGTCGAGATCAACCCGACGCCGCAGGAGGTCTCCTGGAGCGTGCCCCTCGACGAGGACCGCGAGCACTCGACCTACGTCCCGGATCAGGTGACGACCTACTTCGCCGCCGCCACGCAGGCGGCCCTGGTGCTGGCCGAGTTCCGGGCGCCCTTCCGCGGACGCGTCACCCCGGTGAACGCCTGGTGGGGCACCTTCGACCTCGCGGTCGCCTTCTTCAATGGCAAGCCGACGGACCCGCCGGGCGACGACTTCATCATGCGCAACGGGGGAGACGCCGAGCAGATCGAGGTCGGCTGGTGGCCCGGCGACGCGAGGCACGACAGAGCGGCGTTCTTCGCCTTCGCCCACCCTGCACCGGAGGAATTTCCAGAGGCCGACCTGTCGCCCGCCGCGGCGCACTGGGATACGGACCTCGGGGAGTTCATTCTCGAGTGGGATGACATCCATGCCGAGGTGGACCCGCACGCCCTCGGCCTCGAGTTCACCCATTCGGCCTTCGACCATGCGTGCAGGGTCTGCGCCTGGGATCCGGTCCTCGCCGCGACCGCTGAGGGCCGCCCACCGCCGGTTCATTGAGATCGGTGTCCATTTCTCCGTCCTCCGTTCGTCCCAGGGGCGAACATCCACTCAAGGAGGAACGCAGATGAAGTACATGCTCTTGATCCACCAGGGGGACGCGCCGACCCCGGACGACGCTGAGGCATGGGGCAAGCTCTCCGAGGGGGAGCAGAACGCCGTCTTCGCCGGCTACCAGGAGCTGAACCAGACCCCCGGAGTGACGCCCGCGAGTGCGAGGCTGCAGCCGCCCGAGACCGCGACCACTGTCCGCGTCCAGGACGAGAAGACGCTGACGACCGACGGCCCGTTCGTCTCGGTCAAGGAGGCGCTAGGCGGCTGGCTGTTCTTCGAGGCCGACGACCTGGACGCCGCCATCGAGCTCGCTTCCAAGATCCCGGCCGCCCGCATGGGCGGCGCGGTCGAGATCCGGCCCCTCGCGGGGAGCTAGGCCATCCTCGACCGCGTCTTCCGCGACGAGTGGGGCCGCGTTCTCGCCAACCTGATCGGCTTCCTCGGCGATTTCGACCTCGCCGAGGAGGCCGCCCAGGAGGCGTTCGCGATCGCTGCCGAGCGCTGGCCGCGCGAGGGGACCCCGGACAACCCGCGCGCCTGGCTGGTGACGACGGGGCGCAACCGAGCCATCGATCGAATCCGCCGGAACCGGACCCTTGCCGAGAAGACGAAGCTGCTCGAGATTCCCGAGACGACCGAGGACGAGGTGGTGGACACGGCGATCCCGGATGAGCGCCTCGAGCTGATCTTCACCTGCTGCCATCCGGCGCTCGCGCTGGAGGCGCAGGTCGCGCTCACGCTGCGGACGCTCGGCGGTCTGACCACCGAGGAGATCGCGAGGGCCTTCCTCGTCCCCCGCGAGACGATGGCCAAGCGCCTGGTCCGTGCGAAGCGGAAGATCGAGGAGGCCGGCATTCCGTTTCGCGTGCCGCCGGCGCACCTTCTGCCCGATCGGCTCGCCGCCGTGCTCGGCGTCGTCTACCTGATCTTCAACGAGGGTTACGGCGGCCGGGGTGATCTCTCGGACGAGGCGATCCGTCTCGGCCGCGCACTCGCCGAGCTGATGCCGGACGAGCCGGAGGTCCACGGCCTGCTAGCGCTGATGCTCGCGAACGACGCCCGACGCGACGCCCGCTTCGCAGACGGGGAGCTCGTCCTGCTCGCGGAGCAAGACCGGTCGCTCTGGAATGCGGACCGGCTCGTAGAGGCCAAGGCGTCGGTTGACCGCGCGCTCGCCCTGGGGGGTCGCGGCCCATACGTGCTTCAGGCCGCGATTGCGGTCCTCCACACGGACGACCCGCCGGACTGGCGCGAGATCGAGGCGCTCTACGCGGAGCTCGGACGCCTCACCGAATCGCCCGTTGTCGAGCTCAACCGAGCCGCGGCGATCGCCGCGGCGGGCGATGCCGAGGCCGCTCTGCGACTGGTCGATGGCCTCGATCTCGCCGACTACCTCTACCTGCACTCGACTCGCGCGGAGCTCCTGCGCCGGCTGAAGCGGGAGGAGGAGGCACGGGCCGAGTACGACAGGGCGCTCGAGCTGGTCCGCTCCGACCCCGAGCGCAGGTTTCTGGAGCGACGTCTGGCGGAACTGGCCGGCTGAGCTCGCTCAGGCCGGCAGCGGGACGGCGGCCTCCGGGGTCGCGACCCGGAAGCTGAAGCTCTCCTCGAGATAGAGCTGGACCGAGTCGGCGTCGTGATTCTCGTAGCCGATCGAAAGGTCCTCGCCGGACTCGAAGAGGAAGTCGTCCCCCCGCAGGCTCACAACGACGCCGCCGTTGACACCGGGCGCCCAGACGATCGGTCCTCCGAGGATCTCCTGCAGGTGCTGCATCAGGGGGTAGCCGCCGTGCTCAGCAGTCTCGAGCACATGGGTGTGGCCCTCAGGGCTGAGCGCCAGCCCGTAGGGGCCGTCGATCCCGGTGTCCCTCAGCGCATCGACCGACTTGGCCACGTGCCGCGGGTAGACCTCGCAATCCTCGCCGAGGTTGATCTGGTCGTGGGTCGACGCTTCGGCGATGCCCTGGATCCCGGCCGCCTTGAGGCCGTGGAACACCGCGGCGTTCTCCGCCATCGCGATCCTACGTGCCGCGGAGTCGAGCGTCTCCAGGTCGACGTCCGCCGCGCCGCGCTCGGCGTCATCGAGCTGGGCGCGACTGACCGCGAAGTGGGCCCGGAGCTCCACCAGCCCTAGGACCCTCCGCTGGCTCGCCGCGATCCCTTCCCCGGGCGGGTCGGCGACCTCCTCGGCGCGGCCGAGGTTGGTCGCGGAGTACTCCCAGCCGTGTGGCCCGGAGAAGTCGACGAGCTTTCGCGCCGCCAGGGCGGGGGTGAGTCGCTCCCGCGCCTCGTCGTCGAGGAGCTTCCAGCCCGCCTCCGTGATCGGCGCATGTTCTCGGAGCAGATGGCTCAAGTCACATCCCCCGAAGGCCGCCGATGCCGAGCGATTCGCTGCCGGCGAGCGGCGCGCCCTTGGCGGCTTGGCCCTCCGTGGCTTCCTCCTCCGACTCCTCGCCGTGCTCGACGATGTCGCCGTCCTGGAAGAGGATCCCCTGCGCGATCTCTCGCCACAGCGGCAGGCGGCGGAAGAGGAATTCGAGGTTCATGGAGAAGTGCTTGAACTCCTCACCTTCGGCGTCCAGCATGATCGCGCGGGCCGTCGGGTCGCGCTCGATGGCGAGGCGCTGTTCGTACCAGTCGATCGCCTCCGCCTCCTCGATCAGATTCGCGCTCATTCTCGCGAATGTCCGGGCTTCCTCCGGAAGCTCCCCGGCGGGCTCGTGGTACTGGTCGAATCCCACGGCAGCATCTTTTCAGAGTCGAGCGAGGCAAACCCCGAGTCGGCGGCGTTCGAGCCGTTTGGCGATCAGTAGCCCGCCGCGTGTCTGACTGCGAAGCCGCGCGCCTTGCGCTTCGTCCTCCGCCAGCGCGGGCCGCTGCCGCCGCTTCCATAGGAGGAGGTGTCGAACCGAAGCCCGGCTACCACCGCGTACGCGTGGCTCGGATTCGCCATCACGCTGATCCAGCGGCCTTTGCCCGGAGTGCCCCAGGACATCAGCGGGCCCGATGCGAGCGGGCTCGACAGCATCCCCGCCGCGTGCAGGACGTAGCTCACCGCTCCCGAGCAGTCATAGCCCCCCGACTCGAAGCTCCCGTGGCCACCGCCCCAGACGTACGGCCGTTTCCGGATGGCGTTGCCCGCCGCGATTGCGTTGACGACTGCCTGCGGGGCGCCCGCGGGCGCGACCGCGATACCGCTCTTGCGGGTCAATGTCGCCCTGCCGGGCTTGCCGCCTGGGCTTGAACTCGGGGCTGATCCCGAGCCCGCCGGCGCACCCGGCGCGGCCGAGCCGCCCGTCTGCGCGTTCGCGCTCGCCGCTCCCCACAACGTGACTGCGGCGACGAGCCCCGCCGTTCCCCATCTGATCCCTGCCGATGCACGCACTCGCAAACCAACCTCCTTCTCGGGCCTGCGGGGTTAGCTGTCGGGCTAGCGCGGAAGGAGCCGCGCGCCCACCGAGGTGGGTTCGCCCCTGGAAACTGGGTCCCCCGCTCCCGTCCTCCGTGGACGGGATTAGGCGTTTGGAGCTACGTGAACACGGCTAACCGGCGAAAGCTTCGCCCCGTTTCCCTTTCTCAGGTGTCAGCCGTGGCGGACAGCTCGAACTCGCCGCGGAGATCGGCGGGGACCAGGTCGAGATACGGGTCCGGGTGCTTGGCGATGTACCCGCGCACGAAGGGGCAGAACGGAAGGACGGACAGACCCTGATCACGCGCCGTGTCCAGGGCCGCGGAGATCAGCCGGCTGGCCGCCCCCTTCCCCTCGTACTGGTCCGCGACCTCCGTGTGGATGAATGCGATCAGGTTGCCGCGCCGGCGGTAGTCGGTGAATCCCGCCACCCGGTCCCCGTCGCGGAGCTCGAACCGGTGGCGGTCCGGGGCGTCGACGATCTTGAATGCGGCGGCGTCCGTGGTCACGAACCGAGACTAGCGGCGGCGGTCAGCCGGTCGGGCCGAAGCGCTCGGTACGAATCTGCCGGGGGTCGAAGCCCGCTTCCATCAACAGCTGGGAGCCGCTCTCGACGAATCCGTTCGAGCCGCAGACGAAGCCGATGCCGTCGTCGATGCCGGCCTCGGCGATCAACGCCGCGTCGATGTGGCCGGTGTGCCCTCTCCAGGCCTCCGGTGGCTCACGGGTGAAGGTCAGCAGCGTCTCCTCCCCCAGCTCGTCCTCGTAGATCACGTCCTCGGCGTTGCGCACGGAGTAGACGAGTCGCATCGGCAACTCGGGCATGGTCCGCCGCCGGTGACGCAGCATGCACATCAGCGGCACCACGCCGGAGCCGCCGCCGGCGAGTAGCACCGGCTTCTCTCCGCGCCAGACGAAATAGGAGGTGAACGGTCCGCGGACCTCGACCTGGTCCCCCTCGACGACCACGTCGTGAAAGTAGGGGGAGACTTCGCCATCCTCAAGCTTGTCGATCGTCAACTCGATCCCGCCCTCGTCGAGCGGCGAGGAGGCGATCGAGTAGGAGCGCTCAGCGTGGTAGCCGTCGGGGTCGGTCAGGCGGACGTCGTAGTGCTGCCCGGGCAGGTGCGGCATCCACATCGGCAGCTCGATCCGAAAGGACTTGACTCGCGGAGTCTCGACTTTGATCTTGCTGACGGTCCCGATCTGCCAGCGACCCGGGACGCGCTGCTCGACTGGGGGCAGCGGCGACTCCATCAGTCGCCCCAATAGCGCTCCTCCTTCCAGGGATCGCCGTGGTCGTTGTAGCCGTTCATCTCCCAGAAGCCCGGCTCGTCGTGATCCATCACGGTCATGCCGTGTACCCACTTGGCGCTCTTCCAGAAGTAGAGGTGGGGGACCAGCATGCGCGCCGGGCCGCCGTGCTCGCGGGGAAGCGCCCCGCCGTCGTACTCGGTCACCACCCAGGCCTTTCCGTCGCTGATCTCCTCGATCGGCAGATTCGTGGTGTAACCGCCGTACGAGTAGAACGTCGCGTAGGCGTCGAGCGGCTCGACCTCATCGAGGAGCACATCCAGCGAGACCCCCCCGAAGGTGGCGTCGAGCTTCGACCACTTTGTGACGCAGTGGATGTCCTTGGTGATCGTCTCGAAGGGGAGCTTGTGGAACTCCTCCCAGGTCCACTCCTTCGCCTCACCGACCATTCCGTCGATGCGGAAGCTCCACTCGTCGGTCGGCACGTCCGGCGTGGGGCCCGCGGTCAGAACCGGCCAGCCGGTCTCCAGGTACTGGCCGGGCGGCAGCCTGTCCGCCAGCTCCTCTGGGGTTCGGCGGCGGCGCATGAAGCCGCGTGAAACGAATCCGTTCAACGCTGGGAGCTTACGCCCCCAAATGGAGTTGCCTTTAGGTATTCCCGGTAAAAGCTGAAGGCACCAGAGATCGAGGAGGGCGCGTATGGCGCAAGCCGATCCGACATTGCATCACCACGAGTGGCGCGCCTCCCAGAACATGCCGCCGCTCAGCCGCATGGACATGCTCGGCATCGCGGTGGCGGCCCTTGGGAGCGCGGCCCTGATCATGATCGCCGTGATCAGCGCCGGTGGCGAGCATGGCCACTACAGCGGGGTCACGATCGCCCGCACGCTGATCGCGACCGGGGCGCTGCTGATCAACATGGCCCACGTCGTCGGAATCCTGTTCTTCGAGAGCGTCGACTACCACGGGACCTACCAGCGCTTCCTTGCCCGGGTCGCCATCTTCGGGACGACCGGCGCCGTCGTCGTCAGCCTGGCCGTCGGGCTGCTCTGAACGGCGAAGGGCCGCCCTGGGGCGGCCCTTCGCTTGCTACGCGGTTCTGAACGGGCTCGGGATTGACGGTGGGGCGGGACACCACCCACCTCCGTTGCTCGCCGGTGCCCGGGTTGGATTCCGCCCGATGGCCGCGTTGCCATCGACCGGCCCCTTGGGCCCTAAGCGGGAGACCAATCCCCGGCGGGGAGGGCTCCCTCAGCGCCCGGGCCTAGCGGCCCTGCACCTCCGGCGTCCCGTCAAACATGGAATTCAAGTTAGGACCACCTCCTTTCTCCGGTAGCCCTATTGAAGCACGCGCCTCGGCCGTGCCTAGACTCCGGCC
>DATAPB010000112.1:0-2272 GCA_036265435.1 Solirubrobacterales bacterium | reverse complement strand
GTCCGCAGGCCTGATTCGAGCCGGAGGAACACTGGTGTCCATCGTCGGGCCGACCGAGGCGCGGCCCGCCGACGGCCTGGCGGTCGACTTCGTTGTCGAGTCCGATCGTGCCCAACTGAGTGAGATCGTCCAGCGGGTGCGAGACGGACGACTGCGGACGAACATCGGCAACGTCTCGGCCCTCGACGATGCCGTCGCCACCTTCAACGCGACCGAGCGCCGCGCGGGGAAGACGGTCATCCGCGTTCGTCCGTGAGCGACACGTACCGATCCGAACGTGGTCGCTTGTCAAAGCACTTATGGCTTTACTCCTGGCACTCCGAACTATGACCAATGCATGCAGAAACTTAAGGAATTGGAGTCGCGAAAAGTAAATCGGTCTGCCCTTTCGCGTCGCGAGGACGATACGGCAATGAGGGCTTGTAGTGCTCCGCCGCGTGCCAGAGAGTCTGAGGAAACCGTTCTCCGCTGACCGAGACGGCCTACGCTCGACGAAGCGCTCGCGGACGATGTCGGGATTGACTACCGTGCTTCTGCGGACACCGTCAGGACGCTCGCTGCGCCTTTGAGATCGAGCCAGAGCCCCCGCGGCGTCCGGGCGACGCGTACCACCACCTCGTCGCACGAGGGACAGCGCAGGATGGCGCCCAACTCGATGGCGTAGAGGCGCAGCTCTCCCATCGGCGATATTCTGGCGCAGCCGGCGCAGGTCGTCCGTGCGGCTGTCGCCTCGAACGCGAAGACCTCGCTCAACAGACCGCCCGCGGCGTTGCCGTCGAGCGTCGAGCACACCCTCTTCCGACTCATCTCACACTCCTGCTGTCGCGCCGAAGCGCTCGGTCTTGACCTGCCCGGGCGCGTGCCCAAGCCCAACCAGCGCCTCCGCTACCGCCTCCACCATCAGCGTCGAGCCGCAGACGAATATCTTGGGCTCCGCCGCCGGCGGGAAGCCGACCTCGGCCAGCATCGGCGCATCGATCCGACGGGCGTAACCGTGCCACCCTGGTGGCGGCCGTTCGCGTGTAAGGGTGTGAACGATCACGGGCCCGCCGGGCGCCGAACCGAGCCGCTCCAGCTCTTCGCGGTAGATGATGTCCGCGCGGGAGCGCGAGGAAAGAAGAAGGCGCGCCGGCACGGCGCGGCCTGCCTCGCTGCTTGCCGCGCGGTGGCGCAGCATGGCCATCAGCGGCACGACGCCCGAGCCGCCACCGACGAGCAGCAGCGGCCCGCCCGCGACGACGGACCAGGCGAAGTAGCCGCCGATCGGACCGCGCAGCTCGAACCGGTCACCCGACCGGGCCTCGCCGGTGAGCCAGGGCGACACCTCCCCATCCTCGAGCCGTTCGACCGTGAGCTCGACCCGCGGCGCCTCTGGTGGAGAGCCGATCGAGTAGCTGCGCTGGGCCTGGTAGCCGTCATCCGCAGTAAGCCGGACGTCGACATGTTGCCCCGCGAGATGGCCGGGCCAGCCCGGGACGTCGAGAAAGAGCGTGGTTACCCGAGGCGTCTCGGCCACTCTCTCGACCACCTCTACCTGCCGCCAGGCGACGCGCTGCCCGACAGACGGCGGCGCCTCAATCGCCGTCATAGCGCTGCTCACGCCATGGGTTTCCATAATTGTGGTAGCCGAGGGACTCCCAGAAGCCCGGCTCGTCGTCCTCCATGAACCGCAGCCTGCGGACCCATTTCGCCGATTTCCAGAAGTAGAGGTGCGGGACCAGGAGGCGCGCCGGGCCGCCGTGCTCTGGCGCAAGCGGCTCGCCGTCGAACCGGGTCACCACCAGTCCCTTGCCATCGAGCAGATCCTCGAGCGGCAGATTGGTCGTGTACCCGCCGTCGCAATGCGCCATGAGGTACGGCGCCGGAGGCTCGTCGAGGCCCGCTGCCGAAAGCAGGTCGTCGATCGTGACGCCCTCCCAGACTGTCCCGAGCTTGCTCCACTTGGTTACGCAATGGATGTCGACCGTGACCTCGGTCCGGGGCAGCGCCTGGAATTCATCCCAGGTCCACTTGCCTACGAGCCTCCCGCCGTCCTGCAGGGCCAGTGTCCACCGTTCGAGCGGCGTATGTGGTGTCGGGCCGGCGCTCAGGACCGGGAAGTCTTCGGTCAGGTACTGGCCGGGCGGGAGCCGTTTCCGGTCTGCCTTGGCCCCCGGGCGCCCGGTGAAGCCTCTGGTAGTGGTCATGGGCGTCTTATGGTCAGCTGGGCGCCGTCATCGGCGACGAGAATGCAATATCAGGAAATTTATCAGCGCTCCGATCAGGAGTCTAT
>DATAPB010000111.1:0-2599 GCA_036265435.1 Solirubrobacterales bacterium | reverse complement strand
TCGCAGCGGTCATCTCGCAGACGCCGGACCTCGACGGCGCAGCGACCCTGAGGCAGATCGGCCGCTACGCCGGCCTCGGCCACCAGCTCAGGCTGACGTGGATCGGCATCCAGGACTCCGTCAGGATGCTTCGCAACCAGGAGCCGCTGATGATGCCGACGGTGGGACCGCCGGGCGAGCTTGCGGGAATGACAACGGATGACTCCGATCCCGGCATGCGAGCGATCGCGGGCCCGACCTGGCGCAACGAGGTCACGGGCCGCGCCGTGTTCGCCGAGTGGACCAACCGGGCGATCACGCAGATGGACAAGCTGCGTTGCCCGATCCTGGTCCAGATCGCCGACAGCGACGTGGTGATTCCGGCGGCCTCCGTACGTGCGGCCGCCTGGAGGGCGAAGGGCCACGTGGAGGTGCGGGAGTACCCGTGCGTGCACTTCGACATCTACCTCGAGTGGCGCGACCGCGCGATCGCCGACCAGCTCCACTTCCTGCGACGGCACCTCGGGATCGCCGAGGAGAGCCCGCATGCAGCCTCGGCGGAGCCGGAACCGGCCGCGGCCGACTGAGGGCGGCGGCTACGCTGAAGGTGATGATCAGCGACGTCAGCGAGCAGGATTTCCAACAGAGAGTCGTCGAGCGCTCCAAGCAGGTCCCTGTCGTCGTCGACTTCTGGGCCGAGTGGTGCGGGCCATGCCGAACGCTGGGCCCGGCGCTGGAGAAGGCCGTGAGCGCCCGGAACGGCGAGATCGAGCTGGCCAAGCTCGACACCGACCGCAATCCCAATATCGCTCAGGAGTTTCAGATCGCGAGCATCCCGGCCGTCAAGGCCTTCAAGGACGGCAAGGTCGTCGCCGAGTTCATCGGCGCCATTCCGCCGGCCCGGATCGAGGCCTTCCTCAACGAGATCGTCCCCTCGGAAGCCGACCGCCTGGCCGATGCCGACGACGAGGAGTCGCTCCGCAAGGCGCTGGAGATCGATCCGCGCCAGGCGCCGGCTGCGATCAAGCTCGGGCGGCTTCTGCTCGAGCGCGGCGACACGGACGAGGCGCTCGAGACCCTCCGCCCCTTCCCCCACGACTTCGTCGCCGACGGGCTCGCCGCACGCGTGGAGCTCTCGGCCACCGAGAACGGCTCGAGCCCTGACGAGCTTCAGGAGGCTTTCTCAGCCTGGGATCGCGGCGATCCCGAGGTGGCGCTCGAGAAGCTCCAGAGCGCTCTGTCCTCCGAGCAGGACGGAGCGCGCAAGGACCTGCTGCGCCGGGTCATGGTCGCGATCTTCACCGAGCTCGGCGCCGATCACCCGCTGTCGCGGGAGCACCGCCGCCGCCTCGCGGCCTCGCTGAACTAGTCGAGCCCTCAAACCCCCGATACCGTGACCGGCTGATGACTGAGCGGGTGGCGGTTCTCGGCACCGGAATCATGGGCGCGCCGATGGCGCGTAGCCTGCTGAAGACGGGCTTTCAGGTACGCGTGTGGAACCGCACCCTCACCAAGGCGCGCGTGCTGGCGGCCGAGGGCGCGGAGCTGGCCGAGACGCCCGCCGAGGCCGTACGCGAGGCCGCGTTCGTGATCACGATGCTCACCGACGGCGCCGCGGTCCTGGCGGTGATGGGGCAGGCGGCGGAGTCGGTCCCGGACGGCGCCGTCTGGCTCCAGACCAGCATGGACACCGACGTGGAGCGCGTGGCCGCGCTCGCGGAGGACCACGGGATCACGTTCGTGGACTGTCCCGTGCTCGGCACCAGGGAGACGGCCAAGCAGGGCCGGCTCGTCGTGCTCGCGTCCGGACCCGGCGACCCCCTCGACCGGGCACAGCCGATCTTCGATGCGATGGGGTCGAAGACCGTCAGGCTCGAGCCGCAAGCCGGCCGGGCGAGCCGCATAAAGCTCGTGGCGAACGCCTGGACCGTGGCGCTCGCGGAGACCCTCCGCTGCCAGCTGAGCCGCGCCGCGCGCTGGGCGTCCTCGTGCAGGAGCCCCTGCCGATAGCGATGCGCATCGGTGGCGCCCAGGGAGTATGCGCAAAGCGGATCTGTAGACCCTGAAGTCCGGACAGCCGGTTGCTCGCGGAGGCGGCTACCGAACGCGGGCCGCTAGGCCGGTGGCTTCTCGGACGGCCCGCTGGGCACGGCGACCTCGATCGGGATCCCGAGCGCCTCGGCCTCCTCGATGCCCTCGCCCTCCTGGTCGCGCGAGCAGATGATCCGGAAAGCGCCGGTGCCGAGGTCGGGATCGGGGACGATCGGGAGACCGCGGATCTCCTCCCAGCCGAGCCGCTCGCACTCGAAGGGGTTCATGCGGACCTCGCTCGCCGGGAACGGGCAGTTCGAGTTGTGTTGATCGATCGCCCGGGAGATCGCCTCGAGGTTCTTTGCCTCCGCGTTCGTCACCGCGTCGGAACATACCGTCTCCGTCGGAGCCGGCGCCTAATCTCGGAAGGTCGCAGGTGATCGCCCACGTCGACATGGATGCGTTCTATGTCTCGATCGAGATGCTCCGGCATCCCGAGCTTCGCGGGAAGCCGGTGGTGGTGGCCTACGACGGGCCGCGCGGCGTCGTCACCACCGCCTCGTACGAGGCCCGCAGGTACGGCGTCCAC
>DATAPB010000110.1:0-8520 GCA_036265435.1 Solirubrobacterales bacterium | reverse complement strand
GAACGCAAGCGCGACTTCTCCAAGACGAAGGAGCCGAGCGGCGAAGCGAGGAAGGGAACGGCCAGGCGCAAGCACCCGCGCTTCGCCTTTCAGAAGCACTCGGCGACCTCCGAGCACTACGACCTGCGGCTCGAGGTCGATGGCGTCCTCGCCTCCTGGGCGATCCCGAAGGGGCCCTCCCTGGACCCGCGCGACAAGCGCCTCGCGATGCGGACGGAGGACCACCCGCTCGAGTACCTCGAGTGGGAGGGCGTGATTCCGGAGGGCGAGTACGGCGCCGGGCCGATGATCGTCTGGGACCGGGGCGTTTTCCAGAACATCTCGGAGACGCGCCGCGGCGACCCCATGGATCTCGAGACCGCGATCAAGAAGGGCGACGTGAAGCTCTTCATGCTCGGCGAGAAGATCAAGGGCGCGTACGCCCTCGTCCGCACCGGGCCGCCGTCGGATCGGGAGAAGTGGCTCCTGATCAAGAAGCGCGACGAGGGCGCGGACGCGCGCCGCCGGCCCACCACCTCTCAGCCGGAGTCGGTGCTCAGCGGACGCACCATCGAGCAGGTCCTGGATCAGGAGGCCGAGCCCGGCCAGTTCCAGCGCCACCGCGCACGCCGGCGAAGCCGCCGGCGCTGACGATCGAATGCCAATCCAGGTGCGCCCGGTGGCGCGTCTGGCCGAGCAGATCAAGGACGCAGGGCGAAGCCTTTGGTGGTGCCAAAGGCGAGCCCGAGGACGCTGAGATGCGAAGCGCCAGGCGCGTCATCCGGGCGTGCGTGGATTGGGAGTCGGTCGTCTAGTCTGCGGCCATGGCCACTGCCGCCCAGGAAAGGACGCTTCAGAACTTCGTCGCGGGACGCTGGGTCGACGCCGCCGCCGGCGACGCGCTCGACGACCGCGACCCGGCGACCGGGGAGCTCGCCGCCAGGGTTCCGCTCTCGGGAGCCGCCGACGTCGATGCGGCCGTCCGCGCCGCCCGGGGCGCCCAGCCCGCGTGGCGGGCCGTCCCGCCCCAGGAGCGGGCGCGAGCGGTGCTCGCGCTGCGGGACGTGCTGCTGCGTAACCGGCAGGAGATCGCCGCGCTCGTCACGGCCGACATGGGCAAGACCCTGGCAGACGCCGATGGAGAGGTCGGGCGCGGAATCGAGTCCGTCGAGTCGGCGGCGGCCATCCCACACCTGCTCAAGGGCGAGACGCTCGAGGGGGTAGCTACCGGCCTCGACGTCGAGATGGTCCGCCAGCCGGTCGGCGTGGTGGCCGCCATCACCCCGTTCAACTTCCCGGCGATGATCCCCCTCTGGTTCCTGCCCTACGCGGTCGCCTGTGGGAACTCGTTCATCCTCAAGCCCTCGGAGCGCGACCCACGACCCTCTGCTCGGATCTGCGAACTGATCGGCGAGGAGGAGATCTTCCCGCCGGGCGTGGTCAACCTGATCCACGGCGGCCGCGAGGCGGTCCAGGGGATCCTCGACCACGAGGGGGTCGACGCGGTCTCCTTCGTGGGGCAGGCCAGCACGGCGCGGTTGATCGCCACGCGGTCGGCCGAAACCGGCAAGCGGGTGCAGGCGCTTGGCGGCGCGAAGAACTCGATGATCGTCGCCGAGGACGCTGACCTCGGCAGTGCGGTCCCCGCGATCATGGGGTCCGCCTTCGGCGCGGCGGGCCAGCGCTGCCTGGCCGGGTCGGTGTGCGTGGTCGCCGGCGACGAGGCTCGCCAGGCCGAGGTGCGGGACGCGCTGCGCGGCGCTGCCGAGGCTCTGACGACCGGCCCCGGTGCCGATCCCGGAACGGACGTCTGCCCGATGGTCGCCCCGGAGGCACGGGAGCGGGCCGAGGCGGCGGTCGCGACCGCCGAGTCCGAGGGCGCGACGGTTCTGCTCGACGGCCGCATCGGCGGCGGGGAGGCCGGCGCGATGCTCGGCCCGACCCTGGTCGAGGTCTCCGACCCCGAGTCCGAGTTGGCCCGGGAGGAGATCTTCGGTCCGGTGCTGGCGCTCGTCTCGGCGCCCGACCTGGCCGCCGCCATCGAATTCGCCAACGGCTCCCGCTATGGGAATGCCGGATCGATCTTCACCACCTCCGGCTCGGCCGCGCGGGCCTACCGCTGGGGCATCGAGGCGGGGATGCTCGGCGTCAACATCGGCGTGCCGGCGCCGGTCGCCTGGTTCCCCTTCTCGGGCTGGAAGGACTCCATCGACGGCGACCTGCACGCCAACGGCAAGGACGCCGTCGACTTCTACACCCGCAAGAAGGTGGTCACCAGCCGCTGGTAGCGTCCACCAGGCCGCTCCACTATGAGCGAGGGGCGCAGCCCCGAGCGGTTATGGGGGGCGGCCGCTTGTGGCCGCGATCTGATGCCGAGGCTAGGCCTGGCCGATCAGAGCGCCCATCACGGCGACGATCAGCCCGCCCATCGTCACCTGCACCAGCGAGCTCCGCAGCGAGACGCGCAGAAAGCGCTTGCGGACCCAGGCGATCGCGACCAGCTCGCAGGAGACCGTGATCGAGGCCAGGACCAGCGCCGTGTGCAGGTCGCTGATCACGAAGGGAAGGGCGTGGAACGCACCGCCGAAGAAGGTGGCGCCGCCGGTGATCAGACCGCGGTCGAGCGAGGTGCCGCGACCGGTGAGCTCGCCGTCGTCCGACAGCGCCTCCGAAAGGCCCATGCTGATCCCGGCACCGAGCGCCGCGGCGAGGCCCACGAACAGCGCGGCGTGTGAGCCGGCGAGGAAGGCCGTGGCGAAGATCGGGGCCAGGGTGGAGACCGTTCCGTCGATCAACCCGATCAACGCCGGCTGCACCCGCTGGAGCATGAAGCGCTCTTCGTCAGCGGGACTCATCCGCCCCGCGAGCCTTGCGACCAACTCAGCCATGCTGTAGATAATACAAGGAACTTAAGATAAGGTCTCCCTAAGATGTACGATGCTCTTAGGTTGCCCTACGATTCATCTCGATGACGACCAGGACAAAGCACTCACCTCCTCGGGACGACGCTGAGCTCGCCGCGCTCCTTCGCGAGCGGGGACTGCGGGCCACGTCCCAGCGGGTCGTCATGCACCGCCTCCTTCGGGACCGCAACCGCCACGTGAGCGCCGAGGAGCTGCTCTCGGACGCGGGCGAGCGGCTGCCGGGTGTCTCCCTCCCCACCGTCTACGCGACCCTCGAGCTGTTCGAGCGGCTCGGCATCGTGCGACGAGTCAACGGCGGCGGCGGGACGCTCCTCTGGGACACCCGCTCGGACGCACACCATCACATGATCTGCAGCAACTGCGGCCGCGTCGAGGACATGGAGACACCGGTCGATCTCGACAAGGCACGCCGCACGGCCGCCCGCTCCGGCTTCCAGCCCGACCGCGCCGAGGTGGTCGTCAGCGGCCTCTGCGCGAGCTGCGCCCGGGCAACGCGCAGCTGACCGCGGCTACCTCGGCTCGGGGTAGTGGCTCTCGATGAGCGAGACCACCGCTCCCTGCGGATCGGCGATGCTGGCCATCCGGCCCACCGGGACGTCGATCGGGCCGAACCCCACCTTTGCACCCTTCGAGGTGGCGCGCTCCAGCGCCTCATCCATGTTCTCGACGATGAAGTAGACCTGCCAGTGAGGTGGCATCTCGGCCGGTAGGTCCTCCGTGATCTGCATCAGGCCGCCCATCCCCTCCGGCCAGCGCTGGCCCTCTACCTGCCACATGAGCACGCCGGGCGGCGCCTCCTCGTTGTGGATCGCGGTCCAGCCAAAGACGTCGCCGTAGAAGCTCTTCGCTCCCTCGAGGTCGCGGGTCAGCAGGTTGTTCCAGGTCCAGGCGCCCTGCTCGTTGACGATCTGCGCTCCGGGGTGGCGGTTCTGCTGGACGATGCCGATGAAGGCCCCCTCCGGGTCGCGCAGCATCGCGACTCGCCCCGAGTCGTTCGGAAGATCGACCGGGCCGAAGAAGACCGAGCCGCCGGCGTCCTTGACCTTCTTCGCCGTCGCGTCCGCGTCCTCCACCTTGATGTAGCTCGCCCACGCCGAGTGGCCCTCGTCCGACTGGACGGGGCCGATGCCGGCGACCATCCTGCCGTCCTGCATGAGGAAGCCGTAGCCGCCGGTCTCCTCGGGATCGCCGGGAGCGTCCTCAGTCTCGACGCCGATCAGATCGTTGTAGAAGGACTTGGCCCCTTCGACGTCCGTGGTTGCCAAGTCCACCCAGCAGAACTCGCCAGGTGCGTATTCGGTGCGCTCACTCATTCCGTGACCTCCTTCTATCGCTTCCGGCGTGCGCCCGCCAGCACGACACGAGCCACCAGCTCCGGGTCGTCCCAGGTCGGCACGTGTCCGCAGCCAGGTAGGACGACCTGCTCCACCCTCTTCTGCAGTGCCTTCTGCGGCAAGGGTTTATTGCGGACCAGGGTGTCGTGCTCCGCCCAGGCGAGCGTGATCGGGGCCTTGATCGACTTGAGCTCCTCCACCCGTCCCGCCCTCATCAGCGCACTCGCCTCGTCGTACGCCGGCGCCGTCACATACGCCTTGGCGATCGCGTTGGCCTCGCCGGGGCTGAGCCGCTCGGGCCTGTAGATGAAGCGCCCGAGGGTCTCGCGCCGCCCGCGCGCCGTGTGCATCACCGGCCGGAAGAACGGCCGCAGCGCGCGGCCCCTTCGTCTGCGGCGGGCGACCCGGCGGTCGAACGGGTCGGGCGAGCGCCTCCAGAAGCCGGCGGGACAGAGCGCGACCACCGCGGCGGCGCCGCCCTGCCGCGCGCATTCGATCGCCACCCAGGCCCCGAGCGAGATCCCGGCCACCGCCGGGCTGCCCGCGATCCCGAGGGCGTCGTAGAAGTCGAGGACGGCCGTCGCCAGGTTGGCCGCGCGGGGCGAGACCCCGTCCGGGAGCTGCGGCGACTCGCCGAAGCCGGGCATGTCGACTGCGATCACCTCGCGCTCGGCCGCGAGACGGTCCATGACCGGGGACCATTGGACGAGGGAGCCGCCGAGCGAGTGCAGCAGGATGAGCGGTTCCCCCTGCCCTCGCCGTGTGTGGTTGAGCCAGACCGCCCCGACGGTGGAGCGGAGTTCCTCGATCATAGCTCCAGGTCGTATTCCAGATACGTCCCAGAGTCGGCGCCCGCCCGGTTGTAGACCTTCTGCGCGCGGTGGTTGTCCGGCGCGGTCAGCCACTGCATCGCCGGCATGCCGAGCTCGCGGCAACGCGCGGCGCAGACCTCGATCAGGGCGTCCGCGATCCCACGCCCCCTCGCCTCCGGGTGCACGTAGAGGTCCTCCAGATAGCCGAGCCTCGCTGCCTTCAGGCTCGACCACTTCCAGTCGAGGGTGGCGAAGCCGACCGCCCTGCCGTCGTCGCGAGCGATGAAGATGGCGCCCTGGCTGGGCTCATTGATGAGGGTCTCGAACATCTTCCGGAGACCATCGTCGTCGGGCTCCGTCTCATAGAACTCGCAGTAGGCGCGGATCAGCGGCAGCATCTCCTCGATCTCGTCCGTCCGCGCCTGACGGATCTCGATCCCTTCGGCGAGCTGGCGGGGACCCTCGGCGACCGGTTCCTCTGCCATGAGCCGATACTAGGCTCTCAGCGTGTTCGGCCGCAGCCTCTGCCTCCTCGCGCTTGGGATCCCACTGCTCGTCGGTTGCGGCAGCGCCGGCAACCCGGACGACCTCACCGGGCTCGGCAACTCGGAGGGGATCACGCGGCAGATCGCGGGCGAGTGGGCCGGCAAGCTCCATCAGAGCGGGGTGGCGCCCTTCAAGGTCGCCGTGAAGATCACGTCCAGCGGCAGCGGTAGCGTCGCCTACACCGGTGTCCGTTGCGGGGGGGAATGGACCTTGACCGGTGTCGCCTCCTCCATTCCGCCGCAGTATCGGTTCGCGGAAACGATCACCCAAGGCGCGGGCGGTAAATGCAAGGGCAAGGGCAGGGTGTCGCTCCTGCCGATTCAGGGCTTCTCGCCGAATGAACCGGCCTACAAGCGAATGAACTACAGCTTCAGCGGCGGCGGGGTCACCAGCCGCGGACTGCTCCATCGAGTCCACTCCGGGGCGGAGGCCCGTGTCTTCAGGCGGGCAGGCGTCACTCCGTCCTGAGGCGGGATTGGCGACTTTTCGCTATCTGCGTAGGAAGGGGCGCGCCAGCCGCGAATAGGGAGGGTCGGCATGACTCAAACCGAGTCTCCCGTACGCGCGATCGCCCGCAACGTCCTCGTCGTCGTGGGGGTGCTGGTGATCCTGTACATCATCTACCTCCTGCGGAGGCCGATCACCTGGCTGATCATCGCCGCCTTCCTGGCCGTCGCTCTGGCCGGCCCCGTCAACTTCTTCCAGCGCTACATGAAGCGCGGCCTCGCGATCCTGGTCGTCTACCTCGGCCTGCTGGCGATCCCGATCGGGCTCGGGGCCGTGCTCCTGCCGCCGATCGTCAACCAGATCTCGGATGTCGCCACCAACGCCCCCAGCTACGTGCAGGACGTCGAGGACTACGTCCACAAGAACAAAACGCTGAACGACCTCAACAACAAGTACGACATCACCCAGAAGCTCTCGGACGAGGCGAACAAGCTGCCGAGCAAGGCGGGCGACGCGGCGAAGGTGCTCCGCGACATCGGCTTCGGCCTGGTCAGCTCGATCTTCGCCGGGGTGACGATCCTGATTCTGAGCATCTTCATGGTGGCCTCCGGGCCTCGATGGATCGAGAACTTCATCCGGATGCAGAGACCGGAACACTCCGAGCGGATCGAGCGGACACTCCGGAAGATCGCCAATGCGGTGGGCAACTACGTCGGCGGCGCGCTGATTCAGGCGACGATCGCCGGCTTCTCCTCGTTCCTGATGCTGACCATCCTCGGGGTGCCCTTCGCGGGACCGCTGGCGGTCGTGATCTTCGTCTTCGACCTGATCCCGGTGGTGGGCGCGACCATCGGCGCGGTGTTCGTCGGGATCGTGACCGCGTTCGTCAACTTCCCGGTCGTCCTGATCATCTGGGTCATCTTCGCGATCGTCTATCAGCAGGTCGAGAACTACCTGATCCAGCCGCAGATCCAGAAGCGCGCGACCAAGGTCGAGGCCTTCGTCGTCCTGGTGGCGGTGCTCTTCGGCAGCACACTGTTCGGAATTCTCGGTGCGCTCCTCGGGGTACCGATCGCGGCCTCGATTCAGATCTCCCTGTACGAGTATCGCGAGTACCGCCGCGAGGTTCTGGCGGCCGAGCAGGAGGCCGGCGGTCCGACCCCGGCGCCGCCGCCGGAGGGTCCGACACCGGCTCCCGAAGCTACTTAGCGGCTGCCGCTCCCGCCGGAAGGACCGCGGCGTCCTCGGGCAGGTCCGCGTCAGGGGCGCTCTCGAGGGCGCGCTTCAGGATGTCTCGCAGGGCTCGCTGGTCCTTGTCGGAGAGGGAGGCGATCGCCGGCGGTGGCTCGGCCATCCGCTTCGTGATCTGCTCCCGCATCCACTCCCCATCCTTGGTGAGCACGAGGAGCTTCACGCGCCGGTCACCCTCCGCGGCCTCGCGGCGGACCAGTCCCCGCTCCTCGAGGCGGTCGACGATGCCCGTAACGTTCGAGTTGTCGCAGAAGAGCGCTTGGGCGAGGTCGCTCATCTTGCGAGGACCGGAGCCGAGCATCCGCAGCGCGATCATCTGCTGGGGGGCGAGATCGAACTCCCCGCCGGTGGTCAGGAAGCGCTTCTTGTTGCTGACCATCAGCCAGTGCATGAGGCTCCACGCCTCGCTTCCCGGATCCGTCCGACCGGTCTCTCCGGCGAGCCAAGAATCCCAGCCGCGCCCGCTATTCGGAGCCTTGACCTCTCCCTCAGTGCCGCTCATTAGATTAACACATTACCTGTCTGGCTCGATATTTGCAAGGCTCAAATATCCATGTATACTGCCGTCCTTCCGCAAGCGACCGATTCGGAGGGGGACGCCGGATGCCGAGCAACAACGGGACGCAGACAGAGGCCAACGGGATCGAGGTGAATGGCCTCGTCCGCGAGTTCAAGGGCGGCGTGCGCGCCGTCGACGGGATCGACCTCGAGGTCCGTCCCGGCGAGATCTATGGCTTCCTCGGGCCGAACGGGGCCGGCAAGTCCACCACGGTCCACATGTTGACCACGCTCCTCCCTCCCACGGCGGGGTCGGCGAAGGTCGCGGGGTATGACGTCGTCAAGGATGGCGCCGCCGTCCGCGACGCCATCGGTGCCGCACTCCAGGAGGCGGCTCTCGACCCGAATCTGACGGCCCGCGACCACATGCGGCTCCAGGGCGCCCTGCACGGCATGCCGAAGGCGGAACGGACGCGGCGCGGGAACGAGCTGATCGATCGGGTCGGCCTCTCAGACGCCGCGGACCGGAAGGTCGGCGATTACTCCGGCGGAATGAAGCGGCGGCTCGATCTCGCCCTGGCCCTGCTCCACGGCCCGCGTGTCCTCTTCCTCGACGAGCCGACCACCGGCCTCGACATCCAAAGCCGCAGCGCCCTCTGGGACGAGGTGGCCCATCTCTCGCGCGACGAGGGAATGACGGTGTTCCTCACCACCCAGTACCTCGAGGAG
>DATAPB010000109.1:0-1974 GCA_036265435.1 Solirubrobacterales bacterium | reverse complement strand
CATCGTCGCCATCGAGACGCCGGCGTCCTCGGCGATCGGGACGAGGCGCTGGACCGCCTCCAGGATGTCGTCGCCGCGGTAGCGATCCATCATCCCGCCCATCTCCTCCGAGGCCGCGCGCGAGTCGTCGGGTGGCGGCTCGCCCGGGCTGTACTTGCCCGTGAGCACTCCCTGGGCCAGCGGCGACCAGACGATCTGTGAGATGCCGTGCTCCTCGCAGAAGGGGATCAGCTCGGCCTCGGGGGCGCGCCAGATCATGTTGTACTGCGGCTGGGAGGAGACGAACTTCCTGGTGTTCGGCACCTCGAGCGAGGCCTCGATCTGCTCGACCGTCCACTCGCTGAAGCCGATCTCACGCGCCTTGCCGGCCTCGACCACCTCGGTCAGCCCCTCCATCGTCTCCTCGATCGGGGTGTCCGGATCGGGGCGGTGGCATTGGTAGAGGTCGACGTAGTCGGTCTGCAGGCGCGCGAGCGAGGCGTCGATCTGCTTGTGGATCTCCGCCTTGGAGAGACCGCCACTGTTGTCGTCCATTGGCCAGAAGAGCTTCGTGGCGAGGACGAACTCCTCGCGCCTGAAGTTCGTGAGGATCTCGCCCCAGGCCGTCTCGGCCGCGCCGACGCCGTAGATGTTGGCGGTGTCGAAGAAGTTGATGCCGACCTCGAAGGCGGCGCGGGTGCACGCCTCGGTCTGCTCGCGCTCCACCCCACCCGAGTAGGTGAGCCAGGAGCCGAGTGAGATCTCCGAGACCTCGATGTCCGAGTCGCCGAGCCTGCGGAACTCCATGAAGGCCACCCTACCCAACCGGCTTCGTCGGCAATCGGGGAAGTCCGGGCTCCCCGCAGCCGTTGAGTAAAAGGGAGCACTTCCGGGCAAACTGGCCGAAGACCTGCTGGGGGCTATGGACGGCCCCCTAAGCAAGCAAGGATGTGAAGCGGCCTCGTGCCGGTCCTTGCTCTTGAGGGAAGCAGGGAGGTGGCCCGGCGGCTAGGTACGCCGGGCCCTCTCCCTGCCCGGGGTTCAGTCGAGCCCGGTGGCGCCGCGCGCCGCATCCCAGCCGATGTAGGTCCAGGCGCTCCGCCTTCCCCCTTCAGCGTCACCAGGTGAGCGATCTGGTGACCGTCGAGCTCGACCCCGCTGCTACGACCGCGGCCGCCAGCCTCGATCAGTACAGGTAGCGGTCCCGCCCGAGGTCGTGCACCTCGCGCGGCGCCAGATGACGTGGTCCCAGGATTCGAGCAGCTCCCGCATGTTCTCCGCAAGACCCTCGTAGCCGTGGAACTCGCCGGCGGTCCCCGGCATCTCGGGGCTCTGGATCAACCACCAGATCCGGATGCCAGCGCTCCTCGGTCGCCCGCCGGCGCTCCTCGGCGCTCAGCGACGCCCCTTCGCTGGCGGGCTCGTAAAACCACTCCCAGAACTCGAGCGAGGTGGGGTCCATCAGAAGCAGTATCCCCGCTGTCCAGGCGGGCCGGAAACGCTCACGGAACCCCTGCGTGCTGCCGATAATCCGGCCATGCGGCAGCACTGCTTCCAATGCCTCAGCGAGGTCTTCGCCAACGGCCATCAGACTCCGACCGGCGACACCCTGTGCCGGTCCTGTTACTCCGCCCTCTGGGGCCCACAGGCGACCGAGGAGCTCCGGTCGCTCGTTCGGCTGCATACCGGGCGGCGGGTCCGGAAGGGCGCCGTCGCCGTTCAGCGCGCGTAGGCAGCATCGCGATCCGGGGGAGAACTTCCGCCGTCGCTCGCTTATGAGCGGTAGTGAGTCCCTCCCGCGCCAAGAGCAGGGCCGGATCCAAGAGACGGACCGGATCCTCCGCGGGCGCCAGCTCCTCAAACGGGAGCCTGGCGCCCGCGGACAAGCTCAAGCGCGAGATCCAGGCTGTCCTCACCGACGACCTCCGCTCGAATGTGTACCGCCGCGGCTACGGCCGCTATGACGGCTTCGCGTATGTCGCGGCCGAGGCCTAC
>DATAPB010000108.1:0-4474 GCA_036265435.1 Solirubrobacterales bacterium | reverse complement strand
CTACTACTTCTTCAAGCTCCTGCAGCGGGCTCGCAACGCGGTGCCGCAGTGGTTCCCCGGCGTCGGCATCGAGGGCCGGAAGATCAACATCGTCCCGGTCGACTTCGTCGCGAAGGCGATGGACCACCTCGCCCACATCGAGGGCTTCGATGGGCAGGCCTTCCACCTCACCGACCCGAAACCGCTGACCGCCGGCCAGGTGATCAACGTCTTCGCCAAGGCGGCGCACGCCCCCGAGGCGACGATGCGCATCGACTCCCGGATGTTCGACTTCATCCCCAAGCAGGTCCGCAATGGGCTGACGATGCTGCCGCCGGTCAAGCGGATCACCGACCAGGTGCTCTCCGATCTCGGTATCCCGCGCTCGGTGCTCGTCTACATCAATTACCCCACCGACTTCGACTCCACGAAGACCCAGACCGCGCTCGAGGGCACAGGCATCTCGGTACCGCCCCTTCCGAGCTACGCGGTCAGGCTTTGGGACTACTGGGAGCGCAACCTCGACCCGGACCTCTTCAAGGACCGCTCGCTCTCGGGCGCGATCGGCGGCAAGACCGTGCTGATCACCGGCGCGTCCTCCGGCATCGGCAGGTCGACCGCGATCAAGTGCGGGGAGGCCGGTGCCAAGGTCCTGCTCGTCGCCCGCACTCCCGAGAAGCTGGAGGAGACGAAGGAGGAGATCGAGGAGGCCGGCGGCACCGCGTTCATCCACCGGGCCGACCTCTCCGATCTCGACGACGTCGAGCGGATGGCGAAGGAGGTGCTCGATGAGCACGGCCGGGTCGACGTCCTGGTCAACAACGCCGGCCGCTCGATCCGTCGCTCGGTCGAGCTCTCCTACGACCGCTTCCACGACTTCGAGCGGACGATGCAGCTCAACTACTTCGGCGCTCTGAGGCTGATCCTCAGCCTGCTGCCGGAGATGCGCAAGCGGAGGAACGGCCGCAAGGGCGGCCACATCATCAACATCAGCTCGATCGGCGTGCAGACCAACACGCCGCGCTTCTCGGCCTATGTCGCCTCGAAGGCGGCGCTCGACGCCTGGTCGCGCTGCGTCGCGTCCGAGGTGGTCGACGATGGCGTCCACATCACCACCATCCACATGCCCCTGGTGCGGACGCCGATGATCGCCCCGACCAAGATGTACGACGCCTTCCCGACCATCACGCCCGACGAGGCCGCGGAGATGATCACGAGGGCGATGGTCACCAAGCCCAAGAAGGTGGCGACCCGCCTCGGCAACTTCGGCGAGCTGCTCTACAACATTGCGCCGAAGGCCTCGGACGCGATCCTCAACACCGCCTACAAGCTGTTCCCGGAGTCGAGCGCCGCGAAGGGCAAGGAGGACGGCAAGCCGAGCAAGGAGAAGGAGGAGGAGCTTTCCACCGAGGGCGTCGCCTTCGCCTATCTGATGCGCGGCGTGCACTGGTAGAGCGGTGGCGACCGCTACCCGCCGGCTGAAGCACTGGGGCTGGGGCTACGAGGACCAGCAGCTGAACCGCGAGGGGGTCGAGGGGATCGCGAGGGCCGTCACCGACCGGCTCGGATTCGAGGTCGATGAGATCGAGGAGCCCGTTCCACTCGATGACGTCGAGCTGCGCGAGCCCCGGCTGAGAATCCCCAAGCGGTTCGCCGGGATGTTCTCCGACGACCGCTACGACCGGCTCGCGCACGCGCTCGGCAAGGCCTACCGCGACGTCGTTCGCGGCTTCCGCGGCGAGTTCCCCGAGCCGCCGGACCTGGTCGCCTGTCCGGAGTCGGCGGAGGACGTCGACCTGCTGCTCAACTACTGCGCCGACGAGAGGGCGGCGGCGATCCCCTTTGGCGGCGGCACCAGCGTCGTCGGCGGGGTCGAGGCACGGGGGCTGGAGGACTACAAGGGCGTGGTTTCGATCGACATGCGCCGGATGGACCGCGTCCTGGAGGTCGACCCGATCTCGATGGCGGCCCGGATTCAGGCCGGCGCGACCGGGCCTCGCCTCGAAGAGCAGCTGCGCGAGCACGGGCTGACGCTCCGGCACTTCCCCCAGTCCTTCGAGTACTCGACGCTCGGCGGCTGGATCGCGACCCGCGCCGGCGGCCACTTCGCGACGGTCTACACCCACATCGACGACCTGGTCGAGTCGATCAGGGCGGTGACGCTGGACGGCGACTGGGAGAGCCGGCGGCTGCCCGGCTCGGGGGCCGGCCCGAGCCCCGACCGCATGCTGCTCGGCTCGGAGGGGATCCTGGCGGTGATCGTCGATGCCTGGGTGCGCGTGCGCGAGCGGCCGAGCGAGAAGGTCTCCGCGGCGGTCGCCTTCGACGACTTCGCCTCGGGGGCGGAGGCGGTCCGGGAGATCTCCCAGGCTGGCCTCTACCCGTCGAACTGCCGCCTGCTCGACCCGGTCGAGTCCGACACCTCCTCCGCCGGCCCGCCCGGCAAGGCGATCCTCGTACTCGGCTTCGAGTCAGCTCATCATCCCGTCGAGGAGGCGCTCGCACTGGCGATCGACGCCGCGGCCGCGCACGGGGGGGAACCCCACGAGGTGACACGCCAGTCCGCGGAGGAGCCCGGCCCGGAGGCCCGCCGGGAGGCCCCTGCGCCGTCCGCTCCGGGCGACGACCCGGTCAACGCCTGGCGCCACGCGTTTCTCTTCGCTCCCTACCTCCGGGATTCGCTGGTCGCCTGCGGCATCCTCTCCGACACGTTCGAGACAGCGATCACCTGGGACCGGTTCCCCGACTTTCACGACGAGGTGATGGAGACCGCGACGCGGGCGGTCGCCGAGGCCACCGGCGGTCCCTCCGAGGGCCCGGGCTCGCCGCGGATCAGCTGCCGCTTCACCCACGTCTATCCCGACGGTCCCGCGCCCTACTACACGGTGCTGGCCAAGGCGAGGCGCGGCGACGAGGTCGCGCAGTGGGACGAGATCAAGGCGGCGGTCTCGGAGACCGTGATCGATGCCGGCGGCACCATCACCCACCATCACGCCATCGGCCGTGATCACCGTCCCTGGTACGACCGTCAGAGGCCCGACCCGTTCGCAGATGCCCTCCGGGGCGCCAAGCGTGAGCTCGACCCCCATGCTGTCCTCAATCCGGGCGTGCTGATCGACCCGGATCGGGACGAATAGAAGCGTTGCACTGAGGACATTTCCGGTCATTACCCTGTCCGGTCGATGGCCGGCCCCCTGACCACCGAGAGGCCCGAGGCGCAGGCCGCGGAGGCAGCCGCCGACGCCCCGGCCCCCAAGCCCCGCCGCGGCCCCCTGCGAGCGGCGATCGTCGCGCTGCGCCCACAGGAGTGGGTCAAGAACCTGCTCGTCTTCGCGGGCCTGCTCTTCTCCGCGAAGTACAGGGACTTCGACGCCGTCGTGGACGCGACCGTCACGTTCGCCGCCTTCTGCATGGTCGCGTCGGCCGGCTACCTGGTGAACGACGCGCACGACGTCAACGAGGACCGCCAGCACCCGACCAAGCGCTTCCGCCCGATCGCCGCGGGCGAGCTCGCCATCCCGACGGCGATCGGCCTGGCGATCGTGCTCGCTGTCGTCGCGCTCGCCGGTTCAGCCGTGCTCGAGGGCCTTGAGGTCGCCGGGCTCGTGTTGGCCTACGGGGTGGGAACCACTCTCTACTCCTACGTCCTCAAGCACGAGGTGATCCTCGATGTGATGACCATCTCCGGGCTCTTCGTGCTGCGGGTGCTCGCGGGTGCGGTCGCTGTCGGCGCAGATGCGTCCGCCTTCCTGCTGCTCTGCACCGGGATGGTCGCCCTCTTCCTTGGCTTCACGAAGCGCCGTCAGGAGGCGACCTCCGAACTCCACTCGGGCACCAAGAGCCGTCCGGTGCTCGAGCACTACTCGATCCCCTTCCTCGACCAGATGGTCGCGCTGGTCACCGCGGCGACGGTGATGAGCTACGCGATCTACGCCGTCAACTCGCCGCTCATCGGCTCGAAGATGCTGGCGACGCTGCCGCCGGTGCTCTACGGGATCTTCCGCTACCTCTACCTGATCTACGACCGCAAGGACACGCGCTCGACCGACGCGATCCTGCTCGAGGACTACGGGATGATCGGCGCCGGGGTCACCTGGGTGGCCAGCGTGGTCATCCTGCTCGCGATTTACCACTAAGTCGCCCTGTGGACTGACTGGCCAATCGGCCAGTTAGATACGCTCCGGCGGTGGACCTGAGCCTCACCGAGTCGGAGGCCGCCTTCAGGGACGAGGTGCGGAGCTGGCTGGAGGAGAACCACCCCGGACCGGCTCCCGAGGGTGACGACGCCGCCGAGTTCGAGTTCCGCCGCGCCTGGCAGAAGAAGATGCACGACGCCGGCTGGGCCGGGATCTCGTGGCCCGAGGAGTACGGCGGCAAGGGCGCGACCCTGATCGAGCAGTCGATCTTCAACGAGGAGCTCGCCCGCCAGCGGGTCCCCGCTCCGGCCAACGTCCTCGGCCTGGTGATGGGCGGCCCCGTCGTGATCGCCCACGGA
>DATAPB010000107.1:0-7054 GCA_036265435.1 Solirubrobacterales bacterium | reverse complement strand
CCAGCTTGCTCTCGGCGTCCGAGAGCAGGTACTGGATCTGCTCAGGGGAGTACGTCTGGTAGATCGAGAATGGGACCGCACCGAGGGAGACCGCCGCCAGGTCCGTCGGGATGAACTCCCAGCGGTTGCCCAGCATGATCGCGACCGTGTCGCCCTTCCCCACTCCGAGCTTGGCCAGCCCGCCGGCGATCCGATGGACGGTGTCCCGAAGCTCCGTCCATGAGATCTCCTTCTCACGTGCCTCGTCGGCGATTGCCAGATCGTCGCCGAGCCGATCCACCTGCATGTAGAACGCCTCGACCAGGTTCCGCGCCGGCAGCTCAGGCGCGGGCCCGCCGCTGGCGTGGCGCTCCGAAGTCGTGACCTCCACTGGCAGCTCCCCTCTCCTCGGTAGAACTTGGGAAAACGTACACCAGGTTGAACCAATCCCGAGGAGCTGATTGCCGCCGCGCCACCCGGGCTGCGGCCCTGGGCGCGAAGCTGGCCTAGCCGCGCGGCTACCTGGGGCCGAGCGCGCTGTCGTTCAGTCGGCCGAGGTCGTTCGACAGTCCGACGACGAACAACAGCAGGATCAAGAGGAAGCCGACCGCGCTCGCGCGCTCGATCACGCTGAATGGGACCCGCTCTCCCCTGACCTTCTCGACGAGGCTCCAGAAGATGTGGCCACCGTCGAGCGGCAGGAACGGGAAGAGGTTGATGATTCCGAGCGAGAGGCTGATCACCGCGAGGACGAAGAAGGCCTCCTGCGAGCTGAACCCGATCGCCTCGTTCAGCGCCCTCGAGCTCCCGACCGGGCCGGAGAGCTGCTCACGCTGCTCGGGCAGGAAGATCCGCGCGATGGCCGACACCGTCTTGGAGGTGACCAGCCACATCGTGTCGACGGCCCAGTCGGCCGCCTGAGGAACCGTGGTCGCGACGGGTCCGGTGTCCGTCGGCTCGAACCGGACCCCCAGCAACACCTGCTTCGCGTCCGGGTCGTAGCGCGGTGAGATCTGCAGCGGGACCTGCTGCCCGTTTCTGTCGACGACCACCGTGACCGGGGCCGCCGCCTGGCAGCCGTCGGTCTGTTGCCCGGCGCACTTGTGGGATCCGATCAGCGTGCGGAAATCGTCCGCACGGTCGGTGCCGTTCTCGTTCGCGAGCGTCTTCCCGTCGATCGAGACGACCTTGTCTCCGGGCTGCAGCTGGCCCTTCGCCGCGGAGTCCTGCGTGACCTCGGCGATCTTCAGCCCGGGTCCCGTGATCTGCTGGACGCTGAAGGCGAGGAAGAACAGGATCACGAACGCGATCAGGATGTTCATCGCGGGGCCGGCGGCGATGACGGCAACGCGCTTCCAGACCGGCTGGTTGTAGTAGGCGCGCTTCAGGACGTCGGGCGGGAGCGCCTCGCGCTCGCCCCGGTCCTGGCCGGCGGACTCCACCCGCTCGAGCAGCCCCTGCGGCGTGTCCCGGCCGGCCTCCGTCTCAGTCGCGAGCTCCGATTGGCCGACCGGAGCCGCGTCTGGAGGCTCGTCCTCTTCCGGCTCGAGCTCCTCCGGGTTCATCCCGGTGATCTTCACGAAGCCGCCGAGCGGGATCATCCCGATGCCGTACTCGGTTTCCCCCCGCTTGATGCTGACCAGCTTGGGCGGGAAGAAGAGGAAGAAGCGCTCGACCCGCATCCCGGTCGCCTTGGCCACGATGAAGTGGCCGAACTCGTGCAGGATGATCAGCGCCGAGAAGCCGACGACGACGAGAAGCCAGGTCACGCTACGGCCAGGCCCTCGATCAGGCCGCGGGCGTGCTCCCGCGCGGACGCGTCGCGGTCGAAGAGATGTTCGAAGTCGCGGACGGGTTCCCCGGGGATCGCCTCCAGGGTGCGATCGATCACCTCGGGAATGCCGGTGAAGGGAATCCGCCCGTCGAGGAAGGCCTCGACGGCCACCTCGTCGGCGGCGTTGAGGACGCAGGGAGCGGTCCCCCCCACCTCGCCGGCCTCGCGCGCCAGGCGCAGACAGGCGAATGTGTCCGTGTCCGGCGGCTCGAACGTGAGCTCTCCGACGCTCGCCAGGTCGAGGGTCGGGACGTCGACATCGGCCCGCTCGGGCCGGTGCAGCGCGTAGGAGATCGGCACACGCATGTCCGGGTAGCCGAGGTGAGCGAGCGAGGCACCGTCGTTCAGGTGGATGATCGAGTGAACGATCGACTGGGGGTGCACGACGACGTCGATCTGCTCGTACGGGACCGCGAAGAGGTGGTGGGCCTCGATCATCTCGAAGCCCTTGTTCATCAGCGTGGCCGAGTCGATGGTGATCCGCCCGCCCATCTCCCAGGTGGGATGCGCGAGGGCCTCATCGGGGCTGATTCCGGAGAGGTCGGTGCGGCCCCGGAACGGTCCCCCCGAGGCCGTCAGCACCAGGCGCTCGACTGTCCCCGGCCGCTCGGAGCGGATGAGCTGGTAGAGGGCGGAGTGCTCGGAGTCGACCGGCACGATCTGAGCGTCGGTCGCCTCCGCGAGCGCCGTGACGAGCTCGCCGCCGATCACCAGGCTCTCCTTGTTGGCGAGCGCCAGGTCGATGCCCTCGGTGAGCGCCACGATCGTCGGGCCGAGGCCGGCCGCCCCGACCACGGCGTTGAGCACGAGATCGGGCTTCGACTGCACGATCAGCTCCCGCACGCCCTCCTCGCCGGCGAGCACCTGGCCGCCCCACTCCCGGGCGCCGCGCTCAGCGGCCTCCGGATCGGCGAGCGCCACCGTCGGCACGCCGTGGTGCTTGGCCTGCTCGAGCAGGGCCTTCCAGCTCGAGTCGGCGGAGAGGCCAGCGACCTGGATGCCGTCGCCGGCGGAGATGACGTCGAGTGCCTGGGTGCCGATCGACCCAGTCGATCCGAGTACGAGGACGCGCTTCACGGCGCCCAGTGTAGGTGTCGGTCGAAACCCCCCGTAAACGGTCGCGTTCACCCCGGAACGAAGACGGGAGGCCCTTCCCGGGCCTCCCGCCGTCGCGAGTCGCATGCGTTCCGGGCTCTAGCGAACCTGTACGGCCGAGAGCTCGAATTGATGAACCTTGAGATCGCTCGTCTGCTCGGTGCAGGCCAGCGAGAACTGGTGCTTGCCGCCCTGAGCCGTGGTGATGATGTTGATGCCGAACGCGGCCTCTCCAGCGTCGCCGCGCACATTGGTCTTGGTGCCGTTGATCTCGTTGCCGTCGACCTCGAGATGACAGACACCGTTGCCGCCGTTGGCGGTCCCGTCTGCGATCAGCAGGTACTTGCGCGGGAAGCCGGTGGAGCCGTTCACGTCAACCGAGGTGCACTTGGTGAACGTGGACGCGCTGGCCGGGTCACAAGGCGTGGTGCCCGTCTGCGCGTTCGTCGAGCCGACGCCCAGCACCTTCAGGCGGGCGTCCTTGCTGAGGCCCTTGTACTCGACCTTCTTGGCCGTGGCCGCATACGCACCTCCACCAAGCGCCACGCAGAGCGCGACGAAAGCGATCACCGTGGCGGGTGACGGCCGCTTGAACAGCTTCTTCATCCAGAACCACTCCCTTTCATGCCGTCGTGAGCGTTCGCGTGACGAAACAGCATGAGGCGAAGAAGTTGCGCCATTGCGAGGATGCATGCATGCCCCCCAGGCGTGGGAGCCGCAAGAAGGCAGATCAAGCGGCGGACGGCGACACGATCCGCGATGTCGTCCGGCGCACGGATTCCAATCCCCAGCTCGTGGCCACGGCGAGGTTCCTGAGGGGGTTGATTCCGGGAGGCGAGCCCGAGACCGGCGAGATGCCCCAGGCGATGCAGCGCCTGATGGAGGAGGTCCAGCCGAAGGGGCCGAGCGCGATGCGAGAGATCGGCAAGGGCGCCCTGCAGGCCTGGCAGGCGCTGTCCGAGGCACAGCGGCGCCGGCGCGGCAACGCGGACGTGGCGATCCTCTTCACGGACCTGGTCGGCTTCTCGGATTGGGCGCTGTCGGCGGGCGACGAAGCTGCATTGGAGGTGTTGCGCCAGGTCGGGGACGCCGAGCAGAAGGCGATCTCCTCCAACAAGGGCGCGGTGGTGAAGCGCCTCGGCGATGGGGCAATGGCCGTCTTCAGCGAGGCCGAGCAGGCGGTGAGGGCCGGGCTCGACTCCCAGCGCGAAATCTCGAAGATCGACGTCGACGGCTACCGGCCCAAGCAGCGGGCCGGCGTCCACCGCGGCACACCGCGCAAGGTGAAGGGCGACTTCCTGGGCGTCGACGTCAATATCGCCGCCCGCGTCGGGGACGCTGCCAAGGGGGATGAGGTGCTGGTCTCGGACACCGTCCGCGACGAGCTCGACGGACGCGGCTTCAAGTTCGGCTCCGAGCGCCCGCTCGACGCGCCGGGCGCGCCGGCTGATCTGACCGTCAGCTCGGTGAAGGCGAAGCGCGGGCGCTGAGCAGTACCGAAATCGCTCGACCTCTAGTACACGAACGCGACCGAGAGGTAGTAGCCGGCGACCACGGTGAATAGCACGGCGTCGAGGCGGTCGATCAGGCCTCCGTGGGGGCCGAAGAGCCGGCCGGTGTCCTTGACGCCGAGGTCGCGCTTCAGCATCGAGGCGAAGAGATCGCCGATCGGCGCGATCACCGCGATTGACAGCCCCATCAGCAGCGCGTCGATGCCAGGCAGCCAGTCCTGGTAGAGCCCCGCGAACCAGAAGCCCAGGGTGCCGCCGATGATGCCGCCGATCAGGCCCTCGAGCGTCTTGTTCGGTGAGATCCGCGGCGTGATCTTGCGCGTGCCGAAGAGCCGGCCCGCCGCGTAGCCGGCGGTGTCACTGAGGAAGGTGGCGACCAAGACGTCGATCAGGAGCGCTCCGCCGTGGAGCGGCAGGTCGCGCAGTAGAACGGCGTGGGAGAAGCCGAGACCCATCCAGGCGACGCCGAGCACCGTGAACGCGATCGAGGTGGTGATCAGCTCGTGCGAGCGGCGGACAGCCGCGAACACGAAGGCGACCGGGAAGAGGCCGGCGAAGACGAGCAGGATCTGGAAGGAGTCGCCGAAACGGGCGGCCAGGACCATGCCGGCAACCGCCGCGTACCCGGGCAGCACGATCGGGTGGATCGACTGTGCCATGCGGAAGAACTCTCGGAGCCCGAGGATCCCGAGCACGACCATGCCGAGTGCGAAGACATCACCGCCGATTCCCACAAGCGCGATGGCGACCACGACCCAGGGGATTGCCACCACCACGCGGGCGGTCGTCTCGGACATCTCCGGGACGAATCGCTGCCAGCGGGAGCGCGCGGGCTCGCGTCGCTCCGGCTGAACCTCCTCCACCGGCTCCTCGAAGTCGAGGAGGTCGTCCGGGTCGGGGAGGAAGCTCGACTCGCGGTCCCTCTCCCGGTCCCTTGCTCGGGTGCGCTCCTCGCGGTCCCGCCCGAAGTCGAAGGAAGGCGGGTCGAGGTCCTCGATCACTGCCTCGCTCCGAAGCGGCGCTGGCGGTACTCGTACTCGGCGAGGGAGGCCTCGAAGGCCTCGCGGCTGAAGTCCGGCCAGAGCTCGTCGCGGAACACGAACTCCGAGTAGGCGCACTGCCAGAGCAGGTAGTTGGAGATCCGCTGCTCGCCGCTGGTGCGAATCAGCAGGTCGGGGTCGTGCATCTCGGGCGCGTAGAGGTGTTTGTGGAACTCCTCCTCGCCACCCCCCTCGTAGGCTGCGGCGGCGTCCAGGATCTCCGCGCGGCCGCCGTAGTTGAAGGCGACGAAGAGGGTGATTCGCTCGTTCGAGGCGGTCTTCTCCTCGGCCCAGTCCATGCGGCCCGTGAGCTCATCGCTGATCCCCTGTCGCCGGCCGATGAAGCGCATGCGGACACCCTCTTCGTCGAGCTCGGGTGTCTCCCTGTCGATCCGCTCGGCGAACATGGCCATCAGGCCGTCCACCTCCTGCCGCGGCCGCGTCCAGTTCTCCGTCGAGAACGAGTAGACGGTGAGCTCCTTGACGCCGAGCTCGACGGCGTCGCGGAGTCGCTCCTTGACGCAGTCAGCACCGGCGCGGTGCCCCTCGATCACCGGCAGGCCTCGCTGTTGCGCCCAGCGACCATTGCCGTCGGTGATGATCGCGACGTAGGTTGCTGGCATCAGGAGGACCTCCAGGACCAGCCGCGGCTAGACCTCGAGGATCTCCTCCTCCTTGCCCTTCAGGAGAGTGTCGATCTCGCCGATCGCCGCGTCGGTGTTCTTCTGCAGCTCGGTCTCCCCATGGTGCTCCTCGTCCGAGCCCGCCTCGCCCTCCTTCTTCAGCTCGCGCAGGTCCTGCATGACGTCCCGCCGGATGTTCCGGACGGCGACGCGCCCCTGCTCGGCGACGCCGTGGACGACCTTGACGAGCTCCTTGCGCCGCTCTTCGGTGAGCTCGGGAATCTGGAGGCGGATGACGTTGCCGTCATTGGAGGGCGTCAGCCCGAGGTCGGACTCCATCACCGCCTTCTCGATCGCCGAGATCGAGGACTTGTCGTACGGGGTCACGGTCAGCATGCGGGCGTCGGTTGCCGCGACCTGCGCGAGCTGCTTGATCGGCGTCTCGGCGCCGTAGTAGTCCACCTGCAGGCGGTCGAGGAGGTGCGGCGAGGCTCGCCCCGTCCGCACGGTGCTGAGCTCGTTGCGGGTGGACTCCACGGACTTCTGCATGCGGTCCTCGGCGTCCGCCAGCAGCTCGTCGATCATCTCCATGGTCATGTGCGCACCCGTGGAGCCGGCTCGGTAGCGGGCTTCGACGACACCAAGGTGCCGACCCTCTCTCCGCTGACGATCCTATCTATGTTCCGCTCGTCGGCCATGTTGAAGACGTAGATCGGCAGGTCGTTGTCCATGCACAGGGAGAGCGCGGTCGAGTCCATGACCCGCAGGCCACGCTCCATCGCCTCGCGATGGCTGATCTCAGGGAGGAACTCGGCGTCCGGGTCGAGCGAAGGATCGGCCGTATAGACGCCTTCCACCCCGTTCTTGGCCATCAGGATCGCCTCGGCGTGGATCTCGAGCGCCCGCAGGGCCGCCGCGGTGTCGGTGGTGAAGAACGGGTTGCCGGTGCCGGCGGCGAAGATCACGGCCCTT
>DATAPB010000106.1:0-6508 GCA_036265435.1 Solirubrobacterales bacterium | reverse complement strand
GACCGAGATCGCGAGCAGGAACACGGAGACGGCCGCCGCTCCCGACAGGTCGTTCGTCTCTACGCGCCCGAAGATGTAGACGGAGGCGACCTGGGTCTTGAACGGGATGTTCCCCGTCAGCAGCACCAGCGAGCCGAACTCGCCTATCGCGCGCGCGAAGGCGAGGCCGCAGCCCGCAACGATCGCCGGCGTCAGGTTGGGCAGGATGATGCTGCGGAAGATCCTGCGGTTCGGCGCGCCGAGGGACGCGGCCGCTTCCTCCATCTCCTTGTCGAGCTCCATCAGAACTGGCTGCACGGCCCTGACCACAAAGGGCAGGGTCACGAACAGAAGAGCAGCGACGACGGCAGCGCGCGTGTAGGCGAGATGGATGCCAACCGGCGAGTTCTGCCCGTACAACGCCAGGAGCGTGAGTCCGGCCACGATGGTGGGCAGCGCGAACGGGAGATCGATCACCGAGTTCACGATCCGCTTGCCCCGGAAGTCGTCGCGCACCAGCACCCAGGCGATCAGGGTCCCCATCACGGCGTTGATCGCGACCACGATCAGCGAGGTGATCAGGGTGAGCTTGATCGCGGACTGCGCCTCCGGGGCGGTGATCGAGTCCCAGAAGTGGCCGAGTCCGTCCTCGAACCCACGGGTCACCACGGCCGCGAGCGGCAGGAGGACGATCACGCTGATCCACAGCGTTGCTACGCCGCGAGAAAGCGCCGCGCCGCCGAGGGGGACCCGAAGGCCCGCCCTCGGCGGCCTGGCTACAGCTGTGTCGGCTGATGCCAATGCGGCCCTCAGCTGCTAGTCGGTCGGGTTTCCGAGGTCCGCCTCGGCCTTGATCACCCAGCCGTTGTCTCCGAAGAATGGATCGGAGACCTTCGACCAACCGCCGAAGTCGGCGATGGTGAAGAGGCCGGACGGGATCGGGAACTTGTCAGCGTTCTTGTCGAACACCGACTTGACGACCGGGCGATATCCCGCGTCCGCGAATTCCTGCTGCGCCGGATCGGTGTAGAGGAAATCGACGAACTTCTGGGCCTCCGACGGCGCATCCTTGGTGACAGCGATCGGGTTCTCGATCAGGATCGTGCTGTCGGGCGTGACGTAATCGAGATCGATGCCCTCCTGCTTGGCCTGGATGGCCTCGTTCTCATAGCCGACCAGGACGTCTCCCTTGCCGCTCGAGAAGGTGTTGAGCGAGTCACGGGCGCTGTCGTCCTGGACGGACGTGTTCGCGATCACCTGCTTGGTGAAGGCCTGAGCCTCGGCCTCGGACTTGCCCGCCTGGATCTGCGACCCGTAGATGGCCATGATGTTCCAGCGGGCTCCGCCGGAAGTGGCCGGGTTCGGATCGATCACCTCGACGTCGTCCCGGGTTAGATCGTTGAAGGACTGGATGTTCTTGGGATTGCCCGGGCGGACCATCAGGGTCACGACCGAGTTGGTGACAATGCCCTTGTACTGGTTCTGATTCCAGTTGGAGTCGACGATGCCCGCATCGACCAGCCTGGTCATGTCGGGCTCGAGTGAGAACTCGACTACGTCGGCCGGCTGGCCGGATTCGACCGCGCGGCTCTGGTCACCGGACGCTCCAAACGAGTTCGAGAAATCGACGTCCTTGCCGTCAGACGTGTCCTTGAAGGCAGGCTCGAGCTTGTCCTCGTAGACCTGCTGCGGAGTCGAGTACGCAACCAGGTCGAGGGTGGTCCCGCTGCCCCCACCGCAGGCGGCGATCCCCAGCGTCGCTCCGAGAGCGACCACGGCGATGCCGACGCGGGTGACGAGGCGCCCCGGCTGGCGCTTCTTTCCCTTGCTCATAGAGGGTTCCTTGTGGCCTTTCCTTATTGATTTCGTTGACAAGCGGCGGCCACCGTAGCAGGTTCTCGACTTTTCGGATCAAAAATGGCCTGTATTCCCTACCTGATTGGGGGAAATGCCAAAAGCCGGTGGAAAAGAGGGGCTTATTGGGGTTAGGGAGTCGACAAGCGGGAAGGACTCCCCGGCATGAGGGTGCTGTTCTTCACCTGGCTGACCCTGATCGCGGCCGGCCTCGTCTTCTACACGGTGATCGGGCTCAGCCACCACTGATCGTCGATGCGCAGGTGGATCCGGGACAACTCGCTCTCGCTGTTCTTCCTCCTGATCTTCCTGGCAGCCCTCGTGGGCCAGGCCATCGCGGGCCACGCCCTTCACAACGACGATGCACTCGCTCACCACAGCCCGCCGATGTCCTTCTGGCGCTACATCGTCTCCTCGGACTTCGGCAACGCAGTCATGGAGAACTGGCAGTCGGAATACCTCCAGTTCATGCTCTTCATGCTGGCTACGATCTGGCTGGTCCAGCGAGGCTCGCCGGAGTCCAAGCCGCCGGGCAAGGCGGGCACCGAATCGGACGAGGAGCAGAAGATTGGTCCTCACGCCGACGAGGACTCGCCCGAATGGGCGAGAGCCGGCGGGATGAGGTCGTTCGTCTACTCCAACTCGTTGCTGATCGTGATGTCGATCATCTTCTTCGGCTCCTGGTTCGCCCAATCCGTCACGGGATGGACCACCTTCAACGCCGACCAGGTGGACCACCAACAGGCGACGGTGACATGGCTGGGCTACATCGGCTCCGCGGACTTCTGGGAGGCGACCTTGGAGAACTGGCAGTCGGAATTCCTCGCCGTCGGCTCCTTCGTCGCGATCACGGCGTTCCTTCGCCAGCGCGGGTCCTCACAATCGAAGCCAGTGGGTGCGCCCCACGACGCGACCGGCGTCGAGGGCTAGCCGCGTCCCTTGAGAGCACTCAGCGCTTCCTCCTTCTCTTCTTGCCCTCGACGGCACCTACGAGCTGGCGCTTGTTCATCTTCGAGCGCCCTTTGATGCCCAGGTCCTTCGCCTCCTCGTAGAGCTGGTCATATGTACGGCCACCGGGCCCGTGGCCGGAGCGAAGCCCGCCCCTGCGGAACGAGGAGATGTCCTCGCGCGAGGTCCTCGAGGCCTCCCTGGTCTCGCCGGCTCGCGCGCGCTCCTTGTTCACGGTGCGGGCCGCGATCTCCTCGGCACGGTCCGCGGACCGTCCCTCACGGCGCTCGCTATCCCTCACCTTTTCGTACATCCGCTCCCACTTACTGCCCTTGGGCACACCTCTGGGTGGCATGGCTACCTCCTTCGAAGTCTCGGCGAGTGGTTACCCGGCGCTCACCGGGCGAACCGTCGCCGACGCTAGAAGAGTCTGGTCTGGGCGGCTACGGGATCCGCGGCCTCCCTGGCCCGCTCGGCCCGGCGGGCAGCGAGCTCGTCACGCCGCCGGTAGCGCCGGTCCCGGGAGGGCTCGGTCGGGCGCACCAGGGAGCCGATCCGCTTCCGCTCGACGTTTGGCGCGTAGGCGCGACCCTCATACAGCTCCTCGTAGCGAGGGACGAGGTCCGGCCTCGCGGCGGAGAGCCACGACATGAAGACCTCCTTCACGCCCGGCCGGAGATGGAGCGCGATCGCATTGACGAAGGTGGCGCCGGCCTGCTCGGCGATCGCGACGATCTCGTCGACCAGCTCGGGCGAGTCGTTGATCCCCGGCATCAGAGGCGCCACGAGCACGCCCGATGGGATCCCGGCCTCGTTGAACCTCGCCACCGCCTCGAGCCGCTTCCGCGGGTGAGGTGTGTGCGGCTCGGTCTCCCTCCAGATCTTCTCGTCGAGTGTCGGGACGGAGAAGTTCACGCTGACGTCGGCGACCTCGGCCAGCTCCAGCAACCGATCGAGGTCGCGCACAACGAGGGGCGACTTCGTCAGGATCGAGGTCGGGGTCTCGGCGTCGCGGAGCGCCTCGATCATCGGCGGCATCAGCTTGTACTTCCCCTCCGCCCACTGGTACGGATCGGTGTTGGTCCCGAAGGCGACCAGCTCACGCTTCCAGCGCGGGCGGCTGAGCTCGGCCCGAAGCAACTCCGGTACGTTCACCTTGACGACGATCTCGCGCTCGAAGTCGCGGCCCGCATCCAGATCCAGATACGTGTGCGTGTTCCGGGCGAAGCAATACGTACAGGCATGCGCGCAACCTCGGAAGGCATTGACCGTCCAGTTGAACGGCAGGAAGTCGCCGGGCACCTTGTTGAGGGCGGACTTGGCCCGCACCTCGTGGAAGTTGATGCCGAGTGCTTCCGGAGCATCGAACGTCCGGACCCGTTCGACGTCGAGGCCCGGAAGGCTCCGCCCCTTCTCTCGATCGACTCTCTGTGAATCCCAGCGCATCCGTTTTGGAGTGTTGCAATATCCGTCAGGTGGTACGAACATATGTTCGCATACTCTGCGGGCGCGGCAGTCGCTGTGAAAGGATCAGCGAACGGTGCAGGAACACGTCGTCCACCTGTTGCGAATCGAGGGCACGGCGGAAGAGGAGTGCGAGGAGTTCCTCAAATGCCTGTATGACCGGATCGAGTTCGGTCCTCCCGAGCAGAGAGAGCCCGATCAGGCAGCAGCCCGGAACCTGCGGGTCGCGCCGCCCGGAGACATCCAGCCGGTGCGAATCACGGGGGATTTCGGTCTGGAGGTCGCTCATGCGCAGGTCGATGAGCTTGCGACGGCGTGCAGGCCGGACTGGGAGACGCTCTACCAGCTCGTCAGGTAGCGGTCCTCAGCCCTTCGACTGTCTCGATTGAACGCTGGGTAGAAGCCGTTTGTGAGCCAGCTACCCCTCACCGGCGAGGGGATCAGCGGCGCCGAAGCCCTGATACCCGAGCGGCCGACGCTCAGGTCCCTACGGGAGGCGGCGGCGGGGTGCACCGCCTGTTCCCTCCACGAGAACGCAACCCAGACCGTGTTCGGCGAGGGGCTGAAGCGGGCGCGCCTGATGTTGATCGGCGAGCAGCCCGGCGACCGCGAGGACATCGAGGGCCACCCGTTCGTCGGCCCGGCCGGCAGGGTGCTCGACGAGGCTCTGGAGCAGGCGCAGATCGAGCGCGGCGACGCCTACGTCACCAACGTCGTCAAGCACTTCAGGTGGAAGCCGCAGGGCAAGCGGCGCATCCACCAGACGCCTCGCGCCGAGGAGATCAAGGCATGCGCGCCGTGGCTCGAGGCGGAACTCGAGGTCGTCGACCCTGAGGTCCTGGTCTGCCTCGGAGCGACGGCGGTGAAGGCGGTGATCGGCTCCAAAACACGGGTGATGAAGGACCACGGCGAGTTCCTGGCATCGAGGCTCGGCCGCACGGCGGTCCCGACCCTCCATCCCTCCGCAATCCTGAGAGCGGATCCAAAGGATCGAGACGACGCGATGGCCCTGCTCGTTGGCGACCTGAAGCGGGTGCGCAAGCACCTGGCCTCCTGAATCGACGCCGCGGGTCAGAATCCGAGACCGTGGCGACCGAGAGAGCACTCCACCCGGCGGAGCACCGCGCCTATCGCGAGCTCTACGCGGCCGGCCGCCAGCTGATCACGAGATGGCGGAGGGTGGCGGCGGCGCTCGAGGGCACCACGGTGGCCGATCGCCTGGAGGACGGGGCCGCCGAGACCTCGGTGCTGCTGACCGAGCTCGGCCCGCGCACCGCACCCTTCGGCGTCTACGGCGGCCCCATGGCCCAGGGAATGGGCGCCCGGATCGCCGACCTCCGCTCGGCGGTCCTGGACCGCGGCGGCGACACCGGCCTGGTGGTCCGCTCCGCCGTTCTCGACATGGAGCACGTCACGACCCTGCTCCGCCAGCTCGCCGAGCTCGCGCGGGCGCGCGGCGACCGTAACCTGGCCGGGTTCTGTGAGGAGTGGGCAGGCCGCCTCGAGTCGAATCTCGACGCCGTCCGCGAAGCCGCGGTCGAGCTGGGCGCCAACCCGGACCGAACATCCGCCCCGCTCGACGACTCGGTGATCAACCGCGCCGCCCACGGCGTCGGCTGGGTCTTCGGGTCGATCGGAGAGACGGTCGACAGGGTCGTCGGCAGGCGCCGCGGCTAGCGGCGCATCGGCCGGGGCCCGCCGGCTAGGACAGCTCCGGCCGCCCCTCGACGGGCGTCGAGGCCTCGGCGTGCAGGCGGCGCGGGATGCGACCGGCCTGTCGGGCCGCCCAGCCGGCGTCCACGGCGGCGCGCATCGCGGTCGCCATTCCCGCGGGGTCCTCGGCCCGCGAGACGGCGCTGGCGAGCAGCACGGCGTCGCAGCCCAATTCCATCGCCAGCGCCGCATCGGAGGCCGTACCGATCCCGGCGTCGAGGATGACCGGCACCCCGGAGCGCTCGGCGATGATCTGGATGTTGTACGGGTTGCGGATTCCCATTCCGGACCCGATGGGCGAGCCGAGCGGCATCACGGCCGCGCAACCGGCCTCCTCCAGCCGGCGGGCGAGGATCGGGTCGTCATTGGTGTAGGGCAGGACGGTGAAGCCCTCGTCGACCAGCGTCTCGGCCGCCTCCACCAGCTGCACGGCATCGGGGAGGAGCGTGCGGTCGTCACCGATCACCTCGAGCTTCACCCACTCGGTCTCGAACGCCTCCCGGGCGAGCTTCGCCGTGCGGACCGCGTCCCGGGCCGTGTAGCAGCCGGC
>DATAPB010000105.1:0-5307 GCA_036265435.1 Solirubrobacterales bacterium | reverse complement strand
CGACAGCGGGAGCGTGGGTCCGATCAGCCTCGCCCTCGCCGTAGCCGGCAGTAGCGCCAACGCAAACATTGCAACCGTTCCGACGATCGCCAGCCGCTTCATGGTGCCCTCCCATCCCTAACGCGCGCAGCTAAACGTGGGCCCACACTTCTGCTTTCGCGTGAAACTCTCATGCCTCCCATTGCGTCGTGAGTGCGATGGCCGCCCGCCTGGCTACGCGGTCCGTCGTAAGAAACACGTGCCCTCGGACAAAGTAGCGGCGGCTGACAGGGCTAAAGGCTCGCTTCTGAGTTCGGGTGAAAGTGGAACTCGCTCGCCGCGATCGTCTGCTCCTGGTTTACGTGGGTCAACGCCGGGTCAACACACAAGGCCCGGAACGGTCGCAGACGCGGCGGTCGCGAGGCCGGAGGAAATCGCCAATTAGCTGGGAAGATGCCGAACCGCCGCAACTGACCGCAGGGCTTGCGGACAGATTCTCAGTCCGGAAACCCGGGTTCGAATCCCGGTAGCGGTGCCTGTAGGAAAGTGCCGCAACCGCAGCATTGCACCCCTACGGAACGGTGCGATCGGCCTAGCTGGTAGAAGGCGGGGCGTGGAAGCCCACAGGTCATACCAGCGATTCGAGGAGGAACGTAGGATAGGCGCCGCGGGCGAGGAGCCGACCTGGTCGCGCCACGGCCGCCAGGCAGCGCTCCTCGTCGCGGTGATGGCCGCCTTCCTGGCAGTAGCCACCTTCCTTGCCAATGAGGCGGTCAAGGAGGTGATCACCGGGGAGACCCACCGCGCCGACGCCTCGGCGGTGCGCGAGAGCAATCTGGTCAAGATCGACATCGCCGCCGGCAACGCCAGGCTGGTGCGGTTGCTGGGCGCCGGCAACCTGAAGGAGCGGCCTGCCCTGAGGATCGCCGCGCTACACCGGGCGCGCATCGAACACGAGCTGCAGCCGGTCGATGCCCGCCTCGCGGCCCGCATTCAGGATGACAAGCGCAAAGCCGACCGCGCGAACACGCAGCACGTCCTCTACGAGTTGGCCGAGGTCGGGCTGGAGGTCGGGATCGTGCTCGCCTCTGTCTCCATCATCGCCCGGCGGCGGTGGCTGCTGGGGATCGCAGGCGCTGCCTCCAGCGCGGGCGTCGTGCTGCTAGTGGTCGGGCTGCTCCACTGACCCTCGGGGCAACGACCTTAGTGCACGAAGTACACCAACCGCAACGTGCGGTCCGGGAAGTGATGGTGCACGCAGTTCTGGGTGACCTGGCGCCCGCTTCCCCCGCCGATCGTCAACCTGCACGTCCAATCAGCTGGAGACGTGCCGTGGCGGATGAGATGAATCGCCAGCTCGCTGGCGTGGTGGCAACCGACCCCGCTCTCGGTCAACGCGAGGACCGTGAAGCCGTCAACGGCCGGCGGTGCGCATGTGGTCTGCGCGGCGGCGGCGGGGGCCGCCGCGCCGCCGCCGGTCGCGGCGATCACCCCGGCAACCGCACCCGCGCACATCAACGCCTTCAATCCCTTCAATGCTTCCCCTTCCTGCAGTGAGACGGCCTGGTCGCGAGGATATACCGAGCCGCCACGCGACCGGCGCTCGGCTCCCGTCCAGGGCCCCTCGAGTGGCTTTGCGTTCGGGAGGTTCAGCCAGGTGCCGTGGGCGATGTAGTGGCCGTCGCGATGGTAGAACTGCCACCCTGAGGTCGTCTGGCTGACGGGGGCGCTGTGGAAGATCGTGATCCCGCTGAGCGCGAAGTGGTGGACGGTGCCCGTGTCATGCGCGTAGTCGAACGTGAGCCGGTGTCCGTTCGAGGTGGAGTGGTCGATGTAGGTACCGGCTTCCGGGTGGAAGTTCGCCAGGGCCGCGGGCGCGGCGAGCGCCGTCAGCCCGAGGGCGGCGATCGCCGCCACGATCAGTCCGCGACCCGCCCTCCGCGCCCCGGCGCCGATCGCCGCGGCGATCCCTGCATACGGTGCTGCCGTACGCGTCTCCCTTACTCGGCGCCCGGGACGATGCGGGCGCTGTCATCCGGGCGGTTGCCCGACCCTAAACCGGTAGTGCGTTTCGTGTCAAGGGCGCTGATTGAGAGCGCACGGGACAATGCCTACTCCCGCACCCCCGGCCGGTTCAAGGGCCTCGCGCGGTTCCTTGATAATGCGGCTTCGAGGCCCAGGCAGGATCGCCGCCGCAGGGGGGCGGAGCTAGGCTCCTTACGTGATTGGGCCGTTCAGCGGGATCGGGCGGGGTGCCATGGCGGTGGCCCGCTTCATTGGGCGAGCATTCCTGTCCGTCGGCAAGGTCGTGAGCGGCGCATTCCGCAGGCTCTTCGGAGCCGCTCGCACTTGAGATGCTCCCTGTGGCCCTCGTCGTCGGCGGCACCGGTCGCGGCCGACCCGGTTCTCGTCTCAGCCCAGGCCGTGCGGGTGGAGGTGGTCCTCCGCCATTCGCTTGAGCCCGGCCCGATCGATCTTGCCGGTCGGATTGAGCGGCATCTCGTCCAAGAAGACAATCTCGTCCGGCGCCTTGTAGCCGATGCGCTCGCGGCAGAAGACGATCAGGTCGGCGCGCGAGGGTGACTCGACGCCATCACGCAGCGTCACGTAGGCGCGCGCGTTTTCGCCGTGAACCGCGTCGTGGACGCCGACGGCGCCGGCCAACGAAATCGCAGGGTGCTCGAGCAGCGCGCCTTCGACCTCGTACGGGCTGATGTTGGAGCCGTCGTGGACGATCACCTGCTTTTTGCGGCCGAAGAACCAGAGGTACCCGTCCTCGTCTGCCCGGGCGAGATCGCCGGAGTCGAGCCAGCCGTCGATCACCGCCTCATCGGTCGCGCCGGGCGCCTCCCAGTAGCCGACCATGCGGCTCCGGCTTCGGATCCAGATTTTTCCCACCTCTCCCCCGTCGATGGGAGCGCAGCGCTCATCTCGCAGGGCGATGGTGAAGCCATTGATCGGCTTGCCGATCGAGCCTTCCCTGATCTCACCCGAGGGTGGATTGAGCGTCGCCAACCCGACCTCGGTCATCCCGTATCCCTCGACGATCGGGAAACCTGCCGCTGCGGCGAACTCGGTCAACAGCTCGGTCGAGACCTTGTCGGCGCCGGCCCGGCACATCCGTAGCGAGGAGAAGTCTCCCGGCCGCAGATCATGGTCGTGAACGAGTGCGGACAGCGCGGCTGGGATCATCGCGAGGATCGTCGGCTGCTGCTCGCGCAACAGCGGCAGCAACTCGTGGCCATCAGTACTGCGCGCCACCACGACCCGACCACCGACCGAAAGCATCGCAAGCGACCACAGAAAGGAGCCAAGGTGGGACATCGAGGAGCCGGGCAGAAACACGTCCGAGGCATCGAGCCCGAACGCGGCGGCGGCGGCGGCGATCATCCAGCGGAGGGTCCCGCGGGAATGGGTCACCCCCTTTGCCGGACCGGTGCTCCCCGAGGTGAAGAAGATCACGGCCGGCGCTTCGGGGTCGGGTTCCTCCTCCGTGGATACAAGGCGCTCGGAGCCGAGGAGCGTGGCGAAGTCCTGTCGCCAACCACCATCCACCCCGGCCGGTTGATCATTGCCGGTCGCCAGCGGTTCGGCGTCGCGGTAGGCAATCGTTCCGAGGTCCAGGGTGGGCGCAAGCTCGCTGGCTGCGATGTCCTCGGCCCGCTCGACATGCGCGAGGAGAACGCTGGCGCCGCTCACTTTGAGCGCGTGATCGATCTCCCGGGCCGTATAGCGGTAGTTCAGCGGCGTCGCGATCAAACCCGCCCTGAAGCACGCGAGGTAGTGGACGACGAGGTCGACTCGGTTCGGCATCAGGGACGCGATGCGATCGCCCGGCTCGAAGCCGAGCCCGCGGTAGCCACCGGCCAACGCGGCGCCTGCCTCGTCGAGCTCGCGCCAGCTGAGCGCGCGTGTGGCCGAACGGATCGCGACCTCGTCCGGGGCGCGATCGAGACCGGCCCGCAGCAGGTCATGCAGCGGCGGGGCGGGGGCTTGGAGCTGGGCGCCCTCGAGCAGCATCTGCTCGATCGTACGGCCACGCGAAGCGTCGATGCATCGCTGTGCATCGCGAGCGCGGCGTGAGACTCACACTGTCAGATCCTTGACGTTGACCCGCGATGGGCGCTCGCAGAGAATCGGCGCGAGGAGGTAGCCATGTTTCTTCTATCGCGCAGGTCCACGATGTTCACCTTCAGCGTCCTTTCGATCACCGCGATCGCTGCGATCCCGGCGCTCGCGACGCAGGTGGTCAAGCACGACTCGAAGGTGACCGTCTCCCAAATGGCTCCGGCATTTCACGGACGGGTCAAGTCATCCGCGCGCCCCTGCATCCAGCAGCGCAAGGTAAAGCTGTTTCGAGCGCACCGCCATCGCCCCGACACCTTGCTCGGCACCGATCAGACGACCAACCGGGGCAGGTGGAAGGTGATTGTCAATCCACTCAGATCAGGCGCCTACTACGCGAAGGTGAAACGGCGCACCGACGGCACCGCCGGAACGATTCACGTATGCCGTAGCGATCGCTCGCGATTCGTCGGCGTCGACTGATCGCCCGATCGAGACCTCGAACGGAGGGGATCTCCGCGTAACGTTCCGAATCGGATAATTCGCCGGTGTCCGCGCGGCTTACTCGGGGAGCGCCTCGCCGGAGCCGCCCAACTCCTCGGGGAAGTCCTTCAGCTTGGGGAGGCCATCCTTCATGGGAAGCACGGTCGACTCGTAGTTGACGTGCACTCCGGGTTCGAATGGGAGTTCCGGGATCGTCGCCGCGTAGACGTCGACCAGATTCCATTGCGGGTGCCGAGTCAGCACATGGCCACCGCAGGCCTTGCACCACTGCCGATAGCTCCGATCGTTGTTGTGGTACTCGTCGAGCTGGTCCTCTCCCTGAGTCACCGTGACCGCGTCGGGCTCCCAGAGCGTGAACGCATTGACCGGGCCGGCGGACCACTTTCTACAGGAACGGCAATGGCAGTAGCCGGCGCCCGCCGGGTCGCCCGTGACAGTGATCTTGACGGCGCCGCAGAGGCACTCCCCTTCGAACGTCTTTTCATCCTGGCCCATGAGTTCTCCTTCGCTCGAGTGTGCAATGCGGAGTTTCGGTGAGCCTATCGGGCAGAAGCAGCATGATTCCGCCGGTCGTGGGAGCCGACCCCGTCAGAAGAGCTTGCTGACCCAATGGACCGCGGCCTTCCCGAGCAGGATCTCGAGGAACACTCCTCCGGCGCCCACGGCGATCCCGATGGCGACGATCACGATGTCCTCGAGCAGCACACCGAGCGATAGGAGTACGACGCCCAGCGCAGGCAGGGTGTCGAGTCCTGTGAA
>DATAPB010000104.1:0-8087 GCA_036265435.1 Solirubrobacterales bacterium | reverse complement strand
CCGATCAGAAGCGATGCGATGGCGTCGCTCGAGGCGGGTCCGCCCAACTCATGCACGAGCAGGCCGCCGGCGGCCAGCGCGATCCCGACCAGGGCCGCGGTGTCCTCGACGGCGAGGGCACGGAGGGTCGGATCGCTCGTCTGCCGCAGGAAGGGAATTGTCCGCTGACCCCAGAGGGCGGCCTCTCGTCGAGCCTGGCGCATCGTCTGCAGCAGAGCGGTTCCGTCAGCGAGAGCGGCGACTCCGAGAACCACCCAAGCCACCAGGAAGTGATCGACGACGTTGCCGTGAACGAGGTCATTGATCGCGAGTCCCACCGACAGGCAGCCCCCGATCAGAAACGAGGCGATGGCCGCCAGGAACGCCCAGAGAAAGCGAAGGCCGCCGTAGCCGAACGGGTGCTCGGCGTCGGGGGGGCGCCGCGCCCGCCGGAAAGAGACGGCGATCAGGACCTCGTTGTTGGAATCGGCGATCGAGTGAGCCGCCTCCGCGAGAAGTGCGGCCGACCCGGTGATCAAGCCGGCCGCGAGCTTTGCGGCCGCGACGATGACGTTGGCCGCAAACGCAACGACCAGGCTGAACCGATTGCCGTGACTCCGACTCGACCGCAGACTGGCGGCCGAGTGGCGGAGTCCGCGACGGGGAAGGCGCGTGGCCGCCTCGCCAGTACCGGACACCGGTCGGCTGTCCATCGTCCCAGTATCGAGCACCTCGCCCAGCGCCCGGCCGAGTACCGCTGAGCGAGCCGCCCGGCCGATCTAGTGCTGCTCGAGCGGGGCCATCGTCAGCCCCGCCTCCTTGAGCTGCTCCCAGTAGAGCTCGGCCGGCTCGCGCGGGCCGGTCCAGACGGCGGCCTGGCCGCTGTTGTGGATCTTGTCCGCGTATCGGTAGCCGCGATCGAGGCTCACTCCGGGGATGATGCTGGAGAGCGTGTGGGCCACGTGGTCGAAGGTGTTGTGGTCGTCGTTGAGGACGATCACGAGCCAATTCCCACCCACTCCCGAGCCAGGACCGGCCGATTTCGGGCGCTCCACCGTGGTCGTAGCCAAGGCGCGAATGTAGAGGATTCCCCCCGGGGGAGCGGGGATTTCCCTGCGGATCTATCCGAAGGGATTCGGGACCTGGACCGTGACGTCGTCGAAGATCCCCGTGATCCCGGCCCCGGAACCCGAGCCCTTCGCACCCGACGTCACCACGGTCTGGCGCCCGTCCGGCTGGTCCGCACCCGAGTCCGTCGTGGAGACGACGCCGCGCCCGTTGACGGTCGCGATGACGCTCGTCGTCGTCCCGCCACGCGAAAAGGCGCGGATCGCGATCACGTTCGGCTTCGTGCCGAGCTTGACGAACTTACCGCTGCCCGAGGCCTCGAGCTTCGGTCCCGCCGCGCCCTTCGGGTCACGGAGGTACTGCCACTTGTGCTTGTTCGGAAGGACCCGGAGGACGTAGCCGGCGGCGTCGCTGCGGCGGACACCGATGCCGACGAAGGATTTCGGCGCGGTCTTCCTGGTTCCACCGCTGACGGACGTGGTGGCGACCATCCCCTGGTCCGCGTACTGATCGGAGGAGTCGGCGACCACGGAGGAGCGATACATGCAGGAGTTGCCCTCCCTGACCGCAATCGACATCGCCTGGTTGCCCGCCCACTTGCGCTTGCACTTGTCGCCGAAGACCTTCTGGAACGCGTTCACGTCGTCCTGGCCCTGGAAGGTGTAGGTGGCCACCGGGATCGGGGCGGCATGCACGGTCGCGCCGGCCGCGAGGGCCGCGCAGGCGACGATCAGCGCTGTCAGTTTGGTTCTGATCCGCATCGGGGTGAGCGTAACCGTGGGGGTTGCGCGAGTCTGCAAGAACACCACTCATGGCCGGTCGGAGCGGTCTTCTGCCTGCACGCACGGCTGACGGCGCGGCGGCGCAAAGCTGGCACTTACCATTACGCCCATGAGCGAGCACCGCCTGCCGGAGCGGGACCGGCCGTGGGTCATGCGCACCTACGCAGGGCATTCGGATGCCCGCCGCTCGAACGAGCTCTATCGGAAGAACCTCGACAAGGGGCAGACCGGCCTCTCCGTCGCCTTCGACCTCCCCACCCAGACCGGCTATGACCCCGACGCCGAGCTCGCTCGCGGCGAGGTCGGCAAGGTCGGCGTCTCGATCGTCCACAAGGGCGACATGCACGCGCTCTTCGACGGCATCCCGCTGGACGAGATGAACACCTCGATGACGATCAACGCGACCGCAGCCTGGCTGCTCGCCCTCTACGTCACGGTCGCCGAGGAGAACGGGACGGATCGCGCGGCGCTCACCGGCACCACCCAGAACGACATCATCAAGGAGTACCTCTCCCGCGGCACCTACGCCTTCCCGCCCGGGCCCTCGATGCGGCTGATCGCCGACACGGTCGCATTCGCCGTCAACGAGATCCCCAAGTGGAATCCGATCAACGTCTGCTCCTACCACCTGCAGGAGGCGGGAGCGACCCCGGTTCAGGAGATCGCCTACGCGCTCTCGACGGCCATCGCCGTCCTCGATGAGGTCAAGGCGCGCGGCCAGGTCTCCGACGAGGATTTTCCCAAGGTCTTCGGGCGGATCTCCTTCTTCGTCAACGCGGGCGTCCGCTTCATCGAGGAGCACGCCAAGCTGCGGGCGATGGGCGAGATGTGGGAGTGGATCGGCCGCAACCGCTACGGGGTGAACGAGCCGAAGTTCCTGCGCCTCCGCTACGGCGTCCAGGTCAACTCCCTCGGGCTCACCGAGTCCCAGCCCGAGAACAACGTGCCGCGGATCGTGCTCGAGGCCCTCGCCGTCACGCTCGGCCGCGACGCTCGCGCCCGCGCCATCCAGCTGCCCGCCTGGAACGAGGCCCTCGGCCTCCCCCGCCCCTGGGATCAGCAGTGGAGCCTGCGGATCCAGCAGATCCTCGCCAACGAGACAGACATCCTCGACTACCCCGACATCTTCGAGGGCTCCGTGGTGATGGACGGCCTGGTGGCCGAACTCGTCGAGGGTGCCAAGGCCGAGATGAAGGAGGTCGCCGACCGCGGCGGCGCGGTCGAGGCGGTCCCATACATGAAGGCCCGGCTCGTCGAGTCGAACCGCGAACGGATCGCGAAGATCGAGAGCGGCGAGATCGTCGTCGTGGGCCAGAACAAGTTCACCGAGGCCGAGGAGTCTCCCCTCACCACCGCCGAGGACGGAGGAATCCTCACCCCCGATCCCGAGGTCGAACGCGAGCGGATCGCGGCCCTCGAGGAGTGGGGCTCACAGCGCGATCAGGCGGCCGTCGACGCGGCGCTCGAGAAGCTCGCCGAGACGGCCCGCGACGAGTCCGCCAACATCCTTCCGGCGACCATCGAGGCGGCCAAGGCGGGCGCCACCACCGGTGAGTGGGCGGGCATTCTCCGGGAGGTCTTCGGCGACTATCGCGCTCCGACCGGCGTCTCCGAGGCTGCCGGCGGCGCCGCCGTGAACGGCGACCTACTGGGTCAAGTCCGGGACCGGGTCGCGAAGGTCTCGGAGGAGATCGGCCATCCGATCCGCATCCTGGTCGGGAAGCCCGGCCTGGACGGGCACTCCAACGGCGCCGAGCAGATCGCCGTGCGCGCCCGCGACGTCGGCATGGAGGTGATCTACCAGGGCATCCGCCTCACACCCGAGCAGATCGCCAACTCCGCCGTCCAGGAGGACGTCGACGTGGTCGGCCTCTCGATCCTGTCCGGATCTCACCGCGAGCTGGTGCCTCGTGTGGTCGAGCTGCTGCGGGAGCAGGGCGCCGACATCCCCGTCGTCGTTGGCGGGATCATCCCGGCCGTCGACGCCACCGCCATGCGCGAGGCCGGGGTCGCCGGCGTCTACACCCCCAAGGACTTCGAGATCAATCGGATCATGCGGGAAATCGCGGAGCTGGTGGCCGAGCGCCACCGCGCCGCTCAGCCAGCCTGAGGGAGGGACAGATGGGAAGACTGCTGACTACCGCCGGCCTCGCTTGCCTTGTCTGCGTGGGACTGCTGATCGCGGCGGTGCCCGCCGGTGCCGTCAACTGCGGCGGCGGAGTGACCGTCAAGGGCGGGACCGCCTGCTGGAAGGCCAAGTCGATCGTCAAGGAGTACAAGAAGCGGCGCAAGACCCACGTGCAGGGGTTCGACTGCGCCGGCAGGAGCTCCGGCGGTCGCATCGTCGAGGTCAACTGCAAGCTGCAGAGCAAGCGGATCCACTGGGAGACCTGACCCCCCTGCGGTGCGAATCCCTGGCGCCGGAGGCTGCGGGGCGCTTCAATAGGGAGAGATGACCGAGCTCAACGGAGATCGCTCGGCCTGGCTTCGCTGCTACCGCTGCTGGGCACGGGATCTCGAGGTGCAGATGCATTACGACGCGATCCTCCGGATCGACCCGGAGAGCGGCGAGCCCGCGGAGCGCCTCGACGAGGTCCAGGAGGCCGTGGTCCAGTGCCTCCGCTGCCTCCACGACCAACCCCACCTGACGATCCAGGACGACAAGGTCGTGCCGGTCGAGGACCGCTGGGAGCGGATGGTTGCGGGCACGCCCTGGGTCGCCTCCTGCACCGTGACGGTCGATCAGGACCAGGTCGAGAGCTGCTCGGGGCCCGAGGCGGCGGAGTCGCTCACCTACGGCTCCTTCGGCGAGGCCGGGACGCGAGAGTTCTTCACGCACGTGCGGTTCCACAAGCACGACGAGGAGCGGATCATCGTCCACCTGCTCGTCGAGCTCTACGCGCGCTCGCCCGAAGAGGCCACGGAGGTCCTCGAGGAGGCCTCGCGGGGTGTGCTCGAGATCACCTCGCTGGCCGAGGAGTCACGTCCGCCCGCGCACGCGCCGGACGAGGCGCATTAGCGGCCACCCGGCCGGCGCGATGAGCATTTGATGAGCGCCGCTGGCTAGGTTCGTCAGCAATGCGAAGGCTCCTGACCGCCACCGCGCTGCTCCTGCTCGCGACCGCCGTCGCGATCAGCGGTGGAGCGGCGGCCAAGAAGCACAAGCGGCTCAGGCTGACCTGCGATCAGACGACAGACGCGATCTTCCAGACCGGCGAGCAGTACAGGGCCAAGTACAACGCGATGGGCTTCACGATCGAGGAAGCGCCCTACGGCCTCCTCGTCGGCGGTGGTTGCAAGAACGTGGGCAAGCTGACCCGGCAGGGAAGCGCCTACATGGCGGACGTCCATTACGCCGACGACGGCAGCCCCCCGTTCCCCGGCGAGACGAACCCGAACGTGTACGCCTACCACTGGCAGTGGAGCGAGATCGTCACCCGCACGAAGAAGGGCCGGATTCGGACCACCGTCACCGATTTCCGATGCACCAGGGAGGCTCTTGGCCCGCCTCCCGGCTACGACGTCCAGGAGCTGTCCTGCTGAGCCCTACGGCTTGGCGCGCTTCGGCTTCTCCTCACCGGGCGCGCCCGGCTCCTTGATCGCCTCGCCGGCGGCCTTCGCCTTGTCCTTCATGCTGCCCTTGCCGGCGGCGATGTCCTTGAGCTCCTCTGCGTCCTCCTTGAGGGCGTCCGTCCCGCCGCGCTTGTCGACGATCTTCTTCGCCTGATCGGTGATTCGTCGGAAGTTGACCATTGCTCCTCCTCAGCCGGGGTTCTTGCGCGGAACCAGGACGGCCCGCTTGAACTCGGCCACCAGTGTCCCATCCTGGTTGTAGGCGCGAGTGTGGACGCGCACGACACCGCGATCCGGCTTCGACTGAGAGGGCCGCACCTCGAGCACCTCCGACTCGACGAAGAGCGTGTCGCCATGGAAGACGGGATTCGGGTGGCTGAGCTCCTCGGTGGCGAGGTTGGCGATCGCCTTGCCCGATATGTCATTGACTGTCATGCCGAAGATCAGCGAGTAGACGTAGGGACCGGCCACGACGTTCCTCCCCTGCTGGCTGTTGGAGGCGTAGACGTCGTTGATGTGCAGCGGGTGATGGTTCATGGTCAGCAGGCAGAAGAGGTGATCCTCGGACTCCGTGATCGTCTTCGCCGGCCAGTGCTTGTAGACGGCTCCGACCTCGAACTCCTCGAGGAAGCGCCCGTACTCGTGCGCCCCCGAGGCCTCGCGCTCGGTCTGGTCTGTGGTCAGCTGGTGGTTCTCGTCGCTCATCGAATCAGTCAGTCTCCTTGAGTCGTTTCGACTCCTCCCGAGGATCGGCGCGGGATGGTACCCGGGAGGCGGGACCTGCCGCGTCGGCGCGGATCTAGCTCACGATCTGGAGGTCGGTCGCCTCGAACCGGCCGAGATCGGCGATCTCGGCCTCGAGCTTCGGTCGCAGGCGGTCGAGCTCGCGCTTCGGGAGGTTGAGCGAGACCTCCAGCCGCCCGCCCTTGCGCGCCGTCCGCCAACCCCCAACCACGGTCCCATCCTCCACGATCACCGGCCTGATCCACCCGCCACCTCCCGCCTTGACGTGAAGGGCGTGCTCGCCGGTGACCGAGAAGGTCCGGTCCTTCCAACCGAGCAGGTAGGTGTCGAAGTTGCCGAGCATGCGGACCTGCCCTCCGCGCGGCAGGCGCGGGAGTCCGCCGCGCGGTGCGAGCATCTTCCCTTCCCCGACCCGAACCTCCTCGATCTCGGATGAGATCGCCTCGAGCCCGGAGCGGACTTCTCGGAGCCCCAGTCCAGACCAATAGGCGAAGTCCCGGTCGGTCGCGGGCGCGAAACCTCGGAGGTAGACCCGTGCGAGCTCGGCGAGGGCCCTCTCCCGATTGAACGGTGGCAGCTCCCCCAGCCAGTCCTCACGCCGCACGAGGCAAGTCTGGGCCCCTCGGTCCGGCCCCAGACAGGCGACACCGGAGACCACCGCCGTCAGCGCGACGTGCATCCCGGTCTGCTGGTCGAGTTCGACGCCGGCGGCCGCGACCCGCTCGCGAGCTTCCGACCTCGTCATCGGGCCCTCGTCGGCAAGCGCCCTGGCGATCACGCGAAGCGCCTTGTCCTGTTTGGTGGCCGAAAGGCCAAGCTGCTCGAGTCGCCGGCGCGACCACCGCTCGATCCCGGGCTCGAAGAGCGGCAGCCACCATGCGGCGTCGTCGGTCGGAATCAGATGGATGGTCATCCGCATCACCCAGGTCCGGAGGAGCGAGCGCTCCTCGGTCCTCGCCCGCGTGATGTCCGCCGCCGTGATCTTGCGACTGCGTGCCCTGAAGGCCTGCGGGCCGGCGTAGACGTCCTGGGCCTGGGCGCCTGCGATCGCCCTGGCGATCTCGGCCGGGTCGTTCGCCGAGGCCGGGCGATGGAGCAGCTGGGTCGCGGCCCGCAGCCGCGCCAGGCGGCCGGGTTCGATCCCCCTGCCTGCCACCTTGCCGCTAGTGGACCTTCTTGGTCCGCACGCGCTGCTCGTGGCGCTGGACCACCTGGGCGATCAGCTTCTGGATGTTCGTGTCGCCGCTCGCCCGGATGTGCCCGTTCTCGACCGCCTCGATGTAGTCGCTGACATGCCCCTCGGTTGCCAGCTGATTGAAGTCGGAGCGTGGAATCGCCACGGTGACCCGCGCGTCCTGGGTCGAGGCCGACTTCGTGATCTTGGGACCGGGCACCTCAACGCGGAACATCTGGACGTCGCCCCTCCCACGGAGCTCCAGCTCGAAGACCAGCTTGAGCTGCGCGAGCGCCGGCACCTCGGCCTGGAAGCGCTCGATGGCCGTCTTGATCAGCTCCTGGGTCGACGCCATCTCACCACGGTATTGGCTTGCGGTCGCGGAAGAAGCCTCCGGTTGGGCCGTCGTCGGGGAGGGTCGCTAGCCAGACGGCGGTGTCCGCGCCCTCCTCGATCGATCGGCTGGCCCCCGAGCCGCCCATGTCGGTGCGCACCCAGCCGGGGCACATCACATTGATCTTGACGTCGCGCTCGTCCCAGGCGAGCGTCCGGGTGAGCGCATTGAGGGCGGCCTTGGAAACGCGATAGGCACCCCGGCCGCCGTTCATGTCGGCGAGCTGGCCCGCGCCGCTCGAGACGTTCACGATCCGCGGCGCATCGCTGCGACGAAGCAGCGGCAGGAAGGCCTCGATCAGCCGCCAGGGCCCGAAGGTGTTGACCTCGAGGACTTCATGGGCGCGTTCGAGGTCGTAGTCGGCCGCCCCGAC
>DATAPB010000103.1:0-8789 GCA_036265435.1 Solirubrobacterales bacterium | reverse complement strand
TAGTGCAAGAACCCTTGCTAGCCTTCTCGGCCGCCCGGGGGACGTATTGCGATGGCACAGATGCGGATGCGACAGAGCATGGCTCAGATCGAGCTGGCGTTCGAGCAGGAGATGGCGCTCGAACGCCGTCGGCGTGACCAGCTGCGGAAGCGCGCGGTCAACCGATCGCGGGCCCGTCGCATCACCCGCAACGAGTCGCGAGGCCGGGTGCGGTTCAGCGTTCTCCTCGTCTGCCTGACGATCACGGTCGTGACCGTGGTCGTGGCGATGTTCGAGACGCTGGCCTGGCTCATGGGCTAGCGGCCACCAGGCCGCACCACTATGAGCGAGGGGCAAAGCCCCGAGCGGTTTCGTCGGGCGGCCGCCTGTGGCCGCGACCTGATGGCGAAGCCGTCAACCGCATTGACGCAACCTGATGGCGAAGCCGTCAACCGCGCCGCCGCGACCCGATGGCGAAGCCGTCAACCGACCCTGCTCCGTTGACAAGCCGACGGGAGTGTGCTTTAGTGACCGACTAAGTCAAGTGACTAAGAGTGTTGCCACAACAGAAGCGGGCACCGCCAACGGCCGACCCTCGATCAGGGAGGCCAACGTGGAGGCCTTTCTCGACGCCGCGGAGCGGCTGCTGATCCGCGAGGGCGCTGCGGGCATCTCGACCCGACAACTCGCCATGGAGGCGGGGCAGAACCATGGCCTCGTCCACTACTACTTCGGCTCCGTCGACGAGCTGCTGCTGCAGACCCTGGAGCGCTTCACGCACCGGGTCCTGGATCGCCAGCGGGCCCTGTACGCGGCTGACGTCCCCTTTGCGGAGAAATGGCGCACCGCCATGGGATACATCGACGAGGACCTGGCGACGGGCTATCCCAAGGTCTGGGCCGAGCTCGAGGCGCTCGCCTGGAACCACCCCGAGATGCGCGACAGGCTGAACGCCGTCAATGAGGACTGGCGCACGCTGCTGCGCGATGCCCTCTCCCAAGCGATCGACGAATACGGGCTCGACGACTCCCGCTTCTCCGCCGAGGCACTGGCGGCGCTGGTCATGCAGTTCCAGAAGGCCCTGCTCAACGAGCGCCTCCTGGGGTTCGATCGCGGTCACGCCGAGCTGCTGGCGGCGATCGACGGCTGGCTCGAGTCGCTGGAGGGGGCGAAGCAGTGAACGCGATCATGGAGACCGCGGTCCGCCTCGAGCCGGCCGAGAGATCGATCGGCGGCGACGGCGAGCAGAGCCGAGCCGTCTACCCGGACAGCGAAGGCTTCGCCGAGCGGGACGGCCAGCGGCTCTTCTACGAGGTCTACGGCGACGGCGAGGAGACGATCTTCCTGCTGCCCACCTGGTCGCTGGTCCACTCCCGCCACTGGAAGATGCAGATCCCGTACTTCGCGCGCCATTTCCGGGTGCTGACCATGGACGGGCTCGGGAACGGCCGCTCGGATCGCTGTCGCGACGGGCGACGGTACGGGGCCGCGGAGTTCGCCCGCGACTGCCTGGCGGTGATGGATGCGAGTGGAACCGAGCGGGCTGTGATGGCGAGCCTCTCGCGCGGCGCCCAGTACCAGCTGGAGCTGGCGCGCCTCGCCCCCGAGCGGGTTGCCGGCGCTGTCTTCATCGGCCCGATGTTCCCCTACACCCCCTCCCACTGGTCGGTCCTGCTGAACAAGACGCTCCTTGCCAAGGCCTTCAATCGACGCGCGCCGCGCGTCTGGTGGGGACACATGAACGGCGTGAACTGGCGGGAGGACTACGCGGAGTTCGCGGAGTGGTTCATCTCACGATGCTTTTCGGAGCCCCACTCCACAAAGGGGATCGAGGACGGAGTGGAATGGGCGCTGGACACCGACGCCGAGACGCTGATCGCAACAGCGTACGGTCACATCCATAGCGACCGACGCACTCTTCGCGGCCTGGCGCAGGGCCTTGACTGTCCGGTGCTGGTGATCCACGGCACCGACGATCGGATCGCGCCGGCGCGCGACGGCCGCGCGCTCGCCCGCCTTGCCGACGGACAGCTCGAGATCGTCGGGGGGGCCGGGCACTTCCCTCACGCCCGCAAGCCCGTCCAGGTCAACCTGGCTCTCCGCGACTTCTCCGAGGACGCCTTCGGGCGGAAGCGCACGCCGCGCGACCCCACCGTCCACCGGCCGGATGGTCGTCCGCGCGCCCTCTACATCTCCTCACCGATCGGGCTCGGCCATGCGCAGCGCGACGTCGCCATCGCGCGCCAGCTGCGCCGGCTCGAGCCGGATCTGGAGATCGACTGGCTCGCCCAGGACCCGGTGACGCGGGTGCTCGAGGGTGAGGGCGAGCGCATCCACCCCGCCAGCGCCCACCTTGCCAACGAGTCCAAGCACATCGAATCTGAGTCGGCAGAGCACGACCTCCACTGTTTCCAGGCGCTGCGCCGCATGGACGAGATCCTGGCGGCCAACTTCATGCTCTTCCACGACGTCGTTCGGGATGAGCGCTACGACCTGTGGATCGGGGACGAGGCGTGGGAGCTCGATTACTACCGGCACGAGAACCCGCGTGAGAAGCGGGTCCCGTTCGCCTGGCTGACCGACTTCGTCGGCTTCCTCCCGATGGAGGACGGCGGTGAGCGGGAGAGCTTCCTGACCGCCGACTACAACGCCGACATGGTCGACCACATCGCCCACCATCCCGAGGTTCGCGATACGGCGCTGTTCGTGGGGAATCCCGACGACATCGTCGATGAGCGACTCGGTCCGCAGCTGCCGATGATCCGCGACTGGACCGAGGGCAACTTCGACTTCACCGGCTACGTAACCGGCTTCGACCCCACCGAGCTCGGGGATCGCGGCAGGCTGCGCGACGAGTTGGGCTACGGCGACGACGAGCGCGTCTGCGTGGTGACCGTCGGCGGATCGGGCGTGGGTGCCGACCTGTTGCGACGGCTGATCGCCGCGTTCCCCGCCGCCAAGCAGCGCGTGCCGGATCTGCGCATGATCGTCGTGGCAGGGCCGCGGATCGACCCGGCCTCGCTCCCCTCTCACGCCGGGCTCGAGGTGGTGCCCTATGTCCACAACCTCTACCGCCACCTGGCCGCGTGCGACCTGGCGGTGGTTCAGGGCGGGTTGACGACCTCAATGGAGTTGACCGCCCAGAAGCGGCCATTCATCTACTTCCCCCTCCGCCATCACTTCGAGCAGAACTTCCACGTCCGCCACCGGCTCGAGCGGTACGGGGCCGGTCGCCGCATGGATTTCGACGACTCCTCGCCGGAGCTGATCGCGGCAGCGATTGCGGAGGAGATCGGCCGCGACGTCGACTATCGCGACGTGGAGACCGACGGCGCCGCTCGCGCCGCCCGGCGCCTGGCGGAGCTCCTCTAGCCGGGGGTTGATGCTTGCGGTCGGTGGAGGTCCAGGAGAACGTAGAGATCGTGCTCGCCGCATACGTCCGCTTCAACTCGGGCGACAGAACCGCGGACCATCTCGACATCTGGGACGAGGAGGGTGCATTCCACTCGGCCCCGGAGGACCCCGAGTCCTCAGTTCATCGCGGGATCGACGCGATCAGGCGCCACTACGCCAGCTGGGTCGATACCTATCCCGATCTCAGGCTCGAGCCCATGGAGGCGAGGGGACGCGGAGACACCGTCTTCCTTTGGTTGCGCTGCAGCGGGCGCGGAAGGGAAAGTGGGATCCCGCTCAGCATGCGCCTTGCACACGTGATCACGATGCGAGACGGCCGGATGTCGCGGTTGCTCGTCTACCTGAGCAAAACCGAAGCCCTGCGTGCGGCGGGGCTGTCGGAGTATGCGGAGGTCAGCGCCTGACTCAGTAGGCGCGCTGCGAAAGCCGGCTGAGCGCGTCCTCGACGGCAGCGTTGGTGCCCTTGTCGACTTCCTCGTCGCGGCTCTCTGCCTCGCCCTCGATCCGGTCGTAGACCTCGTTGCGGAAGATGGAGACGTCGCGTGGTGCCGTGATGCCGAGCCTCACCTTCTCCCCCGCGACCGAGAGCACCTGTACCTCGACGCCCTCGCCGATCATGATGCTCTGGCCCGGCTTCCTTGTCAGCACCAGCATTTTCAGACGCCTCCTAGGGATTTCACCTACCCCTGCGGCAGGTGTGATTAGGCTACTCAGTAGTAGGTAGCGTAATCGGTCCTTCCCGCTAGAACAAGGGGGAAGGGTACGGAGCATCCGATGGGTGCGCTCCAGGCAGGCCGGAAATCGCGATCAACTAGAGTCCGCCGACCGATGGCTCGTCAGTCGCTGAGACCACAGCTGAATCAGATCCGCGCCTGGGTCCGCCAGGGGCGCACCGATGCCTGGATCGCCCACCAGCTGGGCGTCTCCGCGTCACAACTCCGCGACTTCAGGCAGCGCCACGGGCTCACCGGCGAGGGCGAGGAGCCGGCCAACGACATCGACCTGCGCGACGAGATCGAGGCGGAGATCGAGGCCGAGCTGGGCGAGCCCGAGCCCGAGGAGGAGGAAGAAGACGCGACCGACGAGGGCGACGGCGACGGCGACGGCGAGGAGCGCGGCGGGCGCCGACGGCGCCGACGGCGTCGCGGCCGTCGCGGTCGTGGCCGTCGCAAGCCCCTCGAGGCGACCTTCGACCAGGGCGAGGAGGAGGGCTACGGCATCTGGTTCGACCCCGCCATCAAGGACGATCCGACCTACGCCGAGCACTGGGAGGGCCACCGCGCGCTGCGCGTGACGATCGAGCCCGACCGGATCATCCTCGAGCGCGTCGAGGACTGACCGGCCTCAGCCTTCGGTCACCGGCCCGCCGGCCTCAGGGCTCGGCGATCACGCGCCCGCCCGAGTAATCCCTTGCTCCACGGAGGTACTCGTTGAAGGCGCCATCGACGATCGCCTGGGGATCGAGGTCGACGGCGCTCATCGGGGCCGCCTGCCGGGCCGCCTCGAGGGCCCAGTCGGTTCCGCGGGCGTAGAGATCGGCGAGCTCCTGACCGGTGAATGTCGGACCGATCCGGCGGCGCAGCTCGTCGCGGATCGCGTCGACGGCACGTCTCGCAGTACGCGCGGCACGGGGATCAGCCGAGAGCTCATCTAGCCGGCGTGAGCCCTCCTCCCATTGGAAGAGGGCGTTGTCGAGCGGGTACGGCACGCCCCTATGGGTACCACGGGCGGGCTTTCGCCACACCGACCGGCTACTCGCCCGTCACGCTCGGCAGGGTCTTGGCCGGATTTCGTGCCCCGGTGCCCGCCGGTGCGGCGCAGGCGAGCGGGTCGAGGGGCCCGGTCACCCTCCAGACGTCGACGAGGTCGGCACCGGCAACCCGCTGGACGTTCCCCGTGCGTGCGATCCAGTCGCGCTGCACGGGCCTGGTGTCGGCCGCCGGGTTGTCCTGGTGGTAGGTGGGCGTGGTGACCACGTAGTCGTAGTTGCCGTCGTTGAGGGCGGCGAGGAACTCCGGGCACCCCGCGACCTCGTGGAAGGAACCCCGCGGCCCGTGCTCGCCGACGTAGGTGACGGCATTGCTCGAGTCCCCGCCCCAGAGGCCGTATTGGAAGAGGGCTCCCATCGTCCCCGAGAGGGCGATTTTCAGGTCGTGCGTGCCGCGTGCCCAGTCGTAGGCTGCACCGAGCCCCTGGCCGAGCTCGGTGGCGGGCTGCTCGGTCTTGGGATAGTCCGGAGCCGCCGGGGAGTAGCGCTCGTCGAGGTAGTGGTCCTGGACGAAGCGGCCGCCCACCGCGAGCGCGATCGCGGCGGCCGCGCCGATCCCGGCGAGCGGGAGCGGCGCCAGCCCGCGGCGTGAGAGGAAGACGAGCAGCAGCGGCACCCCGATCAGGGCGAGCGCGATCAACACAGTGCCCGGGATGCGGTCGCTGTCGATCGCGCCGATCGCCCCGTCGCTGAACACCGCGAGGATCGCGAAGACGCCCAGGGTCCCCAGCCGCCAGAGGCGTTGAAGGCTCCCCAGCCGCCAGAACTCGCGGTCGCCGCTGAAGGGCGGGACCGCCAGCAGTGTCAGCGCCAGGATCAGCCCGGGAGCCAGGTAGCGGATGTTGAGCCGGAAACCGACCGGCATCCCCTCCGGGCCAGACGCTCCGAGAGGCGTGAGCAGGTAGGCGATCGCGGCGAGCAGCGCGACCGCCCCGAGCATCCGCTCCATCCGCCCTCCGCGCCAGAGGACGAGCACGACCCCGATCACGGCGAGCGCGAGGTATGCCGGCCAGAAGTCCCCGAGGCGCTCGTGCAGAGCGGGGGTGAAGAACTTCCCCCAGACGTCCGTGTCGGTCGCGTAGTGGACGATCGCGTACGGATGGCGGCCCTGAAGGGCCTCGGCGTGATGGATCGGCCCGATGTCCTGCCAGGGAAACGGGTTGCCCGAGACGATCAGGTTGCGGACGTACCAGTAGCCACCGCCGACGACCATCCCGCCGATCCAGGTCGCGGCGGTGCGCCAGCGCTCTCCCGCGCCCGCGATCGCGATCACCCCGAGCGTCAGCGCCAGAACCGGGGGGACGACGGTGAGCTTCGTTCCCAGGGCGAGCCCGGCGGCGAGGCCGGCCACCATCAGGACGCCGAGCGGCAGTGTGTCCTGGCTCGGCCCCGCCTGGGAGGCCGCTCTCCGCTCGCCTCCCGGCCAACGGCTGTTGACGAGCAGCGCGACGGCCGAGAGGAACAGCGCGATGGCCACCACGTCGTTGTTCGCGTTCCCCGGCTGTCGCGAGAAGAGCAGGTTCGCGGCCATCACCGAGGCGACCGCGGCGAGCCCGGTCGCACCGGAGCCATAGGGGCGGCCGATGCACCAGCCGGCGAACAGGGCGAGTCCCAGCCACGCAAGATTGAGCAGCGGCGAGAGGAAGTCGTTTCCGTAGAGCAGGATCCCGCCGGCGTGGATCAGCTCCGAGACCTGCGGATAGAACCAGTTCAGGTAGAGCGGGTCGGTGTAGAGCAGTGAGGTGACCGAGCCGGACTGCGCGATGTGCGCCGCGAGCGGCATGTGGTACCAGAGCGAGTCGCCGCCGTAGATTCCGCGATCGAGGGTCAGGAGCGTCGGCCCGGCCCACTGCGCGGCCACGATCACGGCGATCCCGACCGCGGCCCCCAGCTCGACCCGGCTTGCGGGCAGCGCCCCGCGCTCCTCCGACCCGGTGCCCCTCCCCCAGCGGTCCACGCGGCTGCCGGCGCGGATCAGCATCGGCTCGAGCCGGATCGCCCCGCCGCCGACGATCAGGCAGGCGGCGACCAGCAGGACGCCGTCGAGGATGCCGAACAGGCCGAGCAGCTCGGAGATGACGACCAGGTAGCCGATCGCCAGCACCGAGTCCGCCAGCAGCGCCGGCGTCCCGGTCCACCCCGGAAGCGCGGCGCGACGTGTCGTCCGGCCGGCGATCGCCATCGTCACCGCGATCGCCAGCAGGCCGACGGTCCCCAGGATGTAGTCGCCGGTCACGATCGGCTGACCACGCTGCAGCCCGCGGGCGAGAGCGGGCCGTTGACCTTGAACACGGAGACGCGGCTCGCGTGCAGCACCTCCCGGAGGGCGGGGTCGTTCTTCACCCAGCCTCGCTCCGGGGAGGGACTGGCATCGGCGGGGTTGTTGAGATCGAGCTCCGGCGTGGTGATCAGGTAGTCGTAGTCGCCCGCATTGACGGCCTGACGGAAGGCGGCGCAGGTCTCGATCGCCCGGAAGTCGGCCTCGGGCAGGTGGCGGCCGACGTATTGGACGTAGTTGTCCACGGCGTCGCCGTAGAAGCCGTACTGGTTGTAGGCGCCGCTCGTGCCCGCCACCCCGATGCGCAGGCCCGAGGTCGGCTTCGCCCACTGGACCGCCTTGTCGAGCTGGAAGCGGAAGTCCTCCGAGCGGTCGTAGCGGTGCGCGAAGTAGTCGTCCTGCTTCGCCCAGCCGACGGCGGCGATCGCCAGTATCAGGACCGCGCCCGCGACCCCGGCGACCCAGGCGTCGCGCCTCGCCAGCAGGGCGAGCCCGACGGGAGCGCCGATCAGGACGATCCCGATCAGCGCCGCCCAGGGGATCGAGGCGAAGGCGCCGTCCCAGGCGACGTTCGCGTCCGAGTAGTGGGAGGTGAAGAAGAGCGCGATCAGCCCGCCGACGAGCAGCGGCAGCCGGAAGCGCTCCGGCGTGATCCGTGACTCCAGCGGCAGCAACGCCAGCCCGAGCGCGATGCCCGGGATCAGATAGCGGAGGTTGATCCCGAAGGCGAGCGGGTGGCCCTCCGGCCCCGCGGCGGTGAGCGGCGTGAAGACGTAGGCGATCGCGGCGACGATGGTGATCACGCCGGCGAGCCGGGCCGCCACAGAGCGCGGCCGCCAGATCGAGAGGATCGCGCCCGCGGAGGCCCCGCCAAGGATCAGGAACCACAGCGGCCCGAGCAGGTTCTCGATCGGGTTGAGGAAGTACTGGCGCCAGAGGCTCGTGCTGGGATCGGAGAAGATGTAGTGGGCAACGGTGAAGTCGTCGCGGCCCTCCAGGCCGCGGTTGGGTCCGGGCAGGTGGATCGGGCCGATCTCCCTGATCCAAGGCAGGGGATTACCTGCATGGATGAGGTTCCTTAAGAACCAGAAGGCGCAGACGGCGGCGACGCCGCCCATGAACACCCAAAAGGCCTTCCAGCGAACCTCTCGCGGCACCAGGAATAGAACCCCGATCGCGAACGCCAGCGCGACGCCCCAGATGGTCAGCTTGCTCCCGAGCGCGATCCCGATCGCCAGGCCCGCGACCAGGATTGCGCCCATCGGGGCCGCCGCCGGCGGGCGGGACGGCGGTCGCCATCCGCGGGTGGCCCAGGCATTGATCAGGATCGCTGCGGCCGCGAGGAACATC
>DATAPB010000102.1:0-6414 GCA_036265435.1 Solirubrobacterales bacterium | reverse complement strand
CGCCCGGGTGACCTCGACGATGATCACCTTCATCAGCTCCGGCTCGTGCCGGTAGGACTCGATGATGAAGTTGGCCACACCGGCGAGCTTGTCCCGCGGGGGAACGTCGCTCGCGCGGATCTCCTGGCTGGCCTCGACCAGCAGCGCCCAGCGCTCGGAGAAGAGCTCGTTGAGCATCTGGTCCTTCGAGTTGAAGTAGTGGTAGACGAGGCCGTACGCGACGCCGGCCTCGGCGGCCACGTCGGAGACCCGCGCTGTGTGGAATCCCTGGCGAGCGAAGACCGTGATCGCGGCGTCGAGGATCGCGCGGCGCTTGTCGGGGGCGGGAGCCTGCGCCATCAGGGAGCTCCCATCGCCGCGGCCTCGGGCCATTCGTAGGCCTCCGGCCGGCGATGCCGGAGGGACGGCAGGCGCTCGCGAATGCGGTCCTGGCTCCCGAAGTCGAGGTCGGCCGGGACGAAGCACTCGGTGTCGGGGGCCTGCGCCAGCACCACCCCCCAGGGGTCGACGATCATCGAGCGACCGTAGCTGCGGTAGTGCGGCGGCGCATCCCCGATCTGGCCGGCGGCCACCATGAAGACCTGGTTCTCGATCGCGCGAGCGCGAATCAGGACCTCCCAGTGATCGCGTCCGGTCCGCTCGGTGAACGCGGAGGGGACGGTGATCACGCGCGCGCCCCGGACGGCGAGGATGCGGTAGAGCTCGGGGAAGCGGAGGTCGTAGCAGACGGTCAGCCCGACCTTCGCCTCGTCGGCGTCGCCGAGCTCGATCCGGTCGCCGGCCTGCTCGATCTCGGACTCGCGGTAGCTGACGTCGCCGACATCGACGTCGAACATGTGGATCTTGCGGTAGGTCGCGCGACGCTCGCCGTCGGGCCCGAACATGACCGAGGTGTTGGCGAGCTTCTCCTGGCCGGGCACGAGCTCGGGGACGCTGCCGGCTACCAGGAAGATCCCGAGCTCGCGCGCCCAGCCGGCCGCGGCACTCAGCGCGGGGCCATCCAGCGGCTCGGCCCCGTCCCGGATCGCCTTGCCGGACCCCAGGACAGTCCACTTCTCGGGGAGCACGACCAGTTCCGCGCCGTCGGCGGCAGCGCCGCGAACGAGTCGCTCCGCGACCTCGAGGTTGCGGTCGTATTCGTCCGTTGAGTTGAGCTGTACGGCGGCGGCACGCATCCCGGCAGTTCCTTCGCAGTCCCGGCTGACTGACCAGTCAATCTAGAGGGTACGGCCCCGAACAGCGGGTAGCGTGTCCCCAGATGTTCCGCAGGCTGCTGCCACGCACGAGGTCCGCCTTCGAGTCGCGGACCGAGGTCTGGCGCGAGGTGGGACTGGGCTCCGAGATCGACCAGGCGGCCGTCCGGCGCGGACGCGGCGGCGCGCTGGTCGCCGCGGCGCTGATCGCGGCGGTCCTCGTCCTCTTCTCGGAGCGCAAGACGCTCTTCCCGGGCCACGGGCCGGAGGTCCGCGTGGCAACGGTGATCCTGCTGATCCTGCTGGGCTGGGCTCTCGCGCGCTCGCTCGGCCGCGGCTTCGGCCCGACCTTCTACCGCAGGATGGAGCCGGGGACGGCGGGAACGATGGGGTTCCTGTTGCGCCTGCTGACGATCGTGATCGTGACCGGGGTCGCGCTTCGCATCGCCGGCGTGAAGCCTGCCACGCTGGCGGTCGGGGGAGGGTTCACCGCCGTCGTGGTCGGCCTCGCCGCGCAGCAGGTCCTCGGCAACATGCTCGCGGGGCTCGTGCTGATAACCAACCGCCCGTTCCGGGTCGGCGAGCGAGTCAGGCTGCAGGGCGGTGGGCTCGCCGGGCAGACGGACGGCGTGGTCGGCCAGCAGGGCCTCTTCTACACCACGCTCGTCAGCGGGGCCGACCGGATCATGGTGCCCAACGGCGTCCTCATCCAGTGCGCCGTCACGCCGCTCCGGGAGCCCGAGCGAGTCGAGTTCCGCGCCCGCTTCGGCGCGGACACCAGCCCCCGCGAGGTACAGCAGACAATCGAGGACGCGATCACGGTCCCGCTGCGCTACCCGCCGCACATCGCCGTCGAGGAGCTGGATCGCGACGAGGTGGTGGTCCGGATCGTCACCACGCCGATGAACCCGCGAGACGGCGCCACGCTCGCCGAGCAGGTACTGACCGGCCTCCGGAGCGGCAACGGCGCCCGCGGCGAGCTGTCCGAGCCGGAATCCGACGGGGGCCGAAAGGGCGACGGCCAGGGAGGCGAGAGTCCCACATAGGATCTGCCGATGCAGGTCCTGGTCACCGGCGCCACGGGAAAGGTCGGCAACGCGATCGCGTCCTCCCTCCTCGACCGGGGCGAGCAGGTTCGCGCCCTGGTCCGCGATCCGACGGCCGCCGCCGGCATCCTCCCGGCCGGAGTCGAGCCGATCCGGGGCGACGCCACCGATGCCGCGAGCCTGACGGCCGCCGTCGAGGGTTGCGAGCTGGTCTTCAACGCCATGGGGATGCCGGAGCAGTGGGTCAAGGACGAGGGGATCTTCGACCGGGTGAACGCGCACGGGAGCGGGGCGCTGGCCGCGGCCGCGAGGCGGGCGGGCGTCCGCCGGTTCGTCCACTCCTCGACCCACGACGTCTTCCACGCCGAGAGCGGGCAAACTTTCGACGAGACGAAGGTGGCGGACTACCCGAAGGGGACCGCCTACGAGCGCTCGAAGCAACACGCCGAGGAGCTCGTGCTGGCGGAGCGCGACGGAATGGAGGTGGTGATCCTCAACCCCTCGGGCGTCTACGGCCCCACGCCCGCCGCCACTCCCTCGTTCGAGAACGGCATCTTCGAGCCGGTGGTCCGCAAGCGGCTGCCCGCGGTCCCGCCGGGCGGCACCGGCTACGCCTTCGTCGACGGGGTGGCCGCGGGGCATCTGCTCGCCGCGGACAAGGGCGACGACGGCGAGCGCTACATCCTGGCCGACGGGTACGCGACCTTCCGCGAGATCGCCGAAACGGTGAAGGAGGTCGCGGGACGCGGACGCGTCCCTCCCGTCATGCCCGTCCCGGTGGCTAAGGCTCTGGCGAGCGTCGGCGAGGGCGTCGCCCGCATCATCCGTCGCCCGCCGCTCCTGCCCCGCGGGCAGCTCACCTACTTCCTCTGGGAGGGGCATCCGGACTCGGCGAAGGCCCAGCTCGAGCTCGGCTGGAGCACGACGCCGCTCTCAGACGGCGTCCGCAGGACGCTCGAGTCGATGGGCCTGCTCGACGCGGCCTAGGTGAACCGGCCGACGCCGGGGAGGAACCGGCCGACGCGGGCGCCGTAGGCACGATAGGCGTCACCGTGGGCGCGCATCAGGAAGGGTTCCTCCACCGCGCGCACCTGCAGCTCGAGGCCGGCGGCGATCACGAACACCGTGGCGATCGAGAGCCAGGTCGGCACCAGCAGGGCGAAGCCGGTCCAGCCGACGATCATCGCCGAGTAGATCGGATTGCGGACCAGGGAGAACCAGCCGGTCGTGACGAGATCCGTGTTCTGGTCGTCGCTCACACCGATGCGCCAGGACGCGCCCATGCCCAGCTGAGCGAGGAAGACGGCGGTGCCGCCGGCCGCCGCCACGACGATGCCGATGACGTTGAGCGGCGTGGTGTCGATCGCGTCGATCGTGCTCAACGAGCCCTGGAGGACCAGCGTCACGGACAGGACTCCCATCGCCATACCGCCGACGAACAGGATCCCGCTGAGCCAGTCGAGGACTCCCGCGCCGCCGCGGAGCCCGATCAGGCCGGTCTCACCGGTCGTCCGCAGCTGCACGAGAACCCGTACGCCGAAGGTCAGCACCGCGAAGCCGCCCAGCATCCACGCGGCCAGGGTCGCCACGGCTACTTGCGGGAGTTGGACCCGCCGTCCCGGGAGTCCGGTTCGCTCCCCCGCCTGCGTTCCAACTCGGCGACCAGGGCCTTGGTGTGCATGGCCGCGAGCAGGTCGTTGAGCGGCTGGGTCCCGGCCTCGATCAGCGCCATCGCCTGGTCGGGGTCCATCTCGCCGGCGAGCCGCTCCATCAGCACATCGACCTCCTGGCGGACGAGGTCCGCCATCGACTCCTTGTAGCGGAGGGTGTCGTACACGGTGAAGCCGATGCGCTCCTCGTAGCCACCCGCCCTGAAGCGGCTGATCGCCTCGATGATGCGAACGTCGCTCGGCGAGTAGCCCCGCTTGTCGGGGGTCAGAACCTCGAGCTCGGCGAGACGGTCGAGCACGTCCTTCGGGACGTCGTAGCGGCTGCGCACCTCGGCGGCGCTCACTCGCTCGCTCTCGCTGGCGAGGGCATGCTCGAGCAGGCGGTCGCCGAGCTCGATCAGCGCCTTCGCGCGGTCGGGATCCTCCTCGAGCAGGTCCTTGATCACCCGCAGCGGCATGTAGCGCTCCTCCTGGAGCTGCTTGATCATCCGGATCCGCTCGACGAAGTCCGCCGGGTAGTACGCCATGTTGCGCGAGGTCTTCATCGGCTCGGGCAGGAGTCCCTCGCGCAGGTAGTGCTTGATTGTCGCCGCGGAGACGCCGGAGGCGCGCGCCAGCTCGCCCATCCGCAGCATCTCCTCGTTCTGGGTCGTTGCCTTCGCCGCGCTCATGTCAGGAATTGCTCCCGCCGCTCCGTATCACGGGTCGCGCTTTCGCGCGCCCTCGCATCTTCGGGCCCCTTCGCCGCACCGCTCTCCTCGAGCGCCGAGATCTCCTCCTCGGAGTAGCCAGCCTCCTTCAGCATCGGGGTGGTGTGCTCGCCGAGCGCGGGCGCCGGGCGTTCGACGCTCGCGGGGGTCCGGGAGAGCTTGATCGGGAAGCCGAGCTGCCTCACCTCGCCGAACTCCGGCTGCTCGTAGGAGATCACCATCTCGCGCTCGCGGACGAGCTCGGACTCGAGGGCCTCGTCGAGGTCGAGGATCGGCTCGATCATCGCGTCGTGCTCGTCGTTGAACGCCTTCCACTGATCACGGGTCCTGCCCCTGAAGATCGCCTCGACCTCGCGATGCGGGTCCGAGCCGGGCTTCGCGAACTGCTGCTCGATCAGGTCCTCCCGGCCGACCGCCTTGCAGAAGCGGCCCCAGAACTTCGGCTCGAGAGCGCCGCAGGTCACCCAGCCGTCGGCGGCCTCGTACGGCCGGTAACAGATGATCCCGCCGGAGAGCATGATGTCGCCCCGCTCGGGGACCTCTCCCGAGCCGAAATAGCGGCCCGCCTCCATCGCCAGCCAGGCGAGCGAGCCGTCGGTCATCGAGATGTCGACCATCTGCCCCTCACCGCTCCGCCGAGCCTCCTGAAGGCCGGCGAGGATCCCGACCGCCGCCATCAGGGCCCCGCCGCCGAGGTCGGCGATCTGGCCGCCCGACTGGATCGGCGGGCCGCCGGCCTCTCCCGTGAGCCCGAGGATGCCGTTCAGGCCGAGGTAGTTCTGGTCGTGCCCGGCGCGGTCCCGGTTGGGCCCGTCCTGTCCGTAGCCGGTGATCGGGCAGTAGACGAGCGCGGGGTTCGCCTGACGAAGGACGTCGTAGCCGACCCCGAGCTTGTCGAGCACCCCGGGCCGGAAGCTCTCGACCAGCACGTCCGCGCTCTCGGCCAGCTTGATCAGCGTCTGCCGGCCGCCCTCCTGCTTGAGATCCAGGCGGATCGACCGCTTGTTGCGGTTGAGCGAGAGGTAGATCGCCGAGCGGGTCCCGAGGGGCGTGTGCTCCTCGGAGCCGTAGTAGGGCGGCGCCCAGCGCACATAGTCCCCCTGGCCGGTGTCCTCGACCTTGATCACGTCGGCACCGAGGTCGGCGAGCAGCAGGGTGCAGAAGCCGCCCGGGAGCAGCCGCGTGAGATCGAGGATGCGGACGTCCTCGAGCGGCCTGCTCACGCTGGAGCCTCCTCGCGCCTGGGCACGCCGAGCATCTCGCGCGCCTCCGCGACGCTGGCGGCGCGGCGGCCGACGTCCTCGGCCATCTGGCGGGCCTTGGCGATCAGCTCCCCGTTCGACTTCGCCATCTCGCCGTCCGGCAGGTAGAGGTTGTCCTCGAGGCCGGCGCGGACGTTCCCGCCCAGGTTCAGCGCAGCGGCGAGCAGCTTCCACTGGTCGCGAGACACACCGATCACCTGCCAGTTGTTGGGACCCTCCGCCCCGCCCGGGATCTGCTCGGACATGAATGCAACGTTCCTCGCATTGGGGCGGATGCCGCCGTTGACGCCCATCACCAGGGAGATCTGCAGCGGCGGCTCCAGGGTGCCCATGTCGAGGAAGGGATCGAGGTTTGCGACATGGCCGGCGTCGAAGCACTCGTGCTCCGGCTTGACGCCGAGCTCGTTCATCTCGTTGAGAAACGCCGAGATCGTGTCGAAGCTGTTCTCGAAGACGGCCTTGAAGACGAAGTCCTTGCGGCGCTTCGAGTACTTGGCGTAGTTCATCGAGCTCATGTTGAGAGCGGCGACGTC
>DATAPB010000101.1:0-8982 GCA_036265435.1 Solirubrobacterales bacterium | reverse complement strand
GACAGCGGGAAGGTTCAGCTGAAGGTCCGCCAGGGTGTCGGCAAGAAGGTCCGGGTCGACGGCTTCTCGGGAGTAAGTGACCTTGGCCGGGTGACGAAGTCGGCAAAGGCGAGCGGGAAGCGCAGCCTCTCGCTGAAGTTGACGAGCAAAGGGCGCCAGCTCTTGAGCGGCTGCTCGGTGGACTACCTGAAGCCCGTCGCCGAGAAATCGAAGAAGAAGGGGAAGAAGAAGGGCAAGCGGGCGCCGTCGGCAGCCCCGCTCGATCGCGACCTCGCCGTCTGCAGCGTCGGCTCGGAGAACCCGACGGCGCGGCCCTACTACGGCCCGCCGATCGATACCTCGAACGCGGACCGGTGTGACTTCATGGACCCGGCGCTCTGCCTGCAGCCCTGGCCGAACGACTACTTCACGAAGGCGGACCCGAGCACCGACACGGGGCGGCGGCTCAATCTGAACACCAACTCGATGCCGGCGAACAAGAACGGCGTCCATATCGACCCGACCGACATCAATCGGGGCGACGGCTTCAGCCCCGGCAACCTGATCACGGTCAAGATCCCGCAGGTCGAGACGCAGGCGGCGTTCGACAACACCGGGTTCGTCCCGATCAACGACCTGCACCGCTACAGCGATCCCAACCAGCCGATCGTGGTGATCGACGCGGCGACCGGCGAGCGCCAGCCGGTCTGGGCGGAGCTCGATGCCAATCCGAACCACTACTCACCGGGCGACACGCAGGACGTCAACGTGATCATCAGGCCGGCGAGGAACTTCGAAGAGGGCCACCGCTACATCGTGGCTCTGCGCGGACTGCGCGACGCGCAGAACAATCCGGTCGATCCGCCGTTGCCGTTCCGCGTGTACCGGGACCGGCTGATCACAACGGATCCGGCGATCGAGAATCGGCGCCCGCACATGGAGGACCTGATCTCGACGCTTCAGAGCGACGGGATCCAGCGGTCGAACCTCTACATGACGTGGGACTTCACCGTGGCCAGCGAGCACAGCCTCGCCGGCCGTGCGCTGGCCATCCGGGACGACGCGCTGCACCAGCTCGGCGATGACACGCCGGGTGACGGCGTGATCGACGGCAGTGCGCCGACGTTCCACATCACGAGCGTGCAGGACGCGCCCGATCCGGATGTGCCGGCAAACACGCTGCGGCTGATCGACGGGGAGTTGACGGATATTCCGTGCTACCTGAACAACTCGGACTGCCATCCGGGCGGGACCTTCAACTTCCAGTCCAACGGGGACGTGAACGCGACCTCGACCGGAACTGCGGACGATCCCGATGCCGGGACGACCGGCGTGCGGTTCCAGTGCGTGGTCCCGAATTCGGCCGTCACCGGGACCGCCGTCAACCAGACCCAGAGCGGGATCTTCGGACACGGGCTGCTCGGCGACTTCACGCAGGTCGACGACATGATCCGGTTCACGCCGAGCGAAGCGAACGTCTCGAACACGACGTGGTGCGCGACCAATTGGGCCGGGTTCTCCTCCGACGACATCGGGACCGTGCTGGCCACGCTCGGCGACGTGTCGAATTTCTCGAAGGCCACGGACCGGATGGTCCAGGGGTTCGTGAACATGATCTATCTGGGCCGGGCGATGATGCATCCGGACGGATTCGACACCGATCCGGCGTTCCAGCTGGATCCGGACGGGTCGGGCGGTAACGATCCGGTGCCGGTCATCGACCCCGGTCAGGGCCTGTACTGGGAGGGGATCAGTCAGGGCGCGATCATGGGCGGCGCCTTGACGGCGCTCGAGCCGGACCTGACCCAGTCGGTGCTCGACGTCGTCGGGATGAACTACTCGTCGCTGCTGCGGCGGAGCACCGACTCGGCCCAGTACTTCGAGCTGCCCGGGCTCGGGTTGTATGACAACTACCCGAACCAGCTGGAGCGGCCGCTGCTGCTCTCGCTGATGCAGTTGCTCTGGGACCGGGGCGAGGCGAACGGGTACGCGCATCACATGACCGACGATCCGCTGCCGAACACGCCGTCGCACAACGTGCTTCTGCAGATGGCCTACGGCGACCACCAGGTGACGAACTACGCGGCAGAGGTCGAGGCTCGGACGATCGGGGCGCGGGTTGAGACGCCGGCGCTGGACCCGGGACGGCACTGGGACTCGAGTCCGTTCCTCGGCATCCCGGCGATTTCGTCCTATCCGTTCAGTGGGCCGTCCGCGATGGTCTATTACGACGGCGGGCCGATCGGGTTCGATGGGAACCAGGACTGCACCGACGAGAACGGGAACCCGCAGCACGGGACCGCGCCGCCGCCGCTCGTGGAACTGGCGCCGAACCCGGTGAGCGTGTACGGCTGCGACCCGCACCAATACCCGAGGCGCTCGGTCGACGGCGTCGGCCAGGCGGCGAGCTGGCTGCAGCCGGACGGGTTCATCGACCAGTGCGTCGACCCGGGTCCGGTCGCACGGCCGTGCTACTCGAACGGGTACACCGGGCCCTAGCAGCCGGTTTCAGGGTCATCGGATCGCCTCGGCCAGGGCGTTGTGGCCGGGTCCGGATCGGCCTAGAATCGACTAACGATGGGCAAGTCCGCACGACCGTCCCGGGGGGGAAGGCGGGCGGGCGAAACGGCGTCCGCGGCCTCCACGTCTGAGGGCGGGAAAAGCTCCCCAGTCGGAATCCGGGTCCTGATAGTCGGCGATCACGAGCTCTTTCGGCGCGGGCTGGGCGACCACCTGGAGGCGAGCGGCCTCGAGGTGGTCGACGAGGCCGACGACGTCGAGGACGCGGTCATACTCGCCCTGGAGGCCGAGCCCGACGTGGTCGTGATGGACATCCGGCTGAACGGCGCCCCGAGCATCGACGCGATCAGAAGGCTGCGCGCGGAGGCTCCCGGTGCCCAGGTGCTGGTGTTGACCGACTCGGTCCAGGAAGACGTTGTGGCGGCGCTCTCGGCGGGCGCCTGCGGTGTCCTCCTGAAGGACGAGGAGGGCGACCAGGTCGTGACCGCGATCGCCGCCGCGGCAGCCGGTGAGAGCCCGCTCTCTCCCCCAATCGCTTCGGCCTTGGTCAGCTGGGTGCGAGAGCACGAACCTCGGCCGGCCCGATCCGATGCCCCCGTGCTGACGGCACGGGAGCGCGAGGTGCTCGATCTGATCGTCGCGGGGAGGGACAACAGCGAGATCGCGGCCGAGCTGGTGATCAGCCCGGAGACCGTCAAGACCCACGTCTCCGCGATCCTCGAGAAGCTGCACGTCGAAAATCGGGTTCAGGCGGCCGTCGCGGCGGTCAGCGCCGGACTGGTGACCTTCGTCGGTTGATCCGCATACCGAAATGTCGGTTGATCCGCATACCGAATACCGGAGAACTTCCCGCAGTTTGGCGGGGCTTTGCGGAGAAGTTCCTCGAATTTGCGTTCAAAAGCTTGAACTGAAGATCCCGCACCTGAGCGATTCACAGCGGCATCGCCAGCGAGAAGGCTTGCTGCATAGGCAATCGGGAGAGGTAGCTGTGAGCGATAGGGGGCTTCGCGAACGAGAAGACCGCGACCTGGAGCGCAGGGCAATCCACGCGGCAAAGGCGGGCGACTGGGACGCCCTCGACTACCTGTACGCGCGGCATGCCGACGACGTGCTCAAGTTCGTTCAGAGCATCGTTCGCAACCGCCACGACGCGGAGGACGTCACCCAGGAGGTCTTCACCAAACTGATGCGGGCGATCAAGAAGTACGAGGAGCGGGAGGTCCCGTTCGCCGCCTGGATCATGCGCGTGGCCCGAAACGCCGCACTCGACCACGTGAGGGCCAGGCGCCAGATTCCGGTCGAGGAGGTGCGGATCAGCGAGAACGGCGACGAGCGGGCGACCTTCGAGACGTTGTACGCGTTCAAGAGGGCGCTCGCCGCTCTGCCGGAGTCGCAACGTCAGGTTCTCGTGCTCCGCCACATCGGCGGCCTCTCCCCCAACGAGATCGCCGAGAGGCTCGGCAAGACCGAGGCATCAATCCAGGGACTTCATCACCGCGGGCGTGCCGCGCTCAAGCTCTCCCTGCACGAGCTGGGAGTGTCGCCGGTGACCTCAGCCTCCGCCCGCTAGGCCGAGGTCCCGCGGCCGAAGCGGGGGGGCCCGGCCCCCCAGCGTGCGCGCCGGATGACCTGCTGGGCCACCCTGCCGGCGTCGAGGTCCGCGAGGAAGAGAAGTGCGGCATGCTCGCAGACGCGCTCGAGGGCGACTCCGCGGCGCTCGCCCTCCTCCTCGACCCGCCGCATGACGTCCTCGTCGATCTCGATCGTCATGCTCCGGGTCTCGCCCCGGGGCGCCCGGCGGAACCGCGGGATGTCGGTTGCCGCGCGACCGCTCGAGAGCTCGGACTCGTAGTAGCTCAGGGCCAGCGAGACCATCTCGTCCAGGCCGGCCCCCTCTTCCGCCGCCCGCTCTTCGAGAGCGCGCCAGCCGAACTCGTTGAACGTGATCTTCATTTCTTCCTTCACGCCTGTGGAGGCTCACGATTCTACGGCTGCCGCCGACGGCAAATCCGCGGCGGAACATTTCACTGGACCAACGTTTGGGCGCGAGCCCGCGCACCCCTCGCAGCAGCGACCCATACGAAACCGGGACTGGTCCGAACGTCATCCGATCGAATCTCCGACCGGGCGGAAGTGGCCCGGCGGTCCGATCGAGGCCTTCAGTCCCTCGCGACCAGCTCGGGCTGGACCCGGCCGATTCCGAGGCCTCGCCCGCGTTCCGGGTCGAGAATCACAGCGACCGCTTCGCTGCGAGACGAGACGCCGAGCTTGCCGAATGCCGAAGAGAGATGGCTCTTGACGGTGCTCTCGGCGAGGAACAGCTCAGCGGCGATCTGCGAGTTGGTCATGCCGGCGACGACCAGCATCAGGATCTGCTTCTCCCGGCTCGTCAGCGCCCGCGGCCGAACCGCCCTGCGTCGTCCCTCGGGAGCAGACACCTGGCCGGCGCAGACGGCAACGACCACGGCGGCAAGCGCCTGATCGGCGTCGTCCGCAAGCACGATCCCATCGACCCCGAGCTCGAGTGCGCGCCGCACGTCGGCAACAGCGGCATTCCGGCAGACCAGAACCGCCGAGACCTGCCCGAGTCTGGAGCGAACCAGGCTCATCGTGTCCAGGGTCGATCGATCGGGCCGGTCGACCGCAAGCACGACGCAGTCGGGACCGATGCCGTTGCACGACGCCAGCAGGTGCTCCCCAGTCCCTGATCGCGACAGGACCGCATGGCCGCCGCCCGCCAATGCCCTGCAGACGAGGTCACGCAACGCGGCCTGCTCCGCGCAGACAGCGACCCTGAGCACATCGCTTGTCGCCTCGCGCGAGGCCATCCCATTCACGAACGCGCCGGCGTTGCCGGGACTTCCGGTCCCCTTCGTGGCGCGCAGATCCCAGACGGTGCGACTCACAGGCCCCGACGCCCCAACACGAAGGCCACGGTGCGCAACAGGGTCTTGACGTCGAGCCAGAGCGACCACTTGGCGCCATAGAGGTAGTCGATCTTCACCATCTCGTTCAGCGGGATCCGGGCCGAGCCGAACACCTGCCACGGACCGGTCATCCCGGGCGGGAGCTCGAGCCGCGATCGCCGCCAGCCCTCGATCTGGCTGTCCTCGTCGAGCACAAGCGGGCGCGGGCCGACCAGGGACATCTCACCGCGGAGCACATTGATCAGCTGGGGCAGCTCATCGAGCGAGATCTGGCGGAGGCGATGACCCACCCGCGTGATTCGCGGATCGTCCTTGATCTTGAACAGGCCGCCGTTCGCCTCATTGCGTGCGCTCAGCGCGGACTTCTGGGCATCGGCACCGTCGACCATGGTGCGGAACTTGAGCATCTCGAAGGGCACGCCGTTCCGGCCCATGCGCCGCTGCCGGAAGAGGACTGGGCCCCGGGAATCGAGCTTGATGGCGATCGCGATCCCGGCCAGGAAGGGCGAGAGCAGAATCAGGCCCAGGCCGGAGCCGACGAAGTCGAATGCACGCTTGACCGACTCCGAGGAGCGGCTGAGGCCGAACCGGCGCATCCCGAGCAGCGTGATTCCGTCCACGTCGTCGAGCTCCACCGAGGATCCGACGACCTCCGGGAGCCGGGGGAGGACGCTCACTCTCACCCCCATCGACTTGAGCGTTCGGGTGGTGTTCAGCACGTCGTCGGAGCTCGCGCCGCCCGGCGCGATGATCGCTCGCTCGATCTGCTCGTCCCTCACCAGGTGTTCCAGGCCGGCACCATTCAGGTCGGAGTGGCCGTTGAGCTCGGAGTGGCCGTTGAGCTCGGATTGGCCGTTGCTTCCCTGCTCAGGCGGGACAGGGGCTCTGGCGACGACCCGCGCCTTCAGGCCGGCGGTCTCCCCGAACCGCCGGGTGACCCAGCTCGCGGTTTCGGCGTCACCAAGCACGAGGCAACGCTCCTCGCCCGAGATCCCTCGCGCGACATGCCTGGCAAGGGCCCGCATCGTCACCATGCCGACCAAGAGGAGCGCCCAGACCCCAACCGCCTGATCCCTGCCGAACTCGCCCTGGACGATCAGGTTTCCGGCCAGCCAGATCAGCAGCGCATAGAGGGTCGCGACCCAGAACAGGGTCGGAACCTCGTCGAGGGTCGTCTTGCGGATCAGGTGCTCGTCGCGGTCGTACAGCCCCGTGACCTTCCCCACCACGAGAACCAACGGCAGCGCCAGCAGGGCCGCGGGGTTGAGAGCGTCCTGACCCAGAATCGGGACGCCGATCAAGACAGCGATCCCGGCCGCTGCGACATCGGCAACCGCCAGGGTGCGGCGATAGATCGCGTCCCGGCGATACGCCGCCGCACGGAGATGGCCCTCCCGGACCTCCTCCCGGGCTTCAGGCTGGGGCGGCCGGACACTCGGGAATGGATCCGCCGGCAGGGACGGAAAAGGCGTGGGCAGCGGGCCTTGATCCGTGGCCGCGCGTGGGCTCATGGCCACCAGTTGGCCCGTCTCCTGGACCTCCGGGTCCGGCTGTAGTCGCTGTTCGGCCATCTGCCCTCTGAGGACAAACGGCCCTGGGTCGCCCTGCGGAACGCGGACGGCGCCAGATCCAACGTAATTGGCACCCGCCGGTCGGGTACGACATGCGCGGGAGAATCGCCCCCGCTCCAACGTTGGTGCAGCTAGAGCCACCATGCACGTGGAGCTTCAAGACCAGGTCGAGACCCAGCCCGGCCCCGTGGGCATGCCCACCTGCCGTTTCTGCTCGGCGCCCCTGCGCCACACGTTCGTCGATCTCGGCACGTCGCCGCTGTGTGAGAGCTACGTGCCTCCCGAGCGCCTCGGCGAGATGGAACCGTTCTATCCCCTGCACGCCCGGGTTTGCGAGCAATGCCTACTCGTGCAGCTCGAGGAGTTCGTGGCGCCGGAGCAGATCTTCAGCGAGTACGCCTACTTCTCCTCGTACTCGGACTCCTGGGTGGCTCACGCGCGCGAGTACGTGGACTCGGTCGTCGAGCGCTTCGGTCTGGGCCCCGAGAGTCAGGTGGTGGAGCTGGCCAGCAATGACGGCTACCTGCTCCAGCACGTGGTCCAGCGAGGGATACCGGCGCTCGGGGTCGAGCCTGCGGCAAACGTCGCCGAAGTCGCGCGGGAGCGCGGGGTCGAGACCGTGGTCGAGTTCTTCGGGCGGGAGCTCGCGTCCACTCTCGTGGCCCAGGGCCGCCAGGCGGACCTGCTCGTCGCGAACAACGTCTTCGCCCACGTGCCGGATCTGAACGATTTCGCCGCCGGCATGGAGCGGGTACTGGCTCCCGGAGGCGTGATCACGATCGAATTCCCTCACCTGGCCCGCCTGATCGAGGAGAACCAGTTCGACACGATCTACCACGAGCACTTCTCCTACTTCTCGTTTTTCAGCGCGCGCACCGTGCTCAGGGCACATGGGCTGGAGGTCTTCGACGTCGACGAGCTGCCCACGCACGGCGGCTCGCTGCGGGTGTACGCCCAGCGGAGCGACGGTGCCGGCCATGGTGTCAGCCCAGGGGTGGCGAAGCTGGGCCAGCGCGAGCATGAGCTCGAGCTCGACCGTCTCGAGGGCCATCTCGGGTTCGCGCCGCGGGTGACCGAGACCAAGTGGAGGCTGCTCGAGTTCCTGATCGCCTGTCGCCGGGACGACAAGCGGATCGTGGGCTACGGCGCTCCGGGCAAGGGCAACACGCTCCTCAACTACTGCGGCATCCGCACCGACCTCCTCGAGTTCACGGTCGATCGCAATCCCTACAAGCAGGGGCAGTTCCTGCCCGGCACCCGGATCCCGATCCACGATCCCGAGCAGCTCGAGCGGATCCAGCCGGACTTCATCCTGATCCTCCCCTGGAATCTGACCGACGAGATCGTGGCTCAGCTCTCCCACCTGCGCGATCGGGGAGCGCGCTTCGTCGTCCCCATCCCGGAGGTGAGGGTCATATGAAAGTGGTCATCTTCTGCGGCGGGCAGGGGCTGAGGATGCGCGAGGCGTCCGAGGCGATGCCCAAGCCGATGATCCCGATCGGCCCGCGACCCGTCCTCTGGCACGTGATGAAGTACTACGCGCACTTCGGCTTCACCGACTTCGTGCTCTGCCTCGGCTACAAGGCCGAGGCGATCAAGCAGTTCTTCCTCACCTACAACGAGGCGATGGCGAACGACTTCGTCCTGTCCAACGGCGGCGCGGATGTCCATCTGCTGAGGACCGACATTCACGATTGGAACATCACCTTCGTGGACACAGGCCTGCGGGCGCCGATCGGTGAGCGGCTCCGCGCCGTCCGCCACCTCCTGGCCGACGACGAGCTCTTCCTGGCCAACTACGGAGACACGCTGACCGACGCGGACCTGCCCGCGATGATCGGCCGCGCCCGGGACGAGCAGGCGATGGCGAGCTTCCTCGCCGTGCGCCCGAACTACAGCTTCCACGTGGTCTCGATGGCCGATGACGGTCGCGTCAGGGCGATGCGCGACGTTATGGGCTCCGACATCTGGATCAACGGCGGCTA
>DATAPB010000100.1:0-25066 GCA_036265435.1 Solirubrobacterales bacterium | reverse complement strand
AGCCGACCGAGCCGCCGGGTTGGCGGAGAAGCTCCGGGTCGTCCCACCCGGCGGCAGCTGGCTCTCCTCCTAGCCGCCGTCGGTTTGCACGGAGCCGCCATCTCCCTTACGCCGGCGGACGTGTCCAGGGGAGGAGCTGCGGTCAACCGGAAAGCGGATCGAGCTACTCAGCCCACCAGTCGCGCTGGCCCTCGACGTCTTCGCGCGGAGCCTCGCCGAGATTGGGCGCGCCGATGACGAGGATCTCGAGCCCCTCCGGCCCGGCCTCGTAGCCTCGCCACGTACCGGGCGGGACGCGGACCGCATCCCACTCCTGGAGCTCGACGATCTCGTCGTCGAGCTTCATCCGCCCGCTCCCGCGAACGACCACGTACACCTCCTCCTGCTTGTCGTGCGTGTGGCCGTACGGAAAGCGATAGCCGGGCGGGACGCGCTGGTAGCTCAGGCCGGATTGCTCGAGCTCGAGCGCCTTGGTCGCTGCACGGAACTCCAGATCCGGCGCGCCGTCGAAGTTGGACCCGAGGTCCTCGAGGTCCTCCTTGAGGTTCCTGAGCGTGAACGGCACGGCCGAATAGTCCCACCCAGAGGCGTTCCGGGGCTAGCCCCAGGGCATCCGCTGGTAGCCCGAGTCGACCGGGACCCCGATCAGCAGCGCGCGGACCGTGCCGTCCGAGTCGTTGCGGATCGTCCGGCTGACCTGGGGCGCGTAGCGGCAGAACGTCCCGGCGGGCGCGTCGTGCTCCTCGCCGTCGGCGATCATCGTCGCCCGGCCGTCGAGGATGATGAAGACCTCCTCCTGGTTGTCGCCGGTGTGGTCGTGCTCTGGGATCTGGCCCCCCGGTTCGATGTCCACAACGTTGAAGCCGAAGGCTTCCGCTCCGAGTGACTTGCGCGCGAGCCGCCAGGTGGCGTTGCCGCTGCCCTCCATCTCCTCGAACTCGTCGACGTTCTTGATCGTGTAGCCGTCGGCCATCTCTCCTCCTCGTCGCGTTCCCCTTGTCTCGCCGGGTGCGTCGAACATATCCTCTCCGTCCGTGGGAGAGGACAAGGCCCAGGACCTGGAGGAGGCGATCGGCCGCTACAACGAGGCGTGGAACGACCACGACCTCGACGCGATCATGTCGATGCACGCCCCGGACATGGTCTTCGAGAACCACACCGCCGGCGAGTCGGCTCAAGGAGGGGAGGTGCGCGAGCACATCGGCGCGATCTTCGAGACCTGGCCCGACATTCACTTCGAGACCCGGCGCCTGTACGTGCGCGACGGCGTCGTCACCCAGGAGTGGACGGCGAGCGCCACCCACACGAACACGATGCGGCGCGGGGACCTCGAGGCGGAGCCCACCGGCAAGCAGGTCGAATGGCGCGGCGTCGACGTCATCCCCTACGAGGACGGCCTCGTCAAGCGCAAGGACGTCTACTCGGACTCGGTCTCGATCCTGCGCCAGCTCGGCCTGATCGGCTGAGTACCGAAGCCCGTAACCCTTTTGCGGCCTCCGTCGCTTGCCGGTAGGGGAGACCAAACAGCCATGGAGGTGATCAGAACGTGAAGCTGAGGACCCGCAAGCTGGCGGCGTTCGTGACCTGCCTCGGCATTGCCGCGGCATTCCCAGTCGTGAGCTCCGCCGACAAGGACGGCGTTCCGCACGGTGACAAGGCCTGTCCGGCCAAGAAGGCAAAGAAGCACCCGAAGAAGCCGGCGCCGAACACGAAGGGCAAGAAGTGCGGCTTCCAGGGCGAGGCCACGACCACCGCACCGACCACCACCAGCTGAGCTGGAGGAGTTTCGGGCGGGGCGGCCCCGCTTGTACCCCTTAGCTTGTGGGGCCGTTCCCGTCCGAATTTCGCATCACGAGACGGGTTGCTCCTCACTTTCGTTCGGAGCACCCTCGCATCAACGCCCAGCCCGCGATCGCCGCCGCGCAGAGGGCGAGGATCCCGGCCGAGAGCATTGCGGCCCGGCCGCGGTCCGGGTCACCGAGAATCGCGTCGCGGGACTGCGCGGAGAGGACCGACCCCGCCGAAACCCACGACATGACGGAGCCGGCGGACGCGGCCGAGCCGATCGAGAAGGCCGACCCCGCCGAGCCGATCGACCCGATCGAGGCGAACGATCCCACGGAGCCGATCGAGAGGGCCGAGCCCTTGGAGGCGATCGAGAGGAACGAGTCCTCGGACCAGAGCGAGAGCGAGCTGCTTTGGTTGCGCGAGCTCACAGCTCCGGTACGTCCGCGCCCATGGGGGAGAACGGGACGCGACGCACCTCCGCCCAGTCCCCCGCCTTCTCAGTGAGCTTCTTCATCACGTCGCCGGTGCTCTGCCAGAACGTCCACACGAGGACCGTGGGGCCCGCCCCTGAGATCGTCGCGCCGATCGCGCCCATCCGCGGTGCCTCCTGGACAATCTCCATCGAGCGAGGGTAGAGATGGGCGCGGTGGGGCTGATGGAGCCGGTCCGAAAGCCCTCGACCGATCAGCGTCAGGTCGGAGCGCTGGATGCCGAGCACCAGCTCCGCGGCCGCCGAGATGTTGGCCACCGCGTCCGCGATCGGGACCTCCTCGGGAATTGCCCTGCGCGCCTCCTCGGTGGGGACCTGCTCGTTCGGGATGACGACCACACCCTCGACTCCCTGCGGCGGGTCGAGCCGGGTGGCGGTCACCCCGCCACCGTCCTCCGCGCAGAGGACGAAGCCGCCGTACAGGGCCGCCGCGACGTTGTCGGGATGCCCCTCGAGCTCGGCCGCCTTGATGAGGACGTCCTGCGGCTCCTGGGCAAGCTCGTAGAGGTGGTCAGCGGCAAGGAGGCCCGCCACGATCGCCGCGCCGCTCGAACCGAGCCCGCCCGCGAGCGGGATCTCGCTCCGGATCCGGAACGCGATGCCGTCGGCGGGCCGCAACGCCTCAAACGCGCGGACGCAGAGGTTCGATCGATCCAGGGGGACGTCCAGGCCATCCGCCTGGACCGAAAAGGACCCCACCTCCTCCACCTCCAGCTCGAGGTGCATGGCGAGCGCCGCCGCCAGCACGTCGTACCCGGGGCCGAGATTGGCCGATGTGGCCGGCACCTTGACCAGCCTTCGTCGCGCGGTCACGAGGCGGAGGCTATAGACGCGAGGGTGCTCCGCCGGCGAAGCCGAGGAGCAACCCGATCAGTGATGGTTACGAACCGAGGATCCGGGCCTTCTGCTGCTCGAACTCGGCGTCGGTCAGGGCGCCTGAGTCCCGCAGCTTCGCGAGCCGCTCGAGCTGGGCGATGTGGTCGCCGCCGGAAGGTTCGGGGGCCGGAGCCGGTGTGAATCCCGACCCGCCGACGGGCCGCACCTCGCCGCGCCCGGGCGCGCGCTGGGCGGTGTCCCAGTCGATCGCGATCTTCGATGGATCGTTGGGATCGACCTTGATCGGCAGGGTGACCCCCTGCCCGATCGTCGCGCCCGCCGGGACCATGTAGGTGTTGTTCACCCGGTAGGGCTTGCGGCCGTTGACGTGGACCTCGAGATCGATGTCCAGGTTGAACCACTGCGCGCCGCGCTCCGGTGTTCCGTGAGCGACGATCACTCCCTGCCCCGGGATCCCATCGGCGAGGATCTGCGAGCGCTCCCCGGAGGAATCGGTGATGTCGGCGAGCTGCTCGTTGGCCTGGGAGATCATGTCCCCCATCTGCTGCATCTGCCCGCTGAAGCCCGGCTTGTACCCGGCCTCCTCCTGCTGCTGGCGCTGAAGCTCCTTGGCCTGCTTGGTCAGGCTCGACAGGTCCTTCATCGACTTGAACAACCCCACTCTCCCTCTCCTTGCTCGGCCCCTGAGAAGTGGGGCGGACTTTACCGGGCGGCCTAGTCGAAGACCGCCTTCTCGACAGCCGACAGCTCGGCCCTGCAGCCGGTCACCGCGGGTGCCTTGCCGATTGCGCTGTCGGGGTCCTTGAGTCCGTGGCCGGTGAGGACGCAGACGATCGATTCGGGCTTGTCGATGCCGTCTGCGACCGGGAGCCCGTGGGCCAGGAGGCCGGCCACGGACGCGGCCGACGCCGGCTCGCAGAAGACGCCCTCGCTGGAGGCGACCCAGTGGTATGCCTCGAGGATCTGCTCGTCCGTGACCGCGGCAACCCGCCCGCGCGAGGCCGTGAAGGCGTTCATCGCCTCCTCCCACCGCGCGGGGTTGCCGATCCGGATCGCGGAGGCGACGGTCTCGGGGTTCTCGATCGGATGACCCTCGACCAGCGGGGCGGCGCCCGCGGCCTGAAAGCCATAGAGGATCGGCGAGGCCCCGTACTCCTGGAAGCCCGCCCACCACGATGTGACGTTGCCGGCGTTGCCCACCGGGATGGCGAGCGCCGCGGGCGCCTCCCCGAGCTCGTCGCAGGTCTCGAAGGCGGCGGTCTTCTGGCCCTCGATCCGATACGGGTTGACCGAGTTGACGAGCTCGACCGGGTGCTTTCTGGCGATCTCGCGGACGATTTCGAGGGCCTGGTCGAAGTTCCCCTGGAGGGCGATGACACGGGCGCCGTGCATGAGCGCCTGGGCGAGCTTGCCGATCGCGATCTTGCCCTCGGGGACGATGACCGCGCCGCGCACGCCGGCTCGGGCCGCGTAGGCGGCGCAGCTGGCGGCGGTGTTGCCGGTCGAGGCGCAGATGATCGCCTCGACCCCTGCGCCCTTCGCGCGTGAGACAGCGACGGTCATCCCCCGGTCCTTGAAGCTCCCCGTGGGATTCGACCCTTCGAACTTCAGATAGACCTCCGCGCCCACACGCTCCGAGAGGCGCGGGGAGTGGATGAGCGGCGTCGAGCCCTCGTTCAACGTGACGACCGGGTCGCCCTCCTCCAGCGGCAGGCGGTCGCGGTAGCGCTCTATCAGCGGCGTCGGCATCAGGCGAATTCTTCTTCGATCACCCGGATCGAGCGGGGTGGCGATCGGAGGAAGTCGAGCTTGGCGATCCTCTCCAGCGCGGCCCCGAAGCGCTTCTCGGAGACCTGGTGCATGACCATGATCAGCTGCGCCTCTCCGCCGAGTCCCCGCTGTACGACGCTGCGCACGGAGACCTCATTCTCGCCGAGCACCTCCGCGACCTGGGCGAGGACACCCGGGCGGTCGTCCACCTCGAGGTGGAGATAGAACGCCATCACGACGTCCTCCGCGATCGCGAGCTTCGAGTTCTCCTCGAAGAGCGGGGAGCCGCCGGAGATCACTGAGACGACGTCACCGAGGACGGCGGACGCGGTCTCGGGCCCGCCGGCCCCCGGCCCCGACATGGTGATCTCGGTGATGGCCGGCGACTCGACCATGACGGCGTTGAAGGGACCCTCGATCGGTGAGAGCGGGTGCCCCGGATAGAGGAAGCAGGGGAAGACACGGACACTGATCTCGCCGTCGCCGACCCGCTCCGCGACGCCGAGCAGCTTCAGCGAGAGGCCGAGCTCCTTCGCGTAGGCGAGGTCGTCGGGCTTGATCCCCTCGATGCCCTCGTAGGGCACGTCCTCGAGCTTCACCGGAGCGCCGAAGGCGAGGCGGGCGAGGATCGCCATCTTCGCGGCCGCATCCGCGCCGCCGACGTCATCGGTCGGGTCGGCCTCCGCGTAGCCGAGGTCCTGCGCCTGTCTCAGTGCGTCCTCGTAGGAGAGGCCACTCCGCGCCATCTCCGTGAGGATGTAGTTGGTGGTGCCGTTGACGATCCCGAAGACCTTCTCGATCGGGATCGCGCCGAGGCTCTCCTGAACGACGCGGATCACGGGGATCGCGCCGGCCACCGCGGCCTCGAAGCGCAGCTGGGCGCCGCCCTCGCGGGCAGCGGCGACGAGCTGGTCGCCGTGCTGCGCCAGCAGCTGCTTGTTGGCCGTGACCACGTGCTTCCCCTCCCGCAGCGCGCGGCTGACGTAGTCGAGGGCGGGGTCGATCCCGCCGATCAGCTCGACGACGATGTCGCTGGACTCCAGGATATCGCCGAAGTCCCCCTCCTTCGAGCTGAGGACTCCGGCCACCTCCGGGCGCCGGCCCGAGACCTCTTCGACCATGTCCGCCCGCTCCTCGAGCAGCTCGCGAAACGCGCCGCCCACCGTCCCCCTGCCGAGGATGCCTACCTTGACCGTTTCCGTCATTCGTCCCTGCTGAGAAGGTCGTCCCAGGTCTCGCGACGGACGACCACCCTCGCCTCCCCGTCGTGGCAGAAGATCACCGGAGGACGCGGCTTGCCGTTGTAGTTGTTCGCCATCGCGTATCCGTACGCGCCCGTCGCCGGTGTCACGAGCACGTCGCCGACCCGGGGCGCCGCGAGCTCCATGTCACGGACGAGCACGTCGCCGGACTCGCAGTGCATTCCCGCGATCGTGGCCAGAGTGTCCGGCGTCTCGCCGGCGCGGTCGGCGATCACCGCTTCGTAGTGCGCGCCGTAGAGCATCGGCCGCAGGTTGTCGGACATGCCGCCGTCGACCGCGACGTAGGTCCGCACCCCCGGAATCTCCTTCACGGTCCCGACCCGGTAGGCGGTGACGCCGGCGTTGCCGACCAGCGAGCGGCCGGGCTCCACGAGGATTCGGGGAACGGGGTCGAAGACGTGCTCGACCCCGCGCACCTTGACGTCGACGTAGTCCTCGATCGACGGGGGCTCGTCGGTGTCCAGGTAGGCGATGCCGAGCCCGCCGCCGACGTTGAGCAGCTCCGGCTGGAGCCCGACGGCGTCGCAGAAGTCGGCGATCACGTCGATCGCCTTGACGTAGGGCTCGAGCTCGAAGATCTGGGAGCCGATGTGGGCGTGCAGCCCGACCAGCTCGAGGTGCTTCGACTCGCCCACCCTCTCGACCGCCCGCTCGGCGAGGCCATCGGCCAGCCCGAAGCCGAACTTCGAGTCGAGCTGCCCCGTCTGGACGTAGTCGTGGGTGGAGGGCTTGATTCCCGGCGTGACCCGGATCAGCACGCGCTGGGGCCGATCGAGCAGCCGCTCGGCGAGCTCGATCTCGTCGAAGGAGTCGAGGATGAGATGGCCCACCCCGCACTCGAAGGCGTAGCGGAGCTCGGCCTCGGTCTTGTCGTTGCCGTGGAGGTGGATGCGCGCCGGATCGAACCCGGCGGCCAGCGCTACGTGAAGCTCGCCGCCCGACGCGACGTCGACGGACAGGCCCTCCTCCCGCATCACCCTGTAGGCCGCAGTGGCGGGGAACGCCTTGCTCGCGTAGATCACCTCGAACGCGTCGGTGCGCCGCTCGAAGGCGCGGACGTATTCCCTGGCCCGGCGGCGCATGTCCTCCTCCGCGTAGATGTAGGCCGGGGTCCCGAACTCCTCCGCGAGCTCGACGACGTCGCAGCCCGCCACCTCCAGGTGGCCGTGCTCGTTCACTCGCGACCCAGCCGGGTAGACCGGCGAGCTGGCGATCGGGTCGGCGGCCGCCACCGACCCGGGGGTGTCCGCGGGTGAGCTCATGGGAGACGCAATTCTGACGGGAACGGCCACAATCCCCGCAATGGAGCGCTCCGCCCCACGGCTCCCGGACCGCGAGGGTCGTGAGGCCGGGCTCGCCTACGCCCTCTGGCGACCGGACGACCCGCCGCCATGGCCGGGAGTGGTGATCGTGCACGGGGCCGGATCATGCAAGGAGAACCACGCCGACTTCGCGCGACTCGCGACCGCCGGCGGCTGGGCCGCGCTGGCATTCGACCTGCCGGGGCACGGCGACTCCCGGCCGCCGATGTCCGGCACGGCGGTGGGGGACGTGATCTCGATGGCACGGTTCCTGGGATCGCAGGAGGGCGTCGATGCCGACCGGATCGCCGTCCGCGGATCGAGCCTCGGCGGCTTTCTCGCCATCACCGCCGCCGCGGCCTCTGCGGAGATCGCCGGGGTGATCGCGATCTGCCCGGCGAGCCAGGACCACCTCGCCAGCGGGCTGCGGCGCGGCGACCTCGAAATGCGCATCGGCGATCCGATCGCGCTGGAGGCGTGGCTGATGGCCCAGGACGTCGGCGACGCGGCCGAGCGCATCACCCCGCGTCCCCTGATCCTGATGCACGCCGAGGGCGACACGCAGATACCGAGCGATCACTCCGAGGCGCTGTACGAGCGGTCCGGGGAACCCCGCAAGCTCGTCATCGCTCCGGGCGGCGCACACCAGACGGTGCAGCACGATCCGGAGCTGCAGGTCACGGCGCTGCGGTGGCTGGAACGCGAGCTAGCTCTTCGAGAGTCGAGCCGCTGAGCGACTAGTGCCGCCAGGAGCCGCGGCCCCGGCTGCGGCTGGACGACTGGCTCGAGCCGCGACTCCAAGACGAAGACGAGGATGAATCGTCCCGGTTCCGCGAATGGCCTGTGCCGCGGCAATTGCCGTTGTCGTCAGAGTTGTCATCGCCCGAGTCATTCGACGAAGGCCACTGCGGGAGCGGGTTGCCGATCGACTGGCTGGGATTGCTGCCGTTGCCAGTCCCGTGGCCGTTCCCATTCCCAGTCCCGGTCCCGTTGCCGTGCCCGTGGCCATTGCCGTTCGGCGGGCTCGGCAGGCCGGGCTTGTCGGTGCGATCGTCATCGCGGCCGCTGGGAGCCTTCGGGCCGTTGTCGCCGGGGATGGGCTCGCCGGTCGCCGGCGGAGGGCCGCCGCTACCGGAGCTCGGTGGGGTCGAAGGCGCGCCTCCGGACGGCGCGGGACCGCCGGCACCCAAATGGCCACCCGCGGAGCCGCCGCCCTCGTTGCCGCCACCGGCCTCGCCACCGCCGCCCCCACCCCCGCCGCCGCCAGCGCCACCACCACCACTGACCTCGACGGTCGCGGAGGCGAGCTGTCCCGACGCGGCACTCACAGGTGCTGCCGCTCCGCCGCCGGCACCCCCTCCCGGGGAGGGGGCCGCCGCGCTCAGCTCGACGTTGCCGCCGCCGGACGAGATACCCGCGGTCGACGGCCAGACGTTGAACGAGACGACACCGACCAGGGTGACGAAGACAATCGCCGCACCGGCGAGGATCCCGCCGGAAGCACCGATGCCAACAATGAAGCTCTCTGATGTCCTGCTCGCCGCGTGAGCCTCCCCCTCTCGCGCGGCGCGCCAATCGCGCGCACTCACAGTCCTTGAATCGTGCCGTATCGGCCAGACTATAAAAACCTCAAAAGCGAGGTAAACGCGTGTTCTAAAGCCGCAGCTTGCGGCTACTCATTACCGCTGAAAGGGTCGTACCGCTTTACAGGTAGCCGAGCGGATCGACCGCTTGTCCGTTCACCCGGACCTCGAAGTGAACGTGGGGCCCGAGACAGTGGCCGGTGCAGTCGGAGATGCCGATCACCTGCGCCTGCGCCACCTGCTGACCGACCGAAACGAGGATCCGCTCCTGGTGCGCGTAACAGGTGGAGAGGCTCCCTCCGTGGCCGATGCAGGTGTAGTTCCCGTAGCCGCCGACGGAGCCCGCGATCGACACCGAGCCTGCCGCGGCGGCGCGGATCGGCGTACCCGTCGGCACCGCGATGTCGACTCCCTCGTGCATTCGGCCCCAGCGCATTCCGAACCCTGAGACGACCGGGCCGTTCACCGGCCAGATGAACATCCCGCTGCCGCCCCGGATCGGGCCGGCGGGAAGGGAGCCGGTGTTGGCGGCGAGTTGCTCGGCGATCTTCTGGGAGATGGCGGACAGGTCGCCCTCGAGGTCTTCCTTCTGCTTCCGGATCTGCGTCAGGGTCGAGTGCTGCTTGCGACGCGCCGTGGCCAGCGCGTCGGTCCGCTGCTTGAGCTTCACCCTGGTCGCTTCGAGCTCCCGCTTGCGGGCTGCGATCTGATCGCGCGCCGTGCGGACCGTGTTGACGGTGACCTGCATCTCGTTGCGAAGTCCGCGCACCCTGGCGACGATGTCGTTGTCCTGGTGCTGGAGCGTCTCCATGTACTGGGTCCTGGCGAGGAGGTCGTCGAAGCCGTGGGACTGGAGCAGGACCGTGATCAGATCCGGCTCGTTCGACTCGTAGATCGCGATGAGGCGCTGCTCGAGGATCTGGACCGCCTCGCGGAGTCGCCGCTTGAGGTGGTCGAGACGCGCCTGCGCCTGTTCGAGCTCGGCCTGCTTCTGCACCAGCTCCGCGGCGACGACGGCCTCGCGATTCCGGAGAGCGGCGACCTCCTCGGTGAGGCGTTCGAGCTGCGCCGACTCATGGCTGATCCGCGTCGTCAGCACGCCGGCGTGGGCCTTGACGTGTGAGAGCTTGTTCTGGGTGGCGTTGAGCCTCTCCTGGAGGCTCTTCCCCGAGGCGCTGCCCACGGCCATCGCGCAGGCACAGGCGAGCAGCGCGCCGGAGAGCGCCAGCATCAAACGCTTCGATCGAGTCATCTGCACCTGGAAGGTTGAACGCCCGCTGGGGGGCGACCTGAAACGGTGGTTGCAGCGGCCGCCGCGCTACGCGACCGCTACGGGCTCGGCGGATCCCTTCCCCGACCCGTTCATCGCCTGCCTGGCGATCTCGGCGGCCTCCGCGAAGCGCTCCTGGTAGGTGCGAGCCTGCATCCGCGAGATGACCAGCCGCTGCACCTGGGCCGTGCCCTCGAACAGCTGGTAGATCTTCGCGTCGCGGAACCACTTCTCCAGGGGACAGTCGGTGGTCTGCGCGTACGGGCCGACGAGCTCCATCAGCGTCGTGGTCGCCCACATCGTCACGTCGCCCGCCTTGAGCTTCGACATCGAGCCCTGGCCCCCGGTCATCGGAATGCCGTTCCGGCCCATCCAGGCTGCGCGCTGGACGAGCAGCCGGGAAGCGTCGATCTCGGTGGCAACGTCGGCGAGCACCTGCTGGATCCGCTGCTCCTCCAGCGCCGGCCTGCCCTCGATCGTCTGATCGGTGAGGTAGGAGAGCGTCCACTCATAGGCCGCCTGCGCGATGCCGAGCGCCGAGGCTCCGACGATCGGCCGGGTCATCTCGAAGGTCGCCAGCGCGTTCGACGACCCGCCCTTCTGCCCCGAGCGAGCGCGCTCGAGCTTGCGGTTCAGCTTGTCCATTCCGCCGAGCAGATGCTCGACCGGGATCCGGCAGTCCTCCAGGATCACCTCGGCGGTGTGCGAGGCACGGATGCCGATCTTCGACTCCTTCTTGCCCTGGCGGAGTCCCGGCGTTCCCGGACCGACGACGAACGAGGCCTGCCCACGGTGCCCCAGCTCAGGGTCGATCGTCGCGACGACGACATGGACGTCGGCGATCCCGCCGTTGGTGATGAAGACCTTGGTCCCGTTCAGGACCCACTCGTCGCCGTCGAGCCTCGCCGTGGTGCGGAGGCTCTTCACGTCCGACCCGGCCTGCGGCTCGGTGACCGCGTACGCCCCGAGCGCGATCTCGTCGTCCGTGCCGAAGCACTGTGGCACCCACTCCGCGATCTGCTCGGGGGTCCCCGACGCGGCGATGCCCGCGGCGGCGAGACCGGAGCCCTGGATCGAGAGGGCGATTCCGGCGCATCCCCAGTGCAGCTCCTCCGCGGTGGTCACTCCGAACTGACCGTCGGGGTCGGCGCCCATCCGCTGCATGTGCTCAAGCCCCTGCAGGCCCCACCTCCGCGCCTCCTTGATCACCTCCCAGGGAGTGCTCTCCTCCTCGTCGTGCTTCCGCGCGACGGGGCGGATGACCTCACGAGCGAACCTGCGGACGTAATCCCGGTGCTCGCGCTGCTCCTCGGAGACGGCGAAGTCCATTTCCTCGGCCTGCCTTTCGTGGGATGCGAGGGTGCTCCGAGCGCAGGGAGGAGCAACCCGGTTTTTGACTGACTTGTCAGTCAACCAGTTTACTGAAAGTGGAACCTGCCACTTACCACTCCTGCCGGGTAGCTTTCGCCGCCGTGCCTGCGCCACGCCCGATCCGCCGAGCCGCCGACTGGATGCGCGATCTCCCGGAACGACTGGGCACGAAGGGCCTGATCGGGGCGGGGGTCGGGTTGCTCGTCGCGGTCGTCGCGGTGCTGGTGGTGGCCGACCCATTCGGCGGTGGGGGGAAGACCGAGACGCGCGTGGTGACGATCGCGGTTGCGACCGACAACGCCCAGCAGGCCCCCGTCGGCACGCTGGGATTCCCCCTCGTGGCGACCCGGAACACCACCAGGATCAGCGGCCCCGACCCCACCGCCGACGCGGCCGCGGCAGCGCTCGCGACCCACCCCCCGGCTCCCGGAGTGAAGCCGCTGCAGGCCGCGATCGTCGTTCCGGACGACGACTGGCAGGCCGGCATCGCCGCCTCGGTGCTCGCGGGGCCGCCCACGCGAATGCCGGTGCTGGTCAGCGGCAAGGGCTCGGTACCCGACGCCACTGCCCAGGCTCTGGGGCAACTCAACCCCCGGGGCGGGGGCGCCTCGGGCGATGTCTCCGTCTACTCCGCCGGTGGCGCGGCGGTGCCCTCCGGCTTCCACGGAGGCGAGCTGCACGGGAGCTCTCCCGCCGAGACCGCGAATCAGTTCGACCAGCTTCGCCAGCGCCTGATGAAGCGGGAGCCCGAGCACATCGTGGTGGCGAGCTCCGACGAGCCCGGCTACGCGATGCCCGCCGCCGCCTGGGCGGCGCGCTCCGGCGATCCCGTCCTCTTCACCGGCCGCAATCAAGTTCCCTCGCCGACGCAGGCGGCGCTGCGCCGTCACGCCGCCGCGGCGGTCTATGTCCTCGGCCCCGAGTCCGTGGTCTCGAAGGACGTCGTCTCGCAGATCGGCAGGGTCTCGGCGAGCGTGCAGCGGGTCGGTGCGGCGGGCGTCGTGCAGAACGCACTCTTCTTCGCCCGCTACACCGATGGCACATTCGGCTGGAATCTGAACGACCCCGGCCACGGGATGGAGCTCGCCAACTCCGATCGTCATCTCGACGCGGCCGCCGCTGCCTCGCTCGCGTCGAGTGGCAAGTGGGGACCGCTGCTGATCACGGACCACGCCGACACCCTGCCGCCCGAACTGCGGAGCTTCCTGCTCGACATCAAGCCGGGCTACGCGACGGATCCGACGCGCGCCGTGTACAACCACGTCTGGCTGATGGGTGACGCGACCGCGATCGGCGGAGAGGTGCAGGCGGAGATCGACGAGCTCGCCGAGCTCGCGCCGATCGGCAACGCCGGCCAGGGCACTGCCGCTGCCGGCGGAATCGGCCAGCCACCCGCCGTCGAAAGCGAGCCGAAGCCCACTCAGAAGAAGGGGGGCGGATGAGCGAGGCGGAGCGACCCGATCGCCTGACCAGGCCGGTGACGGTCGAGGACATCCGGGCGCTCGCCGGACCGTCCACCCCCCACTTCGCGCTCCAGGTCCGCAACCGGATCAGGCGACTCATCGAGGGGCTGCCCGAGGACGATCCGGCGCGCCGCGAAGGCGAGATCCAGATCGCCCGACTCGAGGACCTTGCCGAGCACAGCGGCGATCCGCGCGGCGGCACGGGCGTGGCGCACTGATGAAGGAGCTCGCCGACGGCGTCTGGCATATCAAGTGCCTGCCGGGCCTCCCCTGGGCGGTCAACGCCTACCTGGCCGCCGACGTCCTCATCGACGCAGGCTGCCGCCAATCGACCGGCAGGATCCTCAAGCAGCTCGACGGCCATCAGGTCACGGCGCATGCCCTCACCCATGCCCACCCCGACCATCAGGGCGCGAGCCGCGACGTGTGCGAGAAGCTCGGCATCCCGTTCTCGTGCCCGGAGGCCGACATTCCGGCGGCGGAGGACCCCAACGTCATCCGCGAGCGCCAGCCCGACAAGTTCATGGCGGTCTTCTTCTGGCGCCTCTTCCACGGGCCCGGGCACAAGGTGGACGAGCCGATCCACGGCGGCGATCAGCTCGGTGGCTTCGAGGTCATCGACGCGCCGGGGCACTCCGCCGGACACGTCGCCTTCTGGCGGGAGTCCGACCGGGTCCTGATCCTCGGCGACGTGCTCGCGAACATGGACCAGTACACGGGCATTCCCGGGCTCAACGAGCCGAAGCCCAACCTGACGCCCGACCCGGTGCGAAACAGGGAATCGGCGAGGAAGCTGGCCGCCCTGGAGCCGGAGCTCGTCTGCTTCGGCCACGGAGCGCCGCTCCGCGACCCGGAGAAGCTGAAGAACTTCGTCGATTCCCTCCCGGCCTAGCCCGCGCCCAGATCTCCGGGTCAGGTGGAGCGGAGGCCCTTCCTTTCGCGCACCATCTTGACGCAGCGCTTCCGCTTCACCTTGCTGCGGACCCGTTTGCATTTCGCGAACGGATTTGTCCGCTTGACGGGATGAGGTGACGCTGCCGCGCCGACGCCCGTCGGCGTTTCGGGCTCCGGTGGCTCGCTGGTGTGCGGCTGTTGATTCGGCTTCGCCTCCCCGCCGCTACCGATCACGTTCTCGTGAGGCAGGGCGAACGCGGTCTCCAGATCGATGATCTGCGCGGCCGCCGTGTCACGAAGGGTGTCGCCGGCGATCCGTGTGTAGACCCCCGGTGCATTCGGCTCGGCGCAACCATCGCCCCAGCTGGTGATCCCGACCAGGCGATAGCCCCCGTTCACCAACGGCGCCTGCATGGGGCCGCCGCTGTCGCCGAAACAGGTATCGACGCCGCCCTCGGGATATCCGGCGCAAACCATCGAGGTGCTGTCGAAGAAGTCGCCATATTCCGCTGTGCAGGCGGAATCGGCGGCGACCGGGACCGTCGCCGCCTGAAGGCCGTCGCTCCCCGCGCTGCCCGGCCCCGACTCCGCGGTCGCCCCCCAACCGGTGATCTCCTCCGGGCTGCTCGGGTCCCAGAGGGTCGCCTCGTCGGGGCCCGCGATGTCGATCGTCGTCGCCGACGGGTACGGCTCAGCGAGGACGAGATAGGCGACGTCGTTCTGCGGAACCTCGAAGTCACCGGGCCCGAACCTGGGGTCGAAGTCGGATTGATAGGTGACGCTCTGAACGTCGAACTCGGAATCGGGTGACGCGGTTGAGAGCTGGGACTGGCCGAGGATCACGTCGACGTCGTCCGAGTCCAGGACCGATCCGTCGTCGGGGTCCGTATCGAAGACGCAATGAGCGGCGGTGAGCACGATGGAAGGGGTGATCAGCGAGCCGCCGCAGAACTGACGCTGGAAGGCGTTGCCCGGCACCTTCGCCGGATCGAAGACAAGCGCGGCCTGCCAGGGATACTGGTCGACCGTCGTCTGGCTGCCGCCGACCACCTTCGGCTCGATCTGAGCGCTCGCAGCGGCAGGCACGGCCAGCGCCACGAGCAGGGCGGTCAAGGCGACTAGGTGCCCTCTCCCCATCGCCGGAATTGAATCGGACGTGCCAGACCGTTCCTTGAATTCGGGGTTAAGAGGAGTGCCCAAACGCATCGATCAGCTTCCGCTGGTACTCGCCGATCTGCTCTGGCGGGATGAAGTAGGTAGGCGGGGTCAGCCAGACGCCGTCGCCGCGCTGCGCGGCCTCGCTCACCCGCGCGCGGACCTTGTCCAGGGGGCCCGCGGCGGTGTAGGCGTCCACCATCTCGTCCGGGATCGCCTCGGGAACGGCCGCCAGATCACCCCTGCGGAAGGCGTCGCCCGCCGCTGCGGCGGCGTCGGCGAAGCCGTGCATCTCCCACAGCGGCTTGTAGGTGCGGACGGTCGAGTAGAAGGCGATCGTTCTGCGGGCGGCGTCGAGGGCGCGCGACTCGTCGTCGTCGATCGCGCAGCAGACCGTGGGGACGAAATCGATCGCGGAGCGCTGCCGCCCGGATCTCTGCAGGCCGGTCTCCAGGTTCGGAAGCATCACATCGTCGACCCAACGCGGTGGGCACATCGGGTGCCCGATCAGCCCGTCAGCTACGTCACCCGCCATCCTGCACATCCCCTCCTGCATCGCCGCCGTGTAGATCGGGACCCGGTCGCGGACCGGCTTGTGCGGCCGGATCCAGCCCTTGATGTCGATCTTCTGGTAGGTGCCGTCGTACGAGATCGGCTCGCCGGTCGATGCCTTCTCCATGATCAGCCGGGTCGCCTCGATGGTCTCGCGGAGGTGCGGCGCCGGCTTGCCGTATTCGACCGCGTGCCAGGTCTCATTGAGGCGCTTGACGCCTGCGCCGAGGCCGAGCCGGAACCGGCCGCCGGACATCTCGTCGACGTCGAGGGCGGTGACTGCCAGGATGAACGCGCTCCGGGTGAAGGCCCAGGCGATCCCGGTGCCGACGCCGACCCTCTCCGTCCGGGCAGCGAGCCAGGTCGCCTGCGTCACGGAGCTGCGAAACAGCTCAGGAGTCCAGATGCAGTCGACCCCGGCGGCCTCGGCCACGCTCGCCTGCTCGGCCAGGTCCTCGGCCGTGTCCCCGATGGCGGCGATCGAGATGCGATCGAGAGCCGCCACGCTCAGTCCTGGCCGCAGACCTTGATGCCGTACTGCTTGGCCAGGGTGGCGTCGGCGAACGTGCTGTCCTCGACGTCTCCGGCCGCCTTCGCCTTGTCGATGTCCGCCTGGACCATGTCGAGAATCTTGTTCACCTCAGAACCTCAGGCCGCGGTGGGCTTTTCGTTCCCGAACTGTTGCTTGGCGGCCTGTTCGATGTCCGGGTTGCCCTGCTGGCAGATCGCGTCGGCCTTGGCGATCCCATTCGGCTTTCGTCAGGCTCGTGATGGTGGTGTCGCTGAGAGCGGAACGCTACCCGCTAGGCCGGAGTGTTGTCCAGGGATCGCCACAGGTAGAGGCCGGCCAGCGTGCGATGGGGCCGCCATGGCTCGGCTATCCGGTCGATGTCTTCCGGCCCCGGCAGGTCATCCATTCCGTAGGCGGTTTGGATTGCCCGCCGGATGCCGAGGTCACCAGCCGAGATCACGTCATGGCGGCCGAGATGGAAGATCAGGAACATCTCGGCGCTCCACCGGCCGATCCCCTTGACCTCGACGAGCTCGGCGCAGACGTCCTCGTCGGAGAGGTCCTTGAGACGACCCAGATCCAGCCGGCCGTCCTTGACGCGAGTGGCGAGGTCGCGCAGGTACTCGACCTTTGCGTTGGAGAGCCCGGCCTTGAGCAGCGTCGTGCGCCTCCGTCGTAGGAACTCCTCCGGGGTGGGCATCGAGCCACCGAAGATGACGAGCAGCTTGGTCCAGATCGAGGCGGCGGCATGGGTCGAGAGCTGCTGGCCGACGATCGCACGCGCCAAGGCCTCCCAGGGATCGGGTCGGCTTCCGCGCCGGTCGATCTCGGGGTGGATAGGGCCCGTTTGCTCCATCACCCGGCGGAGCACCTTGTCCGACCGCATCAGCTTGCGGTCGTGGGCGGTCCACTTAGCCGCGGGTTTGCGGGCATGAGCACCTGCGGGCCTCGAGGGCATCAGTCCCTCAACGCCCGCAGGTCGCCGAACTGTGAGATCGGATCAGACCCTCTGAATGAGGGTGCCGGTGCCCAGACCGCCGCCGCAGCACATCGTCACCAAGCCGGTCTCCTTGTCGGAGCGCTCCAGCTCGTGCAGCAGGGTGGTGATCAGACGTGCGCCGGTCGAACCCAGTGGGTGACCGATCGCGATCGCGCCGCCGTTGACGTTGACGCGGTCCATGTCCGGCTCGAGCTCGCGCCGCCAGGCCGCGACGACCGAAGCGAAGGCCTCGTTGATCTCGATCAGGTCGATGTCGTCCATCTTCATCCCGTTGCGCTTCAGGATCAGCTGCGTCGCGGGGATGGGGCCGGTCAGCATCATCACGGGATCGACTCCGACGGTCGTCTGGTCGACGATCTTCGCGCGTGGCGTGACGCCGAGCTCATTGGCCTTCTCGGTGGTCATCAGCAGCACCGCAGCGGCGCCGTCTGAGACCTGCGAGGAGTTGCCGGCGGTGATCTTGCCGTCCTCCTTGAAGGCGGGCTTCAGCGAGGCGAGCTTCTCAGCGCTGTCCTCCGTCGGCGGGCGGATGCCCTGGTCGGTGACGTAGGTGTCGCCGTTGCTCTGCCACGGGATCATCTCGCGCTCGAAGCGTCCCTCCTCGGTGGCCTGATGGGCAAGCTGATGGGAACGGAGGCCGATCTCGTCGAGCTCCGACCGGGGGATCTCCCACTTGTCGGCGATCATCTCCGCCGAGATGCCCTGCGGGACGAGGTTGTAGCGCTCGAGCAGCTGCGGCGAGAAGGCGAAGCCGTGCTCCTTCATCACCTCGGCGGAGTCCGCGAAGGAGATGTGTCCCATGTGCTCGACGCCGCCGCCGATGGCGACGTCATGGACGCCTGAGGCGACCAGAGCCGCGGCGAAGTTGACGGCCTGCTGCGCGGAACCGCACTGACGGTCGACGGTGGTGGCCGGCGTCTCGATCGGGAGCCCGGCCTCGAGCCAGGCGTTGCGGGCGATGTTGATGCCCTGCTCCCCGAACTGCTGAACACAGCCGGCTACGACGTCCTCGACCGCGGAGGCCTCGATGCCCGCGCGCTCGATCACGGCGCCGTAGGTCGTGGCGAGCAGATTCGAGGCGTGGACGTCCTTGTAGTAGCCCTTCTCCTCGTGTCCGCGGCCAACCGGAAGGCGAGCGGCCTCCACGATCACGACCTCGCGTCCACCGAACTTTCCGTTCTCAGCCACCTCTTGCCTCCTCAGTCGGTTTCTTCAAGCAACCAAGTCTCGTTGACATGAGCATACACCGATTGACTGGCGAGTCAGCCAGTGCCCGCTTCGGCCGCCTCACGGGCCAGCTGTGGATCGAAGCAGGCGGCCATCCGGTCCGGACGCTCGGCACCCTCGTCCTCATAGAAGAGGACCAGCGTGAAGTCCTGCAGGGGGACCTCCCCGCCGGTCTGCCGAGTCGCCAGGTGCCAGCGGCCCCGGAGCAGCGTGCGCCCGCAATCTCCTCGACGCCGAGCAGCTCGAAGCGGTTCTCCTTCCAGGTCGAGATCCATCCGCGCATCCAGCTGCGGAACTCCTCCCCACGGTAGGTACCCGCGTCGGGAAAGCTCGGATCGGGCGTGAACGCGAACTCGGGCCCGACCTCGTCGAGCCACGTCTCGAACTCGGCTGCGTTCCAGACCTCGACCAGGTGCTCGGCCCATTCGATCCGGCCATCGCCCATCGCACGACTGTACGCCGTCGTCAGGCGAGGGCGCGCCTCTGCGCAACTGATGCGAAGGCGTGCCGTCAGGCGCAGCCGTCTGCTGATGGTCGTGATAGACACCCGCGCGTGGCGGGCGCCCCTAAATATGAGCGGCCGGCGATCGCTGGCAGCGGGGCGATCGCCACCGGCCTCGCCGCCTGCGCCAGCGTCGCCTCGGACGTACTGCTGCTGGCGCGCTCGGACGCTTCGGCCTGGCGCGCGGAGGAGCAGGCGCAGAAGCTCGCCTCGAAGGTGGAGGGCGCGGACGGAGGCCGCATCAAGGTGACGACCGATACAGCCGACCTCGCGGACCGCGACCTGATCGTCGAGGCGGTCATCGAGGAGCTCGGACCGAAGGCCGACCTGCTGCGGTCGGCCGGCGACGCGGCGGGCGAGGCCGACCTGGCGACCACGACCTCGTCGCTCTCGCTCGATGAGATCGGGTCGGAGAGCGGCCATGCCGGGCGGGTCTTCGGGCTCCACCCCTTCAACCCGGTGGTGAAGATGGGCCTGATCGAGCTCTGCCTGCCCGATCCGGCCAGAGAGGAGATCCGTCCGCGGGCACGTGCCTGGTGCGAGGCGATCGGCAAGACCGTGGTCGAAGTGCCGAACGAGCCGGGGTTCGTCGTCAACCGGCTCCTCTTCCCCTACCTCTTCGATGCCGTTCGCCTGATGGAGCAGACCGGGATGGAGGCCGAGGACGTCGACAGCTGCATGACCCTCGGCGCCAACTACCCGATGGGGCCGCTTGCCCTGCTCGACCTGATCGGGGTGGACGTGGCCGTCGCGATCGGCGAGGCGCTGCATGCCGACAGCGGCGAGGACCACCACCGTCCGCCCGGGCGGCTGATCGCGCTGGTGGACGAGGGCAAGCTTGGCCGCAAGTCGGGCGCCGGGTTCTACACCTACGACTAGCCGCCGCCGTTCATGTCGATGACGAGCTGGGCGACGGTCTCGCCCACCTTGTCGAGCACCGCGGGGTCGAGCTTGTCGACCGTGTCCTGGAGCGTGTCGGCGTACGCGTAGCTGAAGTCGATCAGGTCGATCGACGGGACCCCCTGCTCGAGGAACGGATAGTGGTCGTCGATGACGCCGCCCTGGATGCCGGGGGGGAAGATCTCCGTGGCTCCGACCTCCCCCGCCGCCTGCCGCAGCTGCTCCCAGAGCCCGACGTTCGAGTTCGCCTCTCGGCGGATCTGCGCTCGGCGATTGGCGATGTAGTCGAGCAGGATCATGTCCCCGGTCTGCCCCGGGTGGGCGGTCGCGTACGCCCTCGAGCCGCGGAGCGCGCAGAACTGGAAGTCCCTGTCGGTGCAGCCCGGCGGGTCCTCCTCACCATCGAAGAGGACGAAGCGGATCTCGCGGTGGTCCCGAGGCAGCTCATTCGGGAGCGAGCGCGCGAGCTCCATCACAGCTGCCGTGCCGGCGGCGCTGTCGTTTGCGCCGACGAACCCCTTCGGGTGCCACTCGGTGTCGTAGTGCGCGCCGATGAGGATCGCGGGCGCTCGGCCGGGCAGGACGCCGACGATGTTCCGAAGGCCCTGCTGCGGCCCGGTGCTCGGGAACGGCTCGAAGTGCACGTCCTTGATCGGGGACCCGGGCTCCGAGGCCATCATGTCCCGGAGCATCACGGCGAGGTTGCGGAGCTGCGGCGATCCGGCCGGCCGCTGACCGACTGCGACCTGCGCCCGGAGGAGCGACATCGCCCTGGACCCGTCGAACCGGTTCGCCGACGTCGAGGAGTCGGCAGCGCCGCAGCCGACTGCGACCAGCGCTGAGAGCACGAGCAGCGCCGCGACGAGAACGAGGGTGGGGCTACGCCGCCTGCTTGCCCTTGCGTTTGACCCGCGACTTGGTCGCGATGGGCGGCACGGCGGGCTCGTCATGGCGCCCGGAACGATCCCAGATCACATCAGCCTCCGAGACACCCTGCTTCGTGGCCTCGGCCTCGATCTCCGACCAGGGGAGCTGCGCCTCGGGGAGCTCATCCCATCGAGCGAGATCGAGTGCCTCCAGTGCGCCCTCCAGAGCCGGCCCCCGGTGCTCCTCCGAGCGGAGCACCGCCCTCACTACCTCGAGCTGCTTATCGCTGAACCGGACGACCCACATGTGGCCTCCTCAAGCTTCCCTGAGGCGGGTTGCTCCTCGCCGCGCTCGGAGCGCCCTCGCATCAATTTCCGGCAACGTAGAGCCCTAAACGGACGGAAGGAAAAACGCCTGCAAGCATCGCGAAACGGGTTGCGCCGCCTGCGGCGCACCCTCGAATCAAACGGTTTGCGGGTGTATGCGAACCGCCTCGATCCGGTTCTCCCGGACCGACTCGACCCGGATCTCGTAGCCGTCTGAAGTGATCAGGTCGCCGCGCTTCGGCAGCCGCCCGAGCTCCCCGAAGACGTAGCCGCCGATCGAGTTGTAGGCGTCGGTGTCGACCGGAAGCTCGATGCCGCGATCCGCGAGATCACCGAGCGAGACGTGGCCGCGGACGTACCAGTCCCCGTTCGCGAGCTGGCGGAGCGATCCGGCGAGCGGATCGGTCTCGTCCTCGATCTCCCCCACCACCTCCTCGAGGATGTCCTCGACGGTGACGATGCCGACCGTCCGGCCGTACTCGTCCACCACCACGCCCATCGAGGAGCGCTGGCGCTGAAGCTCCGTCAGCAGGTCGTCCAACGGCTTCGTCTCAGGGACGATCAGCGCGTCACGAATCGCGGGCTCGATCTTCGCCTCGGGACCCTCGCTCATCAGCAGGCGCACGAGCCTGAGCGCGTGAGCGACCCCGCGAACCCGGTCCGCGTTCCCGTCCTCGACGACGACGAGCCGGTTGTGCCCGGACGAGATGCAGAGGTTGAGCGCGTCCGAGACCGTCGCGGACGCGTCGACGGTGACGACGGCCGGGATCGGCGTCATCACCTCGCGGGCCTCCTGCTCGTGCAGATGGAAGACGCCGCCGAGCATTCCCGCCTCGCCCGGGTCGAGTTTGCCTCGAATCGCCGATTGGGAGATCAGCAACTGAAGGTCCTCGGGGGTCGGCTGGTCCTCGTCGAGCTCTTCCGGCCGGACCCCGAAGAGGCGGACTACACGATTGGCCATCCAGGTCAATGCGACGGTCAAGGGAGCCGTGAGCCGGCGGAACCAGTTCAGGGGGGGTGCGAGACGGCGGGCACTGTCCTCGGGCCGCGCGATTGCGAACAGCTTCGGCGCCTGCTCGCCGACCACGACGTGCAGTGCGGTGACCAGGCTGTAGGCGATCGCTACGGAGATCGCGACGGCGACCCCATGCGACAGCCCGCCGAAAACCGGCTCGATCAGCTTGGCGACGGCAGGTTCCCCGAGGAAGCCGATCCCGATAGAGGCCATCGTGATTCCGAGCTGGCAGGCGGACAGGTACTCGTCGATGTCGTCGAGCTGCCGGAGGACCGCCGCGGAACCTCGGGAACCTTCCGAGGCGAGCTGCTCGAGCTTGGACCGGCGGGAGCGGACCAGCGCGAACTCGGCGGCGACGAAGACACCGTTGATCGCGATCAGGACGAACAGCAGGACGAGAAGCACGGCGCTCATCTCGTCCTCCCGTCAGGCGGGTCGTCTGTTGGATCGCTCACGCCCCAACGGGCGCGCGTACTTCGAGGGAGGTCGTCGTCGGTCACAGGCGACGAGGCAAGGCTACCGAACGACCTGACGGTGTTTGTGCCGCGCCGCAAGCCCACGCCCGGCGGCAGTGCCGCAAGCGCAGGAGCCGGCGCTCAGGCCGGGTCAGGCCGGCGGCCCCGGCAGCTGGAGGAGAAGCACGAAGGAGATGACCAGGAGCACCGCCCCCAGACCGACGAGCGCGTAGCGGCCGCCCCGGAGCGGGAAACGCGTGCTGATGCCGACCAGGAAGAGCACGCTCGCGAGGAAGACCGTGGTGCGGATGTACTTGTCGGACTTCGAGCCGGCGTCCTCGCCCGAGGCGAAGGCCTCATCGGCTTGGTTGTCCAGGTCGGCAGCCTCTCTCAGCCCAGGCTGGCGGTACTCCGGCATGTACGTCGGACCCCTTGGCGCGTTGGGATTGGTCTCCGGCTTAGTCGCGCGCCAGGCGTCGAATGCAACCCGGAACCCGGGGCGAAAGCGCCGCTCGGCGAGGGCCATCGCCTGCTGGTTGCCCACCGTATAGGCCGCGAACCAGGCCTCGAAGGTCGAGGAATCGAAGTTCCGGACCTCGATGGACTTGAGGAAGTCCCGATTCGCCTTTGCCCTCGCGCTCGAGGACGCGGCCAGGCCCACCCTCGACTCGGTGCTCCACTTCGCCGCCGCATAGCCGGACCATGCCGCCAGCAGGGCGACGATCGACAGCAGGATTGCCTCGGTGATCGAAACGAGGCGGTCGCGTCGATCGTGCGCGCCGCCCTCCCCATGAGAGGCGTGACCCGCTATCTCCTTGCCGACCTCGTCGGCCGACAGCCCCTCCGGCATTCGTTCCCTTCCGTGAGCCGAACAGCCGCAGAGCCTAGGCGAACCCCTCCACCCAGCATAAGAAAGGCCGGCGCGCGCTAGGCGAGCGCGTCGACCTTTCGAGCCAACTCGAAATCGTTATCGGTCAGGCCGCCCTCGGCGTGGGTCGAGATCGCGACCTCGACCTGGCTCCAGGAGATGGCGATGTCGGGGTGGTGGTTCATGTCCTCCGCGGGCTCCACAAGTGAGTCGACGAACCTGACCGACCCGACGAAGTCACCGCGATCGAAGCTCTTGACGATGTACTCGCCGCGCTGGCGCCAGCCGTCCAGCTCCTTGAGCCTCTCCTTGATCTCCTCGTCGCTCAGAAGTGCCATATTCGTCGGGTGCGAATCGCGAGCTTGGTTCCCTCGGCGACCGAGATGCTATTCGCCCTTGGCTTGGGCGATCAAGTCGTCGCCGTCACCCACGAATGTGACTACCCGGCCGAGGCGAGCAGCAGGCCCCACCTGACGAGGAGTCTGGTTCCGGACGGGCTCTCGGCCGGCGACATCGACGCCGCCGTCCGGCGGCTCACCGGGGAGGGCCGCCACCTCTACGAGCTCGACGAGCCGGCGCTGCGGGAGCTCGACGTGGACCTGATCGTGACGCAGGCGGTCTGCGAGGTCTGCGCCGTCTCCTACGACGACGTGGTGGCCGTGGCGGCGAGGCTGCCCAGGCGGCCGCGCGTGATCTCGCTGGACCCGTCGAACCTCGCCGAGGTGCTGGCCGACGTGCCGCGTCTGGGCGGGGCGGCGGGCGTCGCCGAGCGGGGCGCCCACCTGCGCGATCAGCTGGAGCGCCGGCTCGAGGGCGTTCGCGCGGCCGTGGCCGGCGCCTCCCGCCCGCGCGTCCTCGCGCTCGAGTGGCTGGACCCGCCCTTCATCGGCGGTCACTGGGTGCCGGAGATGATCGAGATCGCGGGCGGCGAGGACGTGCTCGGCGCGGCGGCGGCGAAGTCGCGGACCGCGGAATGGGATGAGCTCGCCGCCGCGAGGCCCGACGTGCTGGTGGCGATGCCCTGCGGCTGGGATGCCGTCCAGTCGCGATCCGAGGTCCGGGCCCATGCCGCCGACGTGGCCGCGCTCGACGCCGAGCGGATCTGGGCGGTGGACGCGGCGGCATCGTTCTCGCGCCCCGGGCCCAGGCTCGTCGAGGGCACCGAGCTGCTCGCCCATCTGCTGCACCCGGATAGGGTTGACGCCCCCGAGGGGGTCCCGTTCGAAGCCGTGCCGTTCGCCGCGCCCGCGGGACGTTCATAGGAAGGAGAGAGATGGGGCTCAACTGGGCCGAGCACACAGTCGAGATCGCAGCGCCCATCCAGACCTGCTTCGACGCGATCACGGACTACGAGACCTTTCCCTCCTGGCAGAGCGCCGTCGTCGACACCGAGGTCCTCGACTGGGACGAGCGGGGGCGCGGCAAGCGGGTCCGCCTGTTCGTGGACGCGAAGGTCCGCAAGGTCGACTACACGCTCAACTACCGCTACGACGAGCCGCGGCGGATCGAGTGGGACTTCGTCGAGGGCAACGGCATCAACGACGCTGACGGCAACTACCTCTTCGAGGACCTGGGTGCGGACCGGACGCGGGCGACCTACAAGTTCGGACTCGAGGTGGGCATCCCGTTGCCGGGGCCGGTCGCCCGTCGCGCCCACAA